>JAIRYM010000089.1 GCA_031267615.1 Dysgonamonadaceae bacterium
CCAAAACAATTCTTTGTATCAAACCTCCAAGATAGAAAGCAGTAACATTGAAAAAATAATCACACGCCTTATACGCGATACGGCATATTACCCTAATGTTGCCGCCCGCTTCTGAAAAAAGCAACTAAATGTTTTAAACATTTAACTTGGTAAATTTGAACGCTATGCGCACTAAGATATGCGGGTTGCATACCCATTCAAATTCGCGATTATCCCGTCCGAATAAAAATTTGGAACGAAGGAAAATTGCCAGAAGATTTGGACGGAGAAAAATCTGTTTAACGAATATTCTTCTCGCTCATATAACCCGGATATTGCCAATGCATTTTTCCGCAGTGGTTATGTTGAGGCGTGGGGTCGCGGCGTTGATAAAATGAGTGAAATGTGTATTGCTGCGTTTCAACGATCTTCATTATCCGCGTTGTTTGCTTTCATCACTCTCATCAGATTTCCACCCCATATTTTGGCAATATCGCAGTCTGAATAGCCGCGACGCATTAGTTCAAGAGTGATTTGAGGCATTTCGTTTGCTGCATTGCATCCGGTGATACCGCCTCCGCCGTCGAAATCGGATCCGATGCCAACATGGTCGACGCCTGCCGTCTTCACGACATGGTCGATATGGTTGCAGGCGTCCTCGACAGTAGCCTTGCGCCCTTTCACGAGAAAGCCGTCATACAGGCAAATCTGAATCACGCCGTCCTTTTCCGCGATCGCTTTCATCAGTTTGTCGGATATATTGCGAGGATGGTCGCATAGCGCTTTGGCAGACGAATGGGAGGCAATAACAGGTTTCGTGCTGATTTTCAGCACGTCGAAAGAAGTTTTTTCTGAAGTATGTGAAATATCAACTATAATGCCTGTGCGGTTCATTTCCCTGACAACCTGTTTGCCAAATTCGCTCAAGCCGTTGTGTTCGGCATTGCCTCTGTTGGAATCGCAAATGTCGTTGTCGCCATTGTGTGAAAGAGTGATGTATCGGACGCCCATCTTTGCAAATCGTTCCACGTTTTTGATATCCTTGCCGAGCGCATATCCGTTTTCGATACCGATAAAAATTGTTTTTTTACCTTCTTTCTTGTTTTTTCTCAAATCGTCTGCTGAATAAGCCAACGCTGTGGTTTTACTGTTCTTCTCAACCTGCTTTTTAATCTTTTCTATAATCTCGACCGCCTTCCTGGTCGCATCTTTCAGAGCCGTTGCAGTGCGTGCACCCTGATGCAGGTATGCAACCATAAACACAGCGTCGAGCATTCCTTCTTTCATTCGCGGAATATCAACTTTTACGCTGTAAAGTATTGAATCTTTACCTTTTTTACCAGCGTCTTCCGGCATGACTTTTACAGTATTCTTTTTGCCTATATCGGTTTTGTATTTAAAAAATATAGGCGTATCGGTATGACTGTCGATCGAATATATCTTTCTGTGCAGTTCTTTGGCTCGGCTATAAAACTCTGCCTCGTAAGTAAGGTTAGTAAAGATATTGGTCATCACCTCATTGTCGGCGACAGCCATATTTTCCGGATGCCATTGTATGCCGATAATTGCCTTGCCTTCAATAGATTCTATTGCTTCCACTACACCATCGGGCGCAAATGCTACTGCTTCAAAATCAGGCGCAATGTTTTTTATTGCTTGATGATGGAAAGAGTTGACAGATATTGACGATTGACGATTGACGATTGAAAATAACTTTGAATTTTTCTTGATTTTTACTGTATGCGTAGGGATTAATCTTGCTTCGCTTTGATTATGAACTGTTTTTGAATAAGGAACTTGAGAGGGAATATCCTGAATGAGTGTTCCTCCAAAAGCAATGTTGATAACCTGATGCCCACGACAGATGCCAAGAATGGGCATCTGTCTATCGGCAGCGAGATGAGTAAGCTCTATGTCATATTCGTCTCGGTCGCGATTGTAGTCAATTACGGTGGGATGCAGTTCTTCTCCGAAAATAGGCGAATAAACATCACCACCGCCGGTGAGCAATAAGCCGTCTATTTGCTCAACTACGTCTTCGAGAATATTTTTATTTGTAGTGAGCGGTACAAGAACAGGCGTCCCGCCCGCTTTAATGACCGAATTGTAATATGCCTCCGAGAGAGTTGATTTTCCTTCCGTATAATTTACTGATATGCCGATTAGCATATTAAGCATCAACATTAGCATAAGTAGCATTTTCCTCTATAAACTCACGGCGTGGAGCAACATCTTCACCCATCAGCATGGAGAAAACGTTGTCGGCATTGGCGGCGTTTTCTATTGATACCTTACGGAGAGTGCGTCCATCGGGATTCATTGTGGTTTCCCACAGTTGCTCGGCGTTCATCTCGCCAAGACCTTTGTAGCGCTGCGTGGTGCAGGCGCCTTCGTTGCCGTCGGCAAAACGGTCGACAAACGACTGTCGCTGCTGGTCGTTCCAGCAGTATTCTTCGGCTTTTCCTTTACGCATCAGGTAAAGCGGCGGAGTGGCGATGTATATGTAGCCGTTTTCTATCATCGGACGCATGTGGCGGAAAAAGAATGTGAGGATAAGCGTTGCAATATGGCTACCATCGACGTCGGCATCAGTCATAATCACTACTTTATGATAGCGCAGCTTGGTCATATTTAATTCTTTGCTGTCTTCCTCCGTGCCTATGGAAACGCCCAATGCAGTGTATATATTGCGTATTTCTTCCGATTCGAGCACTTTGTGGTGCATCGCTTTTTCGACGTTTAGAATTTTACCGCGAAGTGGCAGGATAGCCTGAAACTGGCGGTCGCGTCCCTGTTTGGCTGTTCCTCCTGCCGAATCCCCTTCCACGAGGAAGAGCTCGCAACGTTCGGGGTTGCGGTCGGAACAGTCAGCAAGTTTGCCCGGCAGTCCTCCGCCCGAAAGCGGCGATTTGCGCTGCACCATTTCGCGAGCCTTGCGGGCTGCATGGCGGGCTGTGGCGGCAAGGATTACTTTTTCGACAATGAGTTTCGATTCTTTCGGATGTTCTTCGAGATAATTGCCAAGCGCCTCGCTGACGGCCATATCGACAGTTCCTTTTATGTCGTCGTTGCCAAGTTTGGTTTTTGTCTGTCCCTCGAATTGCGGCTCTGCCACCATCACCGAGATGACGGATGTCAATCCTTCGCGGAAGTCGTCGCCCGAAATTTCGATTTTGGCTTTTTCCAAAAGTTTGTTGTCGTCGGCGTATTTTTTCAGGGTGCGAGTAAGCGCCGTGCGAAAACCTGCAACGTGTGTGCCACCTTCTATTGTGTTGATATTGTTGACGTAGGAATAAACGTTCTCGTTATATGAGGTATTGTAGGTCATCGCCACTTCCACCGGAACGCCTTTTTTCTCTGTGTTGATGTGGATTACGTCCGGGATGAGCGGCTCTTTGTTAGCATCAATATATTTTACAAATTCCTTCAATCCTTCCTGCGAATAAAAAATTTCGGATTTGTTTGTTCCGTCTTCTTTCACGATGCGTTTGTCGGTCAGTTGCAAGTACACTCCGGCGTTGAGATATGCGAGTTCGCGGAGGCGTTTTGCAAGGATTTCGTATTTATATTCGGTTGTAATAAAAATAGTTGCGTCGGGGCGGAAAGTGATGATAGTACCTGTTTTTTCTGCTTTTCCCGTTTCGCGAATATCGCTGAGCGGTTTGCCGAGCGAGTATTCCTGCTCATATATTTTGCCGTCGCGATGAACTTCGGCTTTCAGGTATGCAGAAAGGGCGTTGACGCACGACACGCCGACGCCGTGAAGTCCTCCCGACACTTTATATGAATCTTTGTCGAATTTTCCACCTGCATGGAGCACAGTCAGCACAACTTCGAGGGCGGATTTTTGTTCTTTTTCGTGAAAATCGACAGGAATGCCGCGTCCGTCGTCGGTTACGGTAATAGAGCCGTCTTCGTTGATAACGACTTCGATATGTGTACACCAGCCGGCAAGGGCTTCATCGATAGAGTTATCAACTACCTCATATACAAGATGATGTAAACCTTTTTCGCTCACGTCGCCGATATACATTGCCGGACGTTTACGCACTGCTTCCAGACCTTCAAGTACTTGAATACTGTCTGCCGAGTATTCGTTTTGTAAATTTTTTGTTTCTTCGCTCATTATAAATGAATTACTTATTTCTTTATTATTAAAAGAGTGAACAAAGGTAAGAAAAAACCAACGGAATGGCAAATTTTTTTATTTTTTACACAAAATTTTGTTTGTTTAAAAAGATTTTATAATTTTGCGGATACAGAAAATGAAATCAGCAGATAATTGTTAATTTTTATTACTTATGTATATCATAATTAAAAGATATTTCTGTAACACCCTGAAAAACAGCATGTTTGGCACGGTTTTTGCAGAGAGAGAGAGAGAGAGAGAGAAAGAGAGAATAGCATTATTTCCTCAGAGAGATAATTTTGTATATATCAACGGCTTCGGGGGCGATTTGCTCTTGAAGCCGTTTCTGTTTGTATTATCATTATTTTTTATTCATTTTTAATATTGTATTTATGAAAAGAAAATTCAAATTTTGTTTCATTGTATCCTGTTTTATGCTGACTGGAGCGGTTGCTTTCGCACAGAACAAGCAAATTACAGGTACTGTTACCGATACAAAAGGAGAGGCTTTGATTGGAGCGAGCATTTCCATTCAAGGTTCTTCTGTCGGTACCGCTGCAGACGTAGACGGAAATTTTTCACTGATGGCAAAGCCAGGAGATGTTCTCTCCGTTGAGTATCTCGGATACCAAACGAAAACCGTTACGGTTGGCACGGCGTCTGAGTACCTGATTCAACTTCTTGACGAAGAAACGGCATTGGGTGAAGTTGTAGTAGTAGGTTATGGAACGCTGGAAAAGAGACAGATAACCAATTCTATTACATCGCTTGCTGCTCGTGATTTGCCTTCCGGTATTGGCGGCTCTACCATAGTCAGTGCAATGCAGGGCAAGGTAGGCAACCTGATTATGACGGAAGCCTCAGGAGAACGAGATGGCGCTGCCAGCCCAAATGCAGAATCGCCAACATTGCAGTTGCGTGGTATGGCGTCTTACAATGCGTCGAAAGCGCCTCTTGTAGTGATAGACGGTATGCCGGGCGGTGATATTCGCTCTGTTGTTCAGGAAGACATTCAGTCTATTGATATTTTGCGCGATGCCGGTGCAGGTGCGATTTACGGTACTCGTGCCACAGGTGGTGTGATTATTATCACAACGAAAAAGGCACAGGAAGGCAAGTTACGCCTTTCATACACAGGCGAAGCGATTTACAAGCAGGTTTATGGTAAACCGAGAGTATTGAATGCTCAAGAATTTCGTGATAATTTGGTGACGCTCACAGGAGCAACTGATTTTGACAAAGCCAACAACCCGAACTATGATCCGGAACATCCTTTTAGCACGGATTGGTGGGATCAGGGATTGGCAGACAATCCATGGTCTTATCGGCATGTTATGTCTTTTAACGGTGGCTCGCGAGAAGCTAAAATCTATGCAACATTTATGTATGAAGATACAAAGAGTGTTATAATAGGTGATACCCGTAAAGACTTGAGCGGACGCATTAACGGCAATTTCAAATTTTTTGGTGACTGGCTCGACGTCAATACTCATATTGCATACCGACAGGCAGACAGAAACAAGGCTAATGTCAATCCTGCTTCTTTGATGTGGAACAATCCGACAAGAGACCCTGACAACAAAATAATGTGGCCCAGGACAAATGGAAATGATGAATGGAACACTGAAGAATATAAGGAAATCATTGATTTCGGAACTGACAAGTGGTTTCGTCCCGATGTGGAGTTTATATTAAATGTTTTGCCTGTAAATGGACTGACTGCACATTACTCTCTTGCTTACGACAATTCTCAATGGGTAGGACACAAATACGAGCCGTCAACGATGACAAAACGTGAGAGTACAAACGCGTCAGGTCAAGGTACGGCATATCACGAATTTAGTACAACAGATATGACTAATTTCGATGGATACCTGTCGTATGTACGAAAATTTGGTACGGATCATGACTTGAATGCTACTGCAGGGTACAGTTATTTTAGCAAAGAAAAGGAATTATTCAATCAGAAGAATTATGGATTTTCTGATGATGCTATCGCTTTATGGACTCAAGGCAATGGTACATGGCTGAAAAATCCTCCGGGTGGAGCCTATGCTGGCAGTGCAGAAATGGAGTCAAAAAGAGAAATAACCGAACATTTAATTTCCTTTTTCGGACGAGCACACTATTCATACAAAGACAAATATTTGGCGTCTGCAACATTCAGAAGAGACGGTTCGTCAAAATTCGGATATAAAAACCGGTATGGAAACTTTTATCAAATGTCTGCCGCATGGCGAATCTCTAACGAGAAATTTATGGCTAACATAAATGCAATCAATGACCTTAAATTTCGTGTCGCTTATGGCGTAACAGGAAACGAAGGTTTCCCTTCTGACAAAACCATTACAAAACTGGCACCAAGCAGTTCTCTAACAATGTTGCCGGGTACTATTCTAGGTACTAAAGATCCTGGATGGGTAACAAGTTTTGTTTATAACAACAATCCAAATCCGTTCTTGAAATGGGAAGAAAAACATGAGTTTAATATCGGCGTTGATTATGAACTCTTAAACCGTCGTCTTTTTGGTAAATTTGATTTGTATCAAAGAAAAGTTGAAGGATTGCTATATGAAGTCCCGGGTAACGCCACAGATTCTCGTCCCGATTTAAACAAAATGGTAAATGTCGGGACACTGAACAACCAGGGATGGGAAATTGAAATCGGAGGAAAAATTGTTGATACAAAAGACTGGCAATACACAACCAAACTTAATGTCAGCCACAATACTACAAAAGTCGGAACAATGTTTGATGGCGCCATAGGTTATGACGGCGGAAGCATCAGTAATCGCGGTACTGTTCATAAGTTTCATGAAGATGTTACTGTGGGCAGTTTTTATATTTACAAGTATGCAGGCGTAAACCCTGAATTTTATCAGGACGCCGACGGAAACTATGTATCGAAAACGCCCGGCAAGGAACTTATTTTCCAGAAAGACGCCGATGGCAACAACACTGTGCCTTTCCCCGCAGGAACACCATTGATATATGATGCCGCAGGCAATATCATAAATCCTGTCGCGAAAGCCGATTTAACTGACGCCAATAAATATTACATTGGTAATTATACTCCAAAGGCAATATTTGGCTGGTCACACGATTTGAGTTATAAAAATCTGTCTTTGGGAATGACTTTAACGAGTTGGGTCGACTTCGATATCTACAACAGTAATCAGCAAAGACACGGTTTTCTTTACAGTAGCAATAACGTGTTGATAGACGCTATTGGCAAGAATAAAGATATCACAACTTCAACGCCCGGTACCTATGTATCAAGTTATTTTCTCGAAGACGGCACGTTCCTTAAAATACAGAATATCACGCTTGCTTACAGACTTAATACACAAAAATATTTGAAATATATGTCGTCTGCAAGATTGTATCTGACAGTGAACAACGTCCATACGTTTACCAAATACAGCGGATTTGATCCGGAAGTGGACATATCGGGTTGGGAAAATGGTAGAGAACGCTCTTATTATCCTCTCGCCCGTAACTATGCATTCGGTATTCAATTAACTTTCTAAAATAAAAAGTATGAAAAAAATATTAAATACAATCATGACAGTAATTGCGTGTTCTGTACTTTTTCAGAACTGCAGTCTGGAGCCGGAAGTTTCCTCGTTTTTAACACCTGAACAGTATTACGACTCCAGATATATTACAAAGGACAAAATTCTTGCCCGTTATTCAGCGCCGATTAGATACTGGAGTGACCAGTATGGAACTGTTCCTTATGTTTCATATTCAACTCTTTCTGCGTGGACAACGGATGAAATGGTGATGCCAACCAGAAGTGTTGCAACACAGGACTGGTATGACGGAGGTGTGTATATGTGTCAGTGGGACCACAGTTTTCCTGCAGAAAGAGAAGGTACAAGCTGGCATAATTCATGGTTTTCTATGGAACGCGGTGTTTCAGAAGCATGGACTGTTCTGTCTGAATTTGAAAATGAGGTTGATTTTGAGGCTGCAGGTTTAACTGAAGCTGACAGAGCATCAATGATTGGGCAGATGCAGGTGCTGATAGCCAACAATTACCTGGAAGGATTAAATGCTTTTGGCGGTGTTCCGCTTTACAAAGAAAAGCCTGAAGTATTAGTTCCCCGTTCTACAGACAAGGAAACGTTTGACTATATAGAAGAACTGCTGCGCAAAGCGCTGCCAGGACTTCCTCAACGAAAGGAAAATGAATCCAATACAGGAACTATTACTCAGGGAGTCGCTGCTTCTTTGCTTGCCCGTCTATATTTCAATGCCAAGCCATATATTAAGGAAGACAGAACAGAACAGTGCATTGCAATTTGCGACAGTATTTTGCAGGGCAAATTTGGTTATTACGAACTTGCACCGGATTACCGAGATATTTTCGGATTTGATAACGAAAAGTGTAATGAACTGGTTTGGGCTGTTCCAAGCGAACATGGAAAAAGAGAATTTGAAGCAGGAGTTGCCAAATATGGCACTCACTACGGCACAAGCTCCTATCTTGATAATCTCAATTTCAGCTCGTGGAACGGTTATTGCATCACGCCTTCGCTGGATAAGGATGGGAAAAATTACCGTTATGAAACAGGAAAACTCGGTGGACCGTTCAAACTTGGCTGCCCTTATGACAAGTTTGAAGACACAGATGTTCGCAAGCATAACTATGTTTACCATGGCGCAATACCAAATACAACCGACCCTAACCATGAATTAGTCGGCAACAAGAATTATTACGGTATGTTCCTTGCCGGAATACTGACTAATCCGATTACAGGCAAGTCATGTACGTCAGACGGTTCACGCGATTATGCTCCCAGAGCAATAATTCCGATGGAAGACAAGATAGCACAGTTACATCCAACAAAATACAACTCTACACCAGGAGGTGGAAAGGAAGGAGCTTTGTATGCAGAAGAAAACTCGGGAGTGCGTCTGATGAAGTATCAACCCGTTCCAAATCTCGCGGATAACGCTAAACGCTTCAATCCCGACGTGCCGGTGATTCGTCTGACGGAAATTCAATATACGCTTGCAGAATGTTATTTCAACAAAGGCAACAAAACTGAAGCCGCAAGATTGATTAACGACATCCGCAAACGTTACTTCACAGGAAGCTCAGACCCGAATCCTGTTCCTGACGAATTTGACAAATATCGCCTTGCAGATGAATGGCTGATTGAGTTTATAGGTGAAGGACGCCGCCGGACTGACCTCGTCCGCTGGGATATGTACACAACAGAATCATGGTGGGACCATCAGGCTGACAACGACCCGGACCGCAACCGTATGCCGATACCCAAAAAGGCACTGCAGGCAAACCCGCTGATTAAACAGAATCCAGGGTATGGGTATTAACTTATTTTCTAACATTAAAACTTGATGATTATGTATAAAGTACTGAAACAAATTGAAGCAATGAAACTATTGATCATTGCTGTGCTGGTTCTGTCATGCAGTTCTGTTATGTTTACCGCCTGCAATGACGACGACGAAGAAGGCGGGGGCGGAGATACAGTAAATCCCGCACCTGACCACTTTTTCACACAGATCGTTGATGAAACAGTATCATTCGATATGATAAAGGTAGACAGCGGAGTATTTACGCTCGGCGGAGCAACAAACAGTTATTCTGCCATGCCGAATGCCTATCTCGACACTGTCGGTGAATTCTATATCGGCGCAACGGAAGTAACACAAGCCCTCTGGTATGCAGTAAAAGGATCATATCCTGCAGAAGAAGAGATGCTGTATGCCTGTGGCTATGGCAGTCATTACCCTGTTTACTACGTTTCGCATATAGACCTGGTTGGACGCGCAGCAGGCGGACAGAAAGTCTATTCATACAACGGAGTAGATTATTACCATAACGGATTCTGCGCCCAGCTGTCGGCATACATTAACGGAGGCACAGTCGGCGAACTGCACTACCGCCTGCCAACCGAAGCCGAATGGGAGTTTGCAGCCAGAGGAGGCAATAAAGCCCGAAACTGCGACTACAGCGGAAGCAATGACCTCAGCCTTGTCGGATGGTGGCAAACCAACAACGAAGGCGTTTCCGCCCGACCTGTCGGAACCAGGCAGGCTAACGAACTCGGAATATTCGATCTGTCAGGCAATGTGTTTGAATGGGTAGCCGACGGATTCTTCCCCTACGGCTTGGGAATAGGACAGACGACGACAGAAAAAGCATACCGGGGCGGAAGCTGGAACGGTGACGCTGAAGACTGCCGCATAACAAAGCGCTATTCAGCAGCGCAAAACTGGAAATACTACAGGCTGGGTTTCCGTCTTGCGATTACGCTGTGAAGAACTGACGTTTTATAAAGACAGACAGGCTGGTCACTACGTTGGCCAGCCTGTTCTGTTTTCACAGCTGCCATAATTTTCTTACCTTTGAACCGGACAACATTCGAATTAACAACAATGACAGACATTATAAGCGAATACAGGATATTCCTGCAATTAGAGAGATCGCTGTCAAAGAACACCGTAGACGGCTATCTTGACGACTTGAACAAGCTGCAAAAGTATATGAACGGTACCGGAAAAAGCCCTGTCGACGCCAGCCTTGAAGACCTGCAGGCGATGATAGCAGCCCTGTACGAGATCGGCATCACACCACGGTCTCAAGCCCGGATCGTGTCCGGCATCAAGTCCTTCTATCGCTTTTTAGTGACAGAGAAACACATTAAAGCAGACCCCTCCGAGCTGCTCGAATCGCCAAAGACAGGACTGCAATTGCCGGTCTTCCTCTCCGTACACGAAATAAACACCATCATCAGCAGCATCGACCTCTCGCAACCCGAAGGACAGCGTAACCGGGCAATACTTGAAACACTCTACAGTTGCGGGCTGCGGGTGTCCGAGCTCACCGGTATCCGTTTCCACGACCTCTTCTTAGACGAAGGCTTTATCAGGGTCGAAGGAAAGGGGCGGAAACAGAGATTAGTGCCAGTCTCGCCCGCGGCTGTGAAAGAGATCAACCTGTACGTCACAACCGACCGGAAACGGGTGAACGCGAAGCGCGGACACGAAGACATCGTCTTCCTCAACCGGAGAGGCGCCGCGCTGACCAGAGTCATGATCTTCTACATCATCAAGCAGCATACGGCGCTCGCAGGTATTCACAAGACCGTGAGCCCGCATACCTTTAGACACTCCTTCGCCACCCACCTTCTCGAAGGCGGCGCTAACCTCAGAGCGATACAGCAGATGCTCGGGCACGCGAAGATCGCTACCACGGAGATCTACACCCACCTCGACCGCGACTTCCTGAGGAGCGAAATACTTGAACATCATCCCAGAAACTTTGCTCTGTAAGACCTCCGCCCGCCCGTCTCCCCGGTCCCGGTACGTTCTTCTCTCTGGGCGTGCCGGCTCCCTGCGGTCGCCGTCGGGCTTTCCGCTGCAATCCCTCACGCGTCCGTTATTCACCATCCCACGCTGCAGGGGCACCCATTGCTGGCGCCCTTCGTTTATATCACACAAGGGCACCCACAAGGGATGCCCCTACATTGGCGGGAACGTTTGTATGATACGGGCGATGAAGAGATGCCAATACGGGCGAACGAGAGGTTGTCGTACGGGCGTACGAGAGGCGCACATACGGACGTAAACGTTTAACGGACTGTAGGGGCGCCCCTTGTGGGCGCCCTTCGTTTATATTACACAAGGGCACCCACAAGGGATGCCCCTACATTGGCGGGAACGTTTGTATGATACGGGCGATGAAGAGACGCCAATACGGGCGATGAAGAGATGCCAATACGGGCGTATGCGTGATGCACATACGGGCGTATGCGAGGCACATATACGGGCGTATGCGAGGCGCCAATGCAGGGGCGCACCTGTGTGTGCGCCCTCCGTCTATATATTGCAATGGCGCCCACAATTGATATACACACATTGGTAAACACATCACACAAGGGCGCACACACAGGTGCGCCCCTGCAGGGAAGGGTTTAAACGTGACGATGGGAAGGTGAGAGGAACGTGCGACGAAGAGCAAAGGGTAACAGGACGAACCAAGCGCCCGCGAAAGCGGGAAAACGCCCCAAAAGAAAAGAAGTACGAACATGCAGGGGCGTCCCTCGCGGGCACCCCTGTATTGTTAACTAATTTTTTCGTACCTTTGCAGCATGAAAAAGAAGGTGAACTTTATACTGGTGTTATGCTTTGCCGGCTGCTGTATATGCACGGCGCAGAGCGGTATTGTGGAGGAACTGCAGCGGCAGGTTGACGGCGAAGGGGCTGTCAGGATTTCGGCTGACGCAAGTATTATGGCGCTCGTCGGAAAGCCGGCCGAAATCGAGACCGGAAACGACGGCGGCAAGGCGGTGATGGCTGACGGGTTCAGGATCCTTGTCTACATCGGGAATGACCCGAAGACGGCGAAGAACGAGGCGGCGTACAGAGAGGCGCAGATTCGAGACCTGCTGCCTGAAATCAGGACGTATATCAGGTACGAAGCGCCTAATTTTAAGGTGTTTGCGGGTGACTTCCTGACGCGGGAAACGGCTGTCGACCGGATGAGGCAGATGAAGACACTGTTCCCTGAATTTGGGCGCGAGATGTATGTTACTCACGATAAAATTGATATTTTAACTGTTCAACAGCATGGTACGGAATGACGAAATGAGTAAGCGAAGAGATGAGATTGCTGTTCTCTACAAGCGAATCCTGGAACTTCTGGGAGAGGATGTTACGCGCGAGGGGCTGCTGAGGACTCCGGAACGGGTGGCGAAGTCTCTGCAGTTCCTGACTAACGGTTATGCACAGGATCCGGAAGCGATCCTTGCCTCGGCAAGGTTCAGGGAGGATTACCGGCAGATGGTGATCGTTAAGGATATTGATTTCTTTTCGATGTGTGAACATCATTTGCTGCCCTTCTTCGGCAAGGCTCACGTAGCGTATATTCCTGACGGGACGGTGGTTGGACTGAGCAAGATTCCGCGTGTGGTGGATGTTTTCGCGAGACGGCTGCAGATTCAGGAACGGATGACGACGCAGATTAAGGACTGTATTCAGGATACTCTTAATCCGCTCGGCGTTATGGTGGTGATTGAAGCGCAGCACCTGTGCATGCAGATGCGGGGCGTTGAAAAGCAAAATTCAGTTACAACGACGTCAGATTTTACGGGCGCCTTTAATCAGGCTAAGACTCGTGAGGAGTTTATCAGTCTGATAAAGAAGTAACTCAATATTTTATGATTGTATCGACCTTAACGTCGGGTGCGAATGTTGCGCGTCCGTTAAGCTCTTCAAGTTCTATGAGACAGTTTACATAGATTTGCCTGGGGTTGAACTTTGCTAAAAGCCGGATTGAGGCTGCCATTGTTCCGCCGGTTGCGAGTAAATCGTCATGCAAGAGCACTGTTTCTCCTTCGCTGATTGCGTCTTTATGTATCTGAACTGCGTCTGTTCCGTATTCTTTGCTGTATGATTCCTCATACACGGCGGCAGGCAGTTTGCCTGGCTTGCGAATCGGTATAAAGCCTGCACCAAGTCGCACGGCAAGCAGTGGTCCCATAATAAATCCACGGGATTCTATGCCTGCAACTTTGGTAATACCGCAGTTGCGATATTTATCGTACAGCATGTCGGACAGTTCCTGCAAAATCTTCGCTTCTTTGAACAGTGTTGTTACATCTTTGAACTGTATTCCCTTAACCGGAAAGTCGGGAATGTTACGGACATATTGTTTAAGGTTCATGATCATTTACATCTTATTTTCTTAGTTTTACATAATCTATTTCATGGTTTTCGCTCTTGTGCAGAATCAGGTTTGCGCGTTCTCGTGTAGGGAGAATGTTTTTGTGCAGGTTCACGCTGTTTGTTTCCTTCCATACGCCTGCAGCCATTTTGATACAGTCCTTCTCTGTCAGTTTTGTAACAGAATAAAAGAACGATTCGGGGTCGTTAAATGCAGTTTCACGGAGACGCATAAAACGGGTTAAAAACCAGTCTTCAAGGTATTTTTCTTCTGCATCAACATAAATAGAAAAGTCAAGAAAGTCGGAAATAAACACCGAAGGTTTTCCTTCAGGATAATCTGCCCGGCTTTGCAGGACATTCAGTCCTTCGAGAATCACGATGTCTGTCTGCGGCTTAAGTGTAATTTTTTCGTCCGGCAGAATATCGTATTGCAGATGGGAATAAACGGGTGCTGACACGGTTTGTTTTCCGGATTTGATGTTGCTCACAAATTTTACAAGTTTGCGAATATCATAGGATTCAGGAAAGCCTTTGTGTTCCATAATTCCCTTCTGTTCAAGAATTGCGTTTGGATACAGGAAACCGTCTGTCGTAACAATCGCAACGTTGCAATTATCTTTCCATCTGCTCAACAGCGCCTGCAAAACGCGTGAAACCGTGCTCTTACCAACCGACACGCTTCCCGCGACGCCAATGATAAAAGGGATCTTCTGGAATCGTTCATTAAGGAACTTCATCATTGCAGCCTGTCGGCTGACGGTAGAGTTTACATAATTATTCAACAGGCGCGACAGAGGCAGGTAAATGTCGCGTACCTCGTCCATCGACAGTTCTTCGAGAATACCTTTCAGTTTGTGTACTTCGTTTTCGGTAAGCGTCATCGGCTCTGATTTGCGGAGAGCCGCCCATTTGTTGCGGTCAAAAACGATATAGGGACAGTTAGTTGATAATAGCATTTTTTTTTATTATTCAAGCAGAAAGGCTTTCGTCTTTCATATCCAGTTCATTTTTATCCATGTCAAAGAATTTATATTCCAGAAAGCCGAGGCTCTGACTTGGAATAATTCTCATTCCTAAAGAATATTTGAACTTCCATTTCCATTTCAGGGAATAGATTCCTTTGTTTATGTATGCTGCGATATATGGATGTACATACAGTTTAAACTTCTTAACTTTAAGGACTTTGATTACATCCTGTATTTTCTTTTCAACTTCGTCAATAAACAATATCGACGCTTTAATTTCGCCTTTCCCAAAACAGGTTGGACATACTTCCGATGTATTGAAATCCATCACAGGACGCACTCGCTGACGTGTTATTTGCATCAAACCGAACTTGCTTATTTGCAGAATATTATGCTTTGCTCTGTCGTTTTCCATAAATGCTCGCATCTGTTCATAGAGTTTTTGCCGGTTATCGTTATCGTGTAAATCAATAAAGTCGATTACGATGATCCCTCCCATATCACGCAGTCTCAACTGTCGGGCTATCTCTTCTGCAGCGGCCAGATTCACTTCGTATGCGGTTTCTTCCTGATCGGAACCTGTCCTTGCGCGATTGCCGCTGTTCACGTCTATAACGTGCATAGCTTCCGTATGTTCAATAACCAGATATGCGCCGTTTTTAAAGACGACATATTTTCCAAACCCTGTTTTTATCTGTTTTGTAAGCGAGAAATTATCAAAAATGGGCAGTTCGCCTTTATAAATATCAACAATCTTTGTTTTGTCTGGTGAAATAGCATGAATATAATCTCGTATTTCATTAGCAACATTTTCGTCATTCACGCGGATATTTTCAAATGTCGGATTGAAAATATCACGCAGCAATGCTACTGCGCGTCCTCTTTCTTCGTAAATCAACGCTGGTACTTTTGCTTTCAGCAGTTTCTGCATATTGTCGTCCCAGCGTTTGACTAACGACTTCAATTCTGAATCAAGTTCGGCAACGCGAATTCCTTCGGCAGAGGTTCGTACTATGACAGAAAAATTTTTAGGTTTAATGCTGTGAATCAACTGTTTTAGCCTTGCTCTTTCTTCGCTTGACTTAATTTTTGTAGATACCGATATTTTGTCTCCAAATGGCATTGCCACCAAAAAACGCCCTGCAAACGATATTTCTGATGTCAAACGCGGACCTTTTGTAGAAATTGGTTCTTTAGCAATTTGCACAAGTATTCCATCTCCATGATTCAATACGTCCGATATAAGTCCTTCTTTTCCAATATCCTGTAAATTAGCTAATTTGTTAAGGTAAGGCACTTTTTTCCCGGAGAGCGTGGCTTTCAAAAATGCGTCAAGGCGCTTAAAATTGGCGCCCAAATCCTGATAGTGAAGAAAAGCTTCTTTTTTGTAGCCTACATCTACGAATGCAGCATTAAGTCCGGGCATAAGTTTTTTTACTTTGCCAAGATAAATATCGCCTACTGCAAAAGAAACATTGCACGGTTCTTTTTGAAATTCAACCAATTTCTTGTCTTCAATAACCGCGATAGATATTTCTGTCGGCTGGACATCAATCACTAATTCACTGACCACGATACTTTTCTAATTTTTAATAAGTAAAACATAGTAAATAAACGCCAAAGGTTAAAAGCACTCAAAGTACATTTAACCTTCAACATAACTCATTTGACTAACAAAGACATAAATTATTTCTTCTTCTTGTGTCTATTCTTTCTCAGTCTTTTCTTACGTTTGTGAGTTGACATTTTATGTCTTTTTCTTTTCTTTCCGCTTGGCATTTTTTTATTAAATATTTTAAGTTAATAAAATAATAGAATTACTTTTTGGCCAAACTCTTTCTCAGTTTTTCTGCAAAGTCCTGAGAGGGTTTAAACGTAGGAACGTAACGTTCAGGTATAACCAGAGTAGTTCCTTTTTTGATGTGGCGAGCAGCTTTTTTAGCTCTCTTTTTCACTACAAAAGAACCGAAACCTCTCAAGTAAACGTTCTTTCCACTAATCATAGATGCAGAAACCTGCTCCATGAAACCTTCGACTGCTGTCAAAACACTTGCTCTGTCTAAACCAGAACTCTTTGCGATTGCACTAACAATATCAGCTTTCGTCATGATAATAAAAAATTAAATTATTTAATTAGTAATAAATTTATTTTCGGACTGCAAATGTAATGTAAATATTTCTAAATAAAAAAGATTTCTTTCGTTTTTTAAAAATTTAACGTTTTATTATGCTAATCTGCCCGTTTTTAGGGTAGATTTTCGTGGACTTTCAGAGAAAAATAACTACTTTTGTATTGCAAATAAATAAGAAAAATGCTGCATATTGATATTATCACCGTGTTGCCTGAGATGTTGGAAGGCTTTTTAAATTATTCTATTGTTAAGCGAGCGCAAGTAAAAGGATTAGCGGAAATTTGTCTGCATAATCTGCGTGATTATTCTTCTGACAGTCGTCATCGCCGAGTTGATGATTATGCTTTTGGCGGACAGGCAGGTATGGTTATTCAGTGTGAACCCGTTGACAGAGCAATTTCTTTCCTGAAGCAGCAGCGACAATATGATGAAGTAATTTACACGTCGCCTGACGGAGAACAATTCAACCAATCTGTTGCTAATCATCTATCTATGAAACAGAATCTTATAGTTTTGTGCGGACATTATAAAGGCATTGATTTTCGTATTAGAGAGCATTTAATCACCCGCGAAATCTCGATAGGCGATTATGTCCTTACGGGTGGTGAACTTGCTGCTGCGGTTATGGTAGACACTATTGTCAGAGTTATTCCGGGCGTTATTGGCGATGAACAGTCGGCTTTGTCCGATTCGTTTCAGGACAATCTTTTGGCGCCTCCTGTTTATACACGTCCGTTGGATTACAAGGGATGGAAAGCGCCTGAAATTTTACTTTCAGGACACGAAGCCAAAATCCGCGAATGGGAACTGCAACAGTCTTTGGAACGAACGAAACAACTGCGTCCTGATTTGATGGAAAAAATTGTTTAATAAATAAGTGATGAGTAGAAGAACGTCAATAGTAATATTAAATTGGAACGGACGACAGTTGCTTGAAAATTTTTTGCCTGCACTTGTACGCAATACCCCTTCGGATATTGCAGAAATTGTTGTTGCAGATAATGGTTCATCAGACGATTCTGTCACTTTTCTCGAAAAGAATTATCCTTTCATTCGCCTTATTAAATTTAATATAAACTACGGATTTGCCGGTGGTTATAATAGAGCATTATCGGAAATTGATAATGATTATGTTATTTTGCTCAATTCCGATGTGGAAGTTACACCTGACTGGTTGACCGCGCCCATAGAATATCTTGATGCTAATCCTGATATTGTTGCTGTACAGCCTAAAATTTTATCATACAACAATAAAACGCGGTTTGAATATGCAGGTGCAGCAGGCGGATACCTCGATATGTATGGCTATCCGTTTTGTCGAGGACGGATTTTTACAAGGCTCGAAAAAGACGATGGACAATACAATAAGCCTGCTGAAATCCTTTGGGCATCAGGCGCTTGTATGTTTATCCGCTGCAAAGATTATTTTGAATGTGGCGGGTTAGACGAATATTTTTTTGCTCATCAGGAAGAGATAGACATGTGCTGGCGACTTCGTGCGCGTGGGAAAAAAATAGTATGTCTACCCCAATCAACAGTTTATCATGTTGGTGGCGCTACACTTAACACAGAACATCCTCAAAAAACTTTTTTGAATTTTCGCAATAATTTATTGTTGCTCTATAAAAACCTGCCTGAACAGTATTTTATACGAGTATTTCTATTTCGCTTTTTTGCAGATTATCTTGCTGCATTGCGATTTTTATTCAAAGGTCGTCCCGTAAACGCCTGGGCGGTGGTGAAAGCACGTTGGAAATTCCAACGCAAGAAAAAAGACTACAGAGAGATTCGTCGAACAAATATGCAAAAATCTGTATGTCAAGATCTTCCAAACGGCATAATTAAAAAAAGTCTGCTTGTCAATTACAGCATTATTGTTAGTACGCCAGATTTTGCTATATGGGAAAATTCATTTACCTTTGCTAACAATAAATAAAAGATAAATATGAACATAGCCATTGTTGGAACGGGATATGTTGGATTAGTTACAGGAACTTGTTTTTCAGAAATGGGTGTCCACGTAATATGTGTTGATATTGATGAAGATAAAATTGAAAAACTTAATCGTGGAATATTACCCATTTATGAGCCTGGACTTGACGATTTGGTCAGGAAAAACGTGTCGGCAGGAAGATTGAAATTTACAACAGACTTGACGTCCTGTCTTGATGAAGTAGAGGTTGTTTTCAGTGCTGTTGGTACGCCACCAGACGAAGACGGCAGCGCTGATTTGCGCTACGTGATTGATGTTGCGCGTACGATTGGCAAAAATATCAATAAATACTTACTGGTCGTTACAAAAAGTACGGTGCCTGTCGGAACTGCGCAAAAAGTGAAATGCGCTATTGAGGAAGAACTTGACAAACGAGGTGTTTCTGTGCCTTTTGATGTTGCTTCAAATCCCGAATTTCTAAAAGAAGGCACAGCAGTGAAAGATTTTATGGGACCGGACAGAGTTGTAGTTGGCACAGACAGTCCCAATGCACGAGCACTGATGGAACGGTTGTATAAACCGTTTACATTGAATCACTACCGTATGATTTTTACCGATATTCCTTCGGCGGAAATGATAAAATACGCAGCAAATGCAATGCTTGCAACACGTATCTCATTTATGAACGACATCGCAAATCTTTGTCACCTGGTAGGCGCTGACGTAAATATGGTGCGCAACGGTATCGGCTCGGATTCACGCATAGGCAGTAAATTTCTTTACCCAGGTTGCGGATATGGTGGCTCGTGTTTCCCGAAAGATATTAAGGCTCTTATCAAAACCGCTGCACAAAACAGTTATCAAATGCGGGTTTTGAAAGCAGTAGAAGAAGTGAATGTCTATCAGAAAACGGTGCTGTTCACACGTTTACAGGAATTGTTTGGCAAAAATTTTACATACAAGAACATTGCTGTTTGGGGATTGGCTTTCAAACCAGAAACAGACGATATGCGCGAAGCTCCTGCGCTTGTTTTAATTGAACTGTTGCTCGAAAGAAACTGTAAGATAAAAGTTTATGATCCGGTTGCTATACCTGAATGTAAGCGCAGAACAGGCGATAAAATACTGTATGCCAAAGATATGTATGATGCTGTTGTCAATGCAGATGCACTCTTGTTGCTCACAGAATGGAAAGAATTTCGCATGCCTGATTGGCAAATAGTTAAAAATTCGATGAAACAGCCGATAGTTATTGACGGGCGCAACATTTACGATAAGGCGGAAATGCAGGCTGAAGGCTTTGTTTACCAGAATATTTAATTATGATGATTAACCGAGAACTCATCAATCCACACAGTATAGTAGTTGTCGGAGGCTCAAACAAAACTTCAAAACCGGGTGGTAACTGCATACGCAATCTTTTGAACGGCAAATATGCAGGCAAATTGTGTGCCGTTAACGCTAAAGAAACAGAAGTACAGGGACTTCCGTGCTATCACAACGTTAGCGACATTCCGCAAACAGAACTTGCAATAATTTCCATTCCTGCCGTTGCCTGTCTTGAAACTGTAAAAATTCTTGTACAGGAAAAAGGTGTGAAAGCAATAATCATGTTTACGGCAGGCTTTGGCGAATCAACCGTTGAAGGTGGGCAGATTGAACACAAAATATTAGAAATATGCAACTCGGCAGGTGTAAGTTTGATAGGTCCGAACTGCATCGGATTGCTAAACTGCAATCATCACAGTCTTTTTACTTTACCCATTCCCGATATGAGTCCGCGTGGCGTAGATATGATTTCAAGTTCAGGAGGGACAGCTCTGTTTATTATGGAAACATCTATTCGTATGGGGTTGCTGTTTAATTCTGTATGGTCGGTTGGCAATGCCGCGCAAATTTCAGTCGAAGACGTTCTCGAATATATGGATGAAAACTTCAATGCAGAGCGCGATTCTCTTATAAAATTGCTTTATATCGAAAGCATCAAAAACCCTGACAAACTGCTCGAACATACTACTTCGTTAATCCGAAAAGGTTGCCGTATCGCTGCAATTAAATCCGGTACGTCTGAATCGGGTAGCCGTGCAGCGACATCGCATACAGGCGCAATGGCTAATCCAGATTTGGCTGTAGAAGCGCTTTTTCGTAAGGCTGGTATTGTTCGTTGTTATAGTCGCGAAGAACTTGCAACTGTTGGCGCAATTTTTACGTTAAAAGAACTGAAAGGCAAAAATTTGGCGATAGTTACCCACGCCGGCGGACCTGCTGTCCTGCTTACTGACTCTTTGTCGAAAGGCAATATGGAAATTCCTAAACTGTCTGATACTGCACTTGCAGACGAACTGAAAGCAAAATTATTGCCCGGCTCCTCTGTCAGTAATCCGATTGATATTCTTGGTACAGGCGGTCCCGAACATCTTGCGACTGCGATAGATTATTGTGAAAACCGTTTTGAAAACATTGACGGAATAGCGGTAATTTTTGGAAGCCCGGGATTGACACGGGTTTATGAAGCATACGAAGTTTTGGCAGACAAAATGAAGACCTGCAAGAAACCAATTTTTCCGATACTGCCTTCGGTAAGTACGGCGTGGGACGAAACTGATTTTTTCGTAAAAAAAGGATATGTCAATTTCAGCGATGAAGCCGTCCTCGCAGAGGGACTTATTAAAGTTTTGAAAACTCCGCATCCTTTGGCAAATAACCTTGAACTCAAAGGCGTGGATATTCCCAAAGTTCGCCGAATCATCGACAGTATTTCCGAATCGGGATATATCAAACCCGCAGAGTTACAGGATCTGTTCCATGCGGCGAGTATTCCGACGGTTGAAGAAATTGCATCTGCTGATTGGAATGAAATTTCGACATTCGCTGAGAAAGTGAAATATCCTGTTGTCGCGAAAGCTGTTGGACCTGTGCATAAATCCGACGCAGGCGGCGTTGTTTTGAATATCCGTTCTGAAAAGCATTTACAATTTGAATTTTTGCGACTTATGCAAATTCCCGAAACTACGGCAGTACTGGTACAGCCGATGCTAAAAGGTATAGAACTCTTTGCCGGTGCAAAATACGAGGAACGATTCGGGCATATTGTACTGTGCGGACTTGGCGGCATTTTCGTAGAAATTTTCCACGATGTCGCTTCGGGATTAGCACCTTTGGCGACAGAAGAAGCGCTGTCAATGGTGCGTTCACTGAAAGGCTACAAAGTATTTAGAGGCGCTCGCGGACAGAATGGCATAGACGAGATGCTGTTCGTAAAAATCATTGTTCAGTTGAGCGCTCTGTTGCGTTTTGCCGATGAAATAAAAGAACTGGACATTAACCCGCTTCTTGCTACCGAAGACGGTATCATTGCTGTGGACGCAAGGGTAAGAATAGAGAAATAATAATTTATCCTTTTTCTATTTATTCGGATCCGTACATTTGCCTGTAATATTTTTGATAATCACCGGAAGTTACTTCGTCAACCCAATTCTGATTTTCTAAATACCATCTAATAGTTTTTACTATACCGTCAGCAAAGCGTGTTTCTGGTGTCCAGCCAAGTTCGGATGATATTTTTGCTGGATCAATAGCATAGCGCCGGTCGTGTCCAAGTCTGTCTTTGACAAATGTAATCAAATTGTCATTTATATTAATGATGTCGGTTTTAAGCGCCTTTTTATACTCGGGATTTTCTTCAAGCAAGCGGCGAACAGTCGAAATCGTTAGCCTGACAATGTCTATATTTTTCATTTCATTGTGTCCTCCAACGTTGTAAACTTGCCCTAATCTGCCTCGCGTTACAACTAAATCAATCGCGTTGCAATGGTCTTCCACATATAGCCAGTCGCGCACATTTGAGCCGTCGCCATAAACAGGAAGTTTTTTCCCTTCAAGTATATTTTTTATAATCAACGGAATAAGTTTTTCCGGGAAATGATATGGTCCGTAGTTGTTTGAGCAGCGTGTGATATTAACAGGCATTTTATATGTTTCGGCGTATGCAAGTACAATGAAGTCTGCTGCCGCTTTTGAGGCTGAATACGGACTTCGCGGGTTGAGAGGCGTAGTTTCCGTGAAATAGCCTGTTTCGCCAAGCGAACCATAGACTTCGTCTGTTGATACCTGCAAAAACTTAACTCCTTTTTGATAAACAGGATAACCTGTTGAGTCTTTTTCTACAGCCCAGAATTTACGCGCCGTGTCAAGCAGATTTTGCGTACCGAGAATATTGGTTTCCAAAAACAGCTGCGGATTTTCAATACTTCTGTCTACATGGCTTTCGGCAGCGAAATTTACTACTGTGTCGATGGAATATTTCTCAAAAACAGATTCAACTGTTTCGTGGGAAACGATATTGCCTTTGATAAATTCAAGCCTTGAATCTTCCAAATCTTTACTGATAGTGCCAAGATTACCGGCATAAGTTAGATCATCCAGTACAATTATTTGAATGTCAGTATGTTTTTTTAGAATGTACTTAACAAAATTTGAACCTATAAATCCGGCTCCGCCTGTTACTAAATAATGTTTCATTGTTGTTTATGATTTAATGGTTTTATTAAATAAAATACGCTTGTTGTTATAAAATTACGAAGATACGGAATGGAAGACAGGTATTTCGACTGTTTTCGCATCTTTATGCCGTACCGGTATTGATAAATCGGATTAATGAGATGAAACTGTCTGTTGATGATTTCATAGCCTGTGTCTTTGGTTATTTGTTCAAACCGTTCTATGGAAAGTCCTGTCTTTTTCAGTTGAATATGCTCTTCGGAATAATTATTGAAAAGACGCATGACTTTTTTATAAATCGGCATCGGTAAGAGATGTAAATAAGGTGCATGCGACAGAACCCGGCTTGATAATACTTGCTGGTGCCCTCCGAATGGCATCTGCCAGGGCGGAAAACCAAAGAATATAACTCCATCGGAACAAAGAAAATTTTTAAGCGCTGTGAACAGTTTTTCCTGATTCGGAATGTGTTCTATGACGTCTTTCAGCACGATTATATCGAACTTCCCATGCAAATCTTTTTCCAAATCAATTTTGTATATATCTTTTGTGATAAGGATAATATTTTTATGATCAGCAAGTCTGCGCTTTGCATAATTGATGGAATTTTCATTAATATCAACTCCGGCGCCCTGGCAGCCTGCTTCGAGAAATGCGGCAAGAACTCCTGCCGTTCCGCAACCTGTTTCGAGTATGCGCGTATCTGATATTATATTTTTCTTCTCCTGAATAAAGGGAATGATATAATTTTTGCAGTTTGATCGCTGCATTTCAAAATAGTTACCGGTATTGTTATCGTTGTACATTTATCGTTTATTATACCATTGCTTAAATGATTTTTTTGGCGGCGCCGGAAGTTCCCGTCCCCGTCCCCAGGTATTAAACGGCATGTAAAGTAATGTTCGCGGGAGATGACCGACTGCCCAGCGGACAAATGAGCCACCTGTATTATAAGCGAAGTTTGATGCAAGTACAGCGCCTGCAACTTTCATGGCAAGCCGTTTTGAGAGAGATGTTTTGCCTTTTTCGGTTAAATCCTGCCGCCAGCGGTAAAGCTGTTCGTGAATGTCGATCTTTACCGGACATATATCACTGCATGAACCGCAAAGAGATGATGCAAAAGGTAAATCGACATATTTGCCGGTGCGTTCCGGTGCAAGAACAGAGCCGATTGGACCTGGAATGACATATCCATAACTGTGTCCGCCTGAACGTCTGAAAACAGGGCATGTATTCATGCAGCCTCCACAGCGGATGCACTTTAACGAATTGAAATATCGCCTGTTACCGAGGTGTTTTGAGCGTCCGTTATCGACAATAACGATATACATTGAGCCGCCAGGTTTTGGGCGCATATAGTGTGATGTATAAGTAGTGACTGGTTGTCCTGTTGCATTTCTCGCGAGCAGACGTGTAAAAACGCTGAGGTCTTCCTGACGCGGTATAATTTTTTCTATACCCATACAGTGAATCTGTACTGGCGCAGAATGTACGCCCATATCGGCATTACCTTCATTGGTACATACAACTGCGCTGCCTGTTTCTGCTACCGCAAAGTTTATGCCTGTTATCGCTACTTCTGCTGCAAGAAATTTCTTGCGCAAATGTTTTCTGGCTGCGTGAGTGAGGTAAGTCGGGTCTGAAGCGCCTTTTTCCGTTCCGAGTTTTTCGTGAAAGGTTTCTCCTATCTCTTCTTTTTTCAGATGTATAGCCGGAAGAACAATATGGCTGGGCGCTTCATGACGAAACTGTATTATTCTTTCGCCAAGGTCGGTGTCTACGACTTCTATGCCTTTTTCGAGCAGGAAGTGATTGAGTCCGCACTCTTCTGTCAGCATTGATTTGCTTTTAACTATGTTTTTTGCATTATGCCGGTTGATTATATCGAAAATAACAGTGTTAAATTCCGAGGCGTCGGCAGCCCAAATCACGGTTGCTCCATTTTTTACGGCGCACTGTTCAAACTGTTCTAAATATAGATCAAGATTTGACAGCACATCGGCTTTTATATTCGATGCTCTGTCGCGAAGTGATTCCCATTCCGGGACCTGCATAGCGATCCGGTCACGTTTCTGGCGGACAATCCATAACGTTTCATCGTGCCAGTTTGCTCTCTGCTCGCTGGCAAGAAACCGGGCTGCTTTTTTTGCGTGTGACAGTGTTTAAAGTAATAAATTGTTATTTGGAATAATCTTCTTTTACAAAGTCTGCGCGGTTGAGGTAGTCAAGGCTTTTTTTGCATGATTCGGTCGGCGGACAGTCGTAACGTTCTACCTCTACGATAAGATACTTTGTGCCTGCTGTTTCTGCATTGTTGAAAATGGCGTCGAAACCTACCATACCGCTTTCTCCAAGCGTCATTTCATCTTTTATATGCAGGATATGGAAACGTCCTGGATATTTCTTGAAAAATTCGACCGGAGAACGGCGTCCGATTACTGTCCAGTAAACATCCATCTCAAAGAATACTTTATCCGCGTCTGTGTTTTGAATCAGGTATTCGTAGAGAGTGATTTGTTTGCCGTCCGGCTGTTCATAGCGTTTTTCAAATTCGTAAGCGTGATTGTGATAACCGAATTTTAATCCTGCGGCGTTACATTTTTCTCCTACTTCATTGAAATATTTTGCGTATTCGGCTGCCCGTTCAACAGTTTCTGGAGTTTCCATTACCGGCTGAACTATTATTGACATGCCTGCTCTCTGGTGGACGTCAATGCACTTGTCCCACCAAGCCATCACTGCGCTGTATTCTTCGTCTAAATTTTTTACCACGTGGCATGAAAGCGGAGTCAGACCTGCTGCTTCGCATTTGGCTTTAAATTCTTCGGGAGCGATACCGTACACAGTGCCTTCGTTAGGTTGATAACTTGCTGATTCTATGTATTTATAGCCTGTTTCTCCTGTAATTTTGATTACGGAGTCAATACCGATTTTTTCGATATTGCTGCGAAGTGAATAGAGTTGCAAGCCTATATTTTTTTGTACAGACTTTTTTGTGCACTGTCTGGAACAGGGCGAACAGGCGAACAGCGCAATGGCTGCAAGCATTAAAAGAATTGATTTTACTTTCATCTTTATTTATTTGTTTTGATGGTTAATGAATTGGATGCAAAGTTAATTGTTTTTTATTGAACTTCAAAATTTTTCTTTGTTTTTTAAAAATCTTTTTATTTTACTGCCTGTTAATTATTAATTTTTAATTTTTAATTCTTAATTACTCCTACGGGATGATTGCTGAGGATATTCCTGAAAAGTCGCCGTTTTCTTCGCGTGTATTAACCCAGCAGAGAGCGAAATAAATAGTCTTTCCGCGATCTGTGCCTTCGAATTTTAATCTGTAAGGCGAGTGCGTCTCGGTCTCTGAATGGATCAGTTCGTTCCAGTCCTCCGTTGGATGATCGAGTATCGCCCACCGGATTCTTGCGCCGTGCTGACCTTCCGGTTTTGCGGTTTTTTTATTTTTTGCGTCGAAAAAACTAATTTCGACTACTCCCGGAGACGGCAGTTTTATCTTGAATCCTGGCGAAACGTTGTCCACCGGAGACGGCGTGCGCGTCGTTTTGTACACCGGTATTCCGGCTGCAATTTTCTGACCGTCTGTCAGATTAGGATTTTTGACGAGATACGTTTGAATCATGTCGCGTATAAATTTCTCATACTTTTTTCGCGCTTCCTGTCTGTCTTTTATTGTTTTCGTAGTGCGCGTCAGATTGTTTTCTGTGATTGCGATTTTCGTTTCGTAATCGGATCCGAGTCGCATAAACTCGTGATACGTTGCCGGAGGCATGTAATCTTCCGCTCCATAACCGGTCAGTACCGTTTTCAGGTTAATCGACCAATCCTTAAAATACTCTTCCTTTCTCGGGATGTAATTTTTTGAACTCATAATATTAATAATTTTATTGTTTTTTTATTATAAAAATGTTTATTGATAAGCGTTTCCAGGGATTTTGTACATATATTTTGCAAACCTGTACAAATGTTTTGTATATCTGTACGAAAGTTTTGTATACCTGTACAAATCTTTTGTATAACTGTACAAATCTTTTGTATAACTGTACGAAAGTTTCGTATACCTGTACAAATGTTTTGTACACCTGTACGAAAATTTTGTATACCTGTACAAAAGTATTTTTGGATGAAAAAAAGTTCTTTTACCATTTTATTTTTTATTTTTACGACTGCAAAGGTAATATAATTTTTTGTATTTGCAAAATAAAAATAAATAATTACCTTTGTAATTGAAAAAAATTTATAATTTATGAAACATTTAACGTTTTTTATTTTTATTTTAATATATTTCTCAGCAACAATTTCGGCAAATGGAGATATTTATTCAAAACTTTTTTCCGAACTTGAAAAATATTCTGTTGTATATGAGCAATATAGCAATACTAATTTGCCTGTTATGAGCGGGAATATGGAAATGGGAGGTCTGCTCGATCCATTGGGAAGAGGCGTAGCGAATATTGAAATCAACGATTTGTATCTTAACCGGGAAGGACGTGTTGCCGGACCTGGGATGATGCTTAAAATGGCTCAGTTTGCGGGACTTAGACCGGTAAAATACAGTCAGAAGTATGATTTAAAGACCGGAGTTTTGACAACAGATGCTGATTATGAAACAGGAGGCTACCGGTCGCGAATGTTTTTTTCTCACAGCAACAAACATTTATTTGTTTATTCTCTTGAAAATAAAGGCATCACAGAACTTGTATGTAATATCGATATGGGTCGGTTTGAGATGAATATTGAAAGTTTTTCTGAGAATACAGTGTCCTGTGTTTCAAAAGCGGGCAGTTTTTCGAGGCTCAACTATACTCTTCATTCCAATATACGGTTTGGGCAGGCAGGTTTTGCAAATCCTTCTTTTTTACCCTTTTCCAAAGATGTTTTCTTAAAAATTCCTGCCGGAGAGAAGCTGGAAATTGTTGTCTGTATTGGAGTCGATGTAATAAATACTAAAATATTTGACAACATTGAAGATTTTGAACATCTTGATTCTCTTAATGTTTATCATTGGGAATCCAACTGGCGCTCAATGGGTTTTGTTGTTTTGCCTGAGGGCGAATATGCCAGGACTTACTACCGGTCGCTGCACTGGCTGCAATGTACCGCCGGCGCTAAAAGAAACCTGCCAGGGGAATGTCAGTTCGGCGCATTTTCAACTCACATTTCCAATGAATACAGTCTGCAGACCAATCAGAATCTGTCGAATATAACTCCCTGGCAACAAATTCCTTTTACTTATGGAGGCGCAGGCTGGGCAACACTTGCATATACACTTCTCGGCGATTCGGTACGCGCCGGCAATATGCTGTCATCCTTTTACCGTCCGGAATCTCTGCACGACAATGTTACTGAAATGTTTCCTGTCGGGGAGCACGAATTTATTTACGGCGGCGTAAAGAAAGGCAAAACAACTTATCTGACCTGCAATAATCCTGATGCTATATGCTTCGCTCATGAAAATCTTTTTGACGGGCACAATCATCAAGTGACGCCGTGGGATAAACAAATTCACATTCAGGGATTTGCACCTGCCATGTATAAAAACTTTCAAAAGCTGTACGGAGAAATGTCCGATACCGTCTATTCCGTACTTCGCGGAAGTGCAGAGTTTTGGAGAACAATACTGCATTATGACAAAAAGCAAAAATCATATACTCTTCCTCCACTGCTTTCGGTTACAGAAGACCTGTTTGAAACAGGCGTTCTCGACGGTTTACTCGCTGCACGCTGGACATTGACTCAAGCTGCCGCAGATGCTGAAAGACTTGGAGTTGACATTGATTTAAGCAAAAAATGGTCTGACATTGCCCGTAAAATTCATTTTCGCGACAGGAATAATGTTTATCTCGAATTTTCGGGCGATGACGGAAGTCGTGCAGGCGCAGGATATATGGGGATTCGCGGATATGTTTACCTCGGTTTCCCTGCGTTGGAACAGATGAAGGATCTTTCCGAATCAAAAGTCAACAAATCATTAAATCAATGCTGGTTGAGAAATAAAAAAGGCGAAGGAATGATTACCTTTCTCGCTAACTGGTTTGCCTTGACCGATGCTTATTGGGGCAGGGCTGAAGAGGCTTATGAAAAGTCGGCATACTGTCTCACTCAAACCGATCCGCAGACTTCTGCAATGTGTGAGCAAAACCGTACGCTGTATTATTTTCTGACAGGTTATGCTTCCTTTACCGTTGTTCCTGTCGCAATGGCATTGCAGTCGGTTGACGATGAAATTCGCGTTTTTCCCGCCGTCCCTGAAGCATTTGCCGATATTGAATTTTACAGTCTTCCCGCGACAGACGGTATTCGCGTTTCAGGTATAATGAAAGGCGGAAAACTTCAAAAAGTTTTGTTTGAAAAGAGAGGAAAAATTTTGTTTGAAACTTCAAATCCCGGTTTCAAAGGCATTTCTGTAAACAGTCTGAAAAAAATAGAAATGAATCAAAATAATAAACACTCAAAACCTCTGTATTAAACTGTTTAATTATTTTATTATTTCAAAGCCGGTGTAGGATACAAGCGCTTTCGGAATGATGATTCCTTCGGGGGTCTGATTGTTTTCGAGCAGCGCAGCCACAATGCGGGGCAAGGCAAGGGCGCTGCCGTTCAGCGTGTGGCACAACTGTATCTGTTTGTCTGCTTTACGATAGCGACATTTCAAACGGTTGGACTGATAACTCTCAAAATTGGAAACCGAACTTACCTCTAACCAGCGTCGCTGTGCTGCCGAGAATACTTCGAAATCGAATGTCAAAGCAGAGGTGAAACTCATATCGCCACCGCAAAGCCGTAATATGCGCCACGGAAGTTCGAGTTTATCAACCAGCGACTGCACATAATTTACCATTTCCTGCAAAGATTCGTATGAATGTTCAGGCGTATCAATTCTTACAATTTCTACTTTATCGAACTGATGCAGACGGTTCAGTCCACGCACGTCAGCGCCATAAGAGCCAGCTTCGCGACGGAAACAGGCGGAATATGCAGTGTTTTTAACCGGCAAATCTTTTTCTTCAAGAATAACATCCCGATAAATATTAGTTACCGGAATTTCGGCAGTAGGTATCAGATACAATTCGTCTGCCGTTGCATAATACATTTGTCCTTCCTTGTCCGGTAAATTTCCTGTGCCGTAACCCGACGCAGAATTAACAACGTAAGGCGGTTGAATTTCCAAATAGCCGGCGTCGCGGGCATTGTCGAGGAAGAAATTGATGAGAGCGCGTTGTAATCGAGCGCCTTTGCCTTTGTAAACAGGGAAACCTGCGCCTGAGATTTTCACGCCGAGTTCAAAATCAATCAAATCATATTTTTTCGCAAGTTCCCAGTGAGGAAGAGCATCAGCGGGCAAGTCAAAGCTGTGTCCGCCTGTTTTTTCTATGATGTTATCTTCAGCGTGCTTACCTTCGGGGACACTGTCGTGAGGCAAGTTTGGGATAAGGCAAAGCAGTTCTGTAAGACGTGTTTCATTATCTTTCATCACTGTTTCGAGTGCGCGGTTGGTTTCCTTAATTTCTGCGACTTTTGCCTTTGCCGCTTCAGCCTCGTCTTTTTTACCTTCTTTCATAAAATTGCCGATAGAACGCGATATTTGATTGACGGCAGCATGGTTATCGTCGAGTTGTTTTTGAGATTCCTTACGTTTCTTGTCGGCTTCTATAACTTCTGTAATCAGTGCACCGCCGTCGAAGTGTTTTTTTGCAAGTCTTTCGATCGTTTCCCGCGTATTTTCAGTAATACTTTTGAGTGTAAGCATTTTATTGTTTTTCTTTAAATTTAGCCGGCAAAATTATAAAAAAAAGTTGAGAAAATAAAAGATTAAGATTAGTTGCCAGTTTTTTGCAGCCTGCCGTACTGTCTGCAAAATGGTTTTCGATTCGTTTTCCCAAGTCAGTTCTGTGTTTGCTACGGCGAAACCGGCTTCATTTACGGGCTGTTCAACCATCTTCAAAATTGTTTCTGCAATAAATTCCGGCTCATAATTATTTATCAATACCCCTGTGCCGTAATGCGCTAAAATTCGCCTGATTTCAGGAAAATCAGAGGCAAGCACAGGAACTTGCTGCCGCATAAAATCGAATATACGATTTGGCAACGAAAAATAATAATTCAAGCCGTGATTTTCGAGCAGATTTATCCCAATATCGGCGCAAACAGTATAAGCCGCAAGCATTTCAAACGGCACACGCCCTGTAAAAACTACTCTGTCATTAAGTTTCAGACAATTGACACGTTCTTTCATTTCGTTGATAACATCGCCATCACCAATCACATAAAAAACAAAACCGTCGAGATAAGGCATTGTGTCAATTACCCATTCAATACCTCTCCCAACATTCACAGCGCCCTGATACATAATGACTTTTCTGCCGTCGGAAGCAATTGGTTTACTTGTAATTACAGACTCAACTTTAGCAGTCGGAATATTTCGCACAACCTGCATATTCATTCCATATCGTTGATTATAAATGTCTGCAATAGATTGACAGACAGTATAAGAATAACGTATTTTCGGAAAAATCCAATCTTCAATTTTTGTCCAGACAGTCTTCACAAACTGCCGGCTTGTAACTTCCGGTACTTCCGGAAACATTTCGTGAGCATCAAATACAAGCGGTTTTCGACAAATTATAGAAGCAAAAAAACAGGCAGTTAGCGTATCAGTATCGTTAGAAATAATCAAGTCTGTTTTGGTAAACAGCAAATGTATAAAAAGTCTGAAATTATATTCCGCGTAAAACAGGGCAGAATGATTGAAAATCAATCGCATGCGATGAGTTTTGTACAATCGCTCAACCACAGGACTGTTGCGAAATTTTCGCCCGATAAGCATTACTTTATGACCGTTGTGCATCAGCGTGCTACAAACTTTATGCACTCGCTGGTCTGTAACCAGGTCATTCGTTACTGCGACTGTAATTTTCATTATGAAATTTTTTGCCGGCAAATGTAGGCATTTTAACATTATCATAGCGCAAAAAACTAAATTTTCGTAATATTTCGCTACCTTTGCTTTTGTTATAAATTTTGAAATTAATGATGTTTTCCGGCAAAATGTTCCGTTATCTGTTTGTTTCCGTCGCTGTTCTCATTGCAATAGCGTCAGTTTTGATAAATAATCAACTTACAATGAAATCAGTTTTGGAAACTAATCGGCTGACTGATGTACTTAAAGAGGAAGAACGCAAAAAAATTGAACTTTGGGCTGAAACTATCGGTGTTATTACCTCGCAGGCATTATCAAATGAAGAATACCTTATGTCGCTTGACAAGCCCAATTATAAGGGAGTTAAGCAGTTTATCGACAACGCTTTTATCAATTATGACACCTTGCTCACTACTCGCATCGTTGAAGGCAACCACACTATTCCCGTTATTATGACTGACGAAACGGGCGAAGTAGTGACTTGCCGTAATGTTCTGCCATATAATTTAGAAAATTTTCCGTCAGATTCAACTTCTGAAGACTATGATTTTTACTCTATTTTGCAGGAAAACCGCGACTTTCTTAAACAAAAAGTTAAAGAATTTGCCCAAAAACATGAGCCTGTTGAAATCAAACTTGACGAAGGCATTGTTCAGCACGTCTATTACGACGATTCTACTACGTTAAAACAACTTCAACTGTTTCCGTATTCTCTGCGAAATCAATTGCAACTTTTTTTGTATATACAGTTAGGCGTAGTTTTTATTTTTATTCTTGTTTCGTTTGTAGCCCTCAACAGTACAAAAAAAGCAGAGCAAAATCGTGTTTGGGTAGGGCTTTCAAAAGAAACTGCTCATCAGTTGGGAACGCCTATCTCATCGCTTATGGCTTGGCTCGAATATTTGAAAAACAAAGACTTGGAACCTGAATTGCTCACGGAAATAGACAAAGATGTTGATCGATTGAAAACTATTGCCGAGCGCTTTTCCAAAATAGGCTCATCAGCAAAGCCAGAACCTATGAATCTTGAATACGGTGTAAATAAAGCAATTGAATACCTTTCTAGACGTATCTCGTCAAAAGTGAATATTCAAACAGATTTTCCAAAAGAGCAGATTCAGGTTTTGATGAACGAATCTCTGTTCGGATGGGTTATCGAAAACCTTGTGAAAAATGCGGTAGATGCTATGAACGGACAGGGAACTATACAGATTTCAGCAGTAAAAAAACGCAAAATGGTATTGCTCAATGTAACCGATACAGGCAAAGGTATTCCTAAATCTAAATTTGACGTTGTGTTCCGTCCGGGTTATACCACCAAACAGCGAGGATGGGGACTTGGATTGTCGCTTGTAAAACGAATTATCGAATCTTACCATAAAGGCAAAATCTACGTCTATAAATCTGAAATCGACAAAGGCACAACTTTTCGTATAGTGCTGAAAGCGATTTAATTTATTTCTGAAATTTCAAAATCTTCACTGTCCCGATAATCCCGGACTCCATTAGAGGAGCGGTTGCTTTAGGACCTCTGTTTATTTTCAGGCGGCGTTCCTCTTCGGGCAGGTTTCTGTCTCCGATAATTCGGTTTGCCCAGTTGTTCACGACTTCGACTTCGAGTTCGTTGTCGCCTTCTTTTATAAATTTTGTAATATCAACAAGATACGGCTCTGCCCAAACTCCGCCAGCGTATTGCCCATTGAGTTTCACTTTTGCCATCACGCCGACTTTCTCAAAATCGAGGAATAACTTCTTATAGTCTTCAGGGGATTTAACGACGTTCTTTATCTTAATGGTCGTCCTGTAAATCGCCGTCCCGGAATAAAACTTGATTGCTTCATTCTCCGATTTTGCCCAGTCTGTCAAAGTCTCGAAGACAACCGGTTCGGATGGTCCACGGTAAATGGTATCGGATTGAAAACTAACCGTCCAAGGTGAAGAAATTTCCAAAACTGTTTCCAGGACAGGGAAATTTTCTTGCAGGGATGTTGTGCGTAATGCCCCTGCGGATGATGCAGGATTGCGGAAAACGATGAACGCACTGCCGGCCGGCTCCAATTTCAGAGGAACGGTAGTAAGTTCACTGTTTTGCGAAAAAGCAGGCAGAGGTCTGTGGCTTCCGAGCATCGGGTCCCAAAATTCGGGCTGTTTGCTTTTAACGCGGAAAGTTGCATTAAATTCTTGTACTGTATCGCTTTGATTGGAGAGAAAATATATATCTGTGTTACCGTCGCGGCGGTGAGTGTACATGATAGGAGCGTCGCCTTCGACAGCAAAGTCCGGCGCAAGCGAAAAACTCTCAAAAATCTCTTGCAAAGAGGTTATTTGAGGATAAATTTTACCTTTACCGTATGTAGAAACTGTGCCTGCATCATTTCTACCGCCCCATAATTGCGTTGCGAGCGCTTTCACTTCTCCATCCGATTCTGGATAATTTTCAAGGCTTGGCGAGCACAACGGTGGGTTGCCGACAACAGTCAAGCCCTGCTCGACGAGTTTGGCAATGCAGCTCAGCATTTCGGGGCGCATCTTTTCCTGAGGCGGCAAGACGAGGATGCGATATTGAGTGCCGTGAGGCAGCGTGAGTTTGCCGTCTTTTACAATCGCGTTATTCATCAATACTTCGGCGTTGATATGGTCATAGTGATAGCCTGCTGGGGTTTCTGGCTGTGTGATTCCACACATTTTAGGAGCGTCTTCGCCGATGAAATATGCAACATCGGAAACGTCAATCCCCTGTTGGAGCATAAATGAACAGCGACGCAAGTATGTAGAGAACAAATCAAGTTGCGAAAACCACGTGTTTTTGCGGTTGAACTGGCAGTTATACCATGCATCGACACCGGGGTATGTATCGTCAGCCTGTTGCTGAATATTGACGTGTAGCACAAAAGCGTTCACACCTTCTGCTATTGCCCAGTCGCCACGTTTTTTCAATGTTGCAGGCGAAACTCTGTAATGGTCGCTGGCGTTAGTAAAGGACTCCGACCATACTTTGGTTTTGCCGTAAATATGGGCACACGACGAGGCACAGCGGTTTTCTTCCTTGCCAATGAAATCGTCTACCCAAAACTCGCCTCCAACTTCGTCAGACTGTCCTCCGTATTGCAAAAATTCGCCTGCAAAGCCCCATGAACCATAGTTTTCGAGCCAAGTCGTCAGTCCGTCGGCGTTAGATTTTTCGCGAAGCGTGCGAACATATTCCATCGCAATACGGTCGGCAACGAGGCGGCGCATATCCCACAAAAAACGGTCTGAAAGTTCGGGACTGCCTACAGGATAGCCGTAATACGCAGGAAAATAAGGCGTGGGATCGTAGTTATATCGTTTTTTGAAAATTTCAATAAAATCATCTGTAATATTTTGCCCACCTTTTTCGTAACTGTCCAGCACATTCACTTTAAACGTTTTTCGGTCTTCGGCAGGGATTCGTTTTATTATTTCTCCTATGTATTTATCATGATGATAGGCTGTGTGTTCGGCGCTCATTTTATCACATTCATAACCCAGTGCACCAACGGGTGAAGGCGAATTGGCGATACCGGTCGGATACATTCCCATACGGATTATTACCCAGTCGCCTTCGGGAACGTCCCACGTGAGAGTACCGTCGGCAGCGAGTTTGTCAGATATATCTATTATTTTATCTACTGGAATTGAGAGCGAACTGTCGGCAGTTTCGGCGTCCCACATAAATGCGTTCCAGGGCGGAGCAAGCGAGTTAAACATCTTGCCGAAAGTTTTTTCTTCATACCGTTCCAAAACGGGGGCGTGAGTGAGCGAGAAGCCTGTCAGGAAACCGGATTTCCCTGTTTTTGTAAACACAAGACGGAACTCATCGGCTGTGATTTCGGGAAATGTTATGGCAAGCGGCGCCCAAGTGTGAAAACCACGGCTCAACTGATGGTCGGAGCGATCAAAATTGAACGATTTTATTGTCCTGTATTCGCTGCCGTCGCGATATTGCAGTTCGGTCAATGCGCGAAATTCTTTGTAAGACGATATTACCAAACTCTGTACGGGTACGGCTTTTGCCAGTTTCAGCGTAATGGTCGATTCTTCGTTACGTGGCAGTTGCAATCCGTTTTCCGTTTTGCTGATATTGGTCGAAGGCGTGATTTTCGCGCCATGCTCGTCAAGCAAATTTTTAGTCGCCTCTTTGTTTATGGGGAATGTGAGTACGCGGACATCTTCAAAATCTTCGGGTTTTGTGTTTGTTATCGAGTCATAAAACTCCCCTCTACGGTTTTTCTGCATTTCTTCCCTTGTAACTTCTATTTTTTCGGAGAAATGCGTTGGTCCGATAATACGCCGTTGAATACCTGCAAGGTAGCGCATCGACTGATGAGCATCTATCCACGGTCCGCCCGACTGACTCCATCCGGGGCAGTTAAACATTCCGATTTCGATGTCGAGTTCGGTTGCTTTTTTGAGCGTTGTATGAATCATATTCCACCATTGGTCGGACATAAAAGCTAATTCCTCGCCGCCGCCGGTCAGACCGATGTAGGCGCGTGTAATTCCAGCTTTCTTCATCGCTTCAAGGTCAGCGATAATTCCTTCTTTGGTAACGGTTTTGTCGATCCAGTACCAATAGCAACCAACGCGAATGTCGGCTGGCGGTGTTTCAAAACCCGATTCGAGACGGACGGAAGAATTATTTTTGCAAGCAATAAAAGCAAGCATAACGAGCAGAATGGATAAGGATTTCAAGTATTTCATTTTGTGTATAAAATTTTTGCAAAGGTAGATATTTTCCTTTAAAGAACAAATTTTTTCCCCTGAACTGACAGAATAAAAAAGGCTGCTCAAAAAAGTTTTTGAAACAGCCTTTTTTCTAACAGCTAATTACCGACTTATAATTTTTAGGCTGCTACCTGCAAACAACCCGAAACCCATCGCCGTTGCCCCGGAAAGACGGGTAGCCGTCGCTGTACCGGTTCGAAACGCGGCAGCCGTAAGCGCCATTGCCAAAGCTGCCGCCGCGACGAACGCGGACGGAACCGGAAGTAGGACCTGTAGGGTCAAGATCGTTAGCACTGCCTGGGATTGGACTTGCATACCAGTCCCAGCACCACTCCCAAACGTTGCCGGTCATGTCACAAAGATCAAGAGCATTGGCGGTTTGGGTTCCAACAGGGTGGGTTTGACTGCTGCTGTTGCCATTATACCAGCCATAGTTAGCAATAGCATTACTGCCAGAGTAGAAATAATCTTTATCGCTGCCTGTATTGGTTGGACTATTCTGTCCTCCGCGCGCTGCGTATTCCCATTCTGCCTCTGTCGGCAGGCGATAGCCGTTCTTGGTCATGTCCATTGTGGCGGCGTTCCAGTTGGAATTAGAGGTTGAAGGTATTGAGGTATACGCAAGGTGTAACCAGTCGCTAACACCGGAAACAGTATAACAAGGTTCTTTGCCTTCCATCGCGCTTAACTTGTTGCAATAGGCTATAGCGTCATACCAGCTGATCATTTCAGCAGGTTTGGATGATGAGGGCGCATAACTAGTATTCGTGCTGCAACTAAAGTTATTGTTACTGGGCTGATCGGAACCACTGGTGGTAACGGCTACTCTGTCAGGAAAGACATACTCAAACTGAGCCTGCGTTATCTGGGTCTTGCTCATGTTAAAAGAAGTGCTGATATTTACTAAATGATTGCCGAATACATCGGTGGCGGAGTTAGCACCGTCGGTAGCGTCCTGCAAGGCTGCGCCAATGGTATAGCTGCCGCCTTCTACGGGAAGCATCGTCGGCTTCAAGAACGAAAGGGGGTAATAGTATCTCACCGTTATTTCACTGGATGTCCTTGTTGTTCCAAAGTTAATAACGTGGCTTGTCTGCTTGCCCTTAGAAGTTGTGTTGTCAAAGAACTCGTATTTCACAGCATAAGGATCGGCGATGGCGGTAAACTCTATATCATCGGTGTTGGTTATGCCGCAAGAGACGGCAGCGAGTGGTACAGGCGGAATGGTAGGCGTGTTGTTGTAGCAGGTCTGTATCCACTCCACGCCGTTCCATGTTTCGACGCACTCGGTGTCTGTGTTGAATATCTGCAAGCCGAGGGCTGCCTGCTGTGACGCCGGAGAGAGTGAGCCGAGGTTCAGTGCGTCGCGCTGGTCGG
>JAIRYM010000013.1 GCA_031267615.1 Dysgonamonadaceae bacterium
GAAATATTGCCATTTTCCAAGATAGACAACCGTTTTGCAGAAGATTTTAGAATGTTCCTGATGACCGCTCCCTGCGGAGGCAACAAAAGTGGTACCATATCCCGCAACACCGCCGCAACCTATTTTTCCATTTTCAAAGCCGGATTAAAGCAAGCGTTTGTCGATGGATATTTGACAGTCGATTTGTCCGCAAAAATCAAAGGCATACAGGAACAGGAAACACGTCGCGAGTTTCTTACAGTCGAAGAATTGAATACTCTTGCCGTCACGCCTTGCGAACAAGACACAATGAAACGCGCCGCCCTGTTCTCTGCGCTCACAGGCTTACGCCATTGCGACATTCAAAAAATGCAGTGGAAAGAAATACAGATTGACGGCGAGCAAGCCCGCCTCAATTTCACGCAACAAAAAACGAAAGGTGTCGAATACATGCCCATTTCGCCGCAGGCGTTGGAACTTTGTGGCAAACCCCGAAAGCCCGAACAGTTAGTTTTTGAAGATTTGCCCGACCCGTCTTGGATTTCCAAACCGTTGGAACGGTGGATAAAAGCGGCGGGAATAACAAAGAAAATTACATTTCATTGTTTCCGTCATACATTTGCAACCCTACAATTGAGCAATGGCACAGATATTTATACCGTCAGCAAGATGTTAGGGCACACCAATGTCAAAACAACACAGATATACGCAAAAGTGGTTGATGAAAAGAAAGAAAAGGCGGCACACGCTATTAAACTGAATATAAACACTTAGAATATAACGATATGCGAGCAAAAGAATATATCGAAATGAATAAGTCGTCAATTCAATATCTTGACGACATTAAAAGGGTTGTTGCAGACCTTATGCTTTTACGAAAAGACAAAGAAGCAACAGATAAGTATTATAATGATTACCTGTTAAGCGATTGGCGGTTTAGTGTCTTTCAAAAAGAACTACATAGTTTTCAGTTAGATACAAACAATCAATTACAAGAACCGGTATTGGAGAAGTTTGATGGAGAAATACCACACACCGAAGCTCCGGCTTTTCGTTGCCAACTTTTTGAAGTTATAAAAGCAGATGCAAGTTTCGGCTATTTGTTTTATCAGTTAGGAGTGGAGAAGAACAAAAAAAGTGCTTTCCATAAAAGCAAGCCAATTCAATGTGTTCCAGATGACAACGCCATTGTAAGGGCAATTCAAAGGTACAGGGACGATTACCCTAAAAAAAGTTTAGATGAATTTCTTGATGACAACTTCAATTACGAACAATACAGTTTCCTTACGGAAAACAATATCTTTTCGGAAGATACTGCAAATCTTTTGTTGTATTTCAATACAACACACCTTATATATGATAAAATTAGATGTTTGAAAAATAAATTGTCAGAGGTTAATCTATATTGCAAGCAATTTGAATTTTCAAACGAAGTGTATAAATATTGGGTGTTTTCATTTATTATTCAAATGATTGATGAATTTGAAAAGCAAGATAAACAGTTAGAGCGTTGCAAAAACGAAGTTTATAAAATAATTCGCCCGATAGAGGAAATGCTATATCCCAATGAGCTAGGGTTAGAAACGCAAGACAATGCGGATACGGATTTTTCCCAACGCACTTTTAAAGTAACGACCGATGTAATGATGTTGCTTTTGAAAAAATCGGGTATTTGCTCGACTTCTGATGATAAGGCAAAAATGGCTCGATTGATAAGTTACTTGACCGGCTTTTCTGTTGAAAGAATCCGGCAACGCCTGTCAAATACGGACGAATTAACCTCTCGACACAAAGATGAAGTTGATACAGTCAATAAAATACTTAAAGATTTAAACTTTGATGTATCAATAAGATACAATAAGAAACGATAATATGTAAGGGCTTACAGCAACCCATTACACCCTCTTTTTAGCTATTCTTTTGCAGCCTCAATTCATTGGAATTGGGGCTTTCTTATTATCCGCTGATGAGGGAGCAGCATAACCAAGCGGGTAATATAAAAATTATGTTTTCAGATGAAAAATTGAGCAAACGAGAGCAGAAATCAAACTCGTTTGAATTTATGCCGAGTGCAGCCAATTTTGCGCACAGTGAAATTTCTTTTAATGATGTGCCGAAAGCAGTAGCACATTTAATTCGCAAGGTTGAAAAAATCGAAACCTTGCTGAGTGCCGAACAGACGGTACGACCAGAAACAGAAAAGTGGTTTAATCTTGATGATTTATGCAAGTACCACCCCGACCACCCCGCAAAACCTACGGTTTATGCGTGGATTGGGCAACGCTCAATTCCCTATCACAAAAAGGGCAAAAAGTTGATGTTCCTGAAAAGCGAAATCGACAGTTGGCTGAAAGAGGGCAGACGGAAAACCGCCGCCGAAATCCAAGCCGAAGCCGAACAGTTTGTAAATTCTAACAGGAAAGGAGGTTTGAGATGAGCAAGCCCAAATTATTAGCCGACATTCTGAAAGATTATTTTCAGAACAGCAACGAGCCGTTAGCGGTTGAGTTCCGCAAACATTTTGTCGGAACGGAACACCCGCTTTTAAGCGAAAAGCCAAGCGAAGAAACACCGCTTGCTGATTGGCTCGATGCCCAAGATGTGATGCAGGCATTGCACATTTCGCCCCGCACCCTGCAAACTTTGCGTTCAAACGGCACTTTGCCGTTTTCCCGAATCGGTAATAAAATTTATTACCGGCGACAGGACATTCTCAAAATTCTATCCGACAATTACACAATGTACAAAATTAAGGACTATGGACACAATAAGTAAGGAAAGCATTTTGAGCAAAACACATTACGGTTTAGGAATTTACAGCCACATTTTGCGGCTGTACTACCCTGATGAAATTGTAATGCGTTTGGTTGAAAGAGATTGCGGCTTATGCCGCAATCCTTTCAATTCCAATAAAAACACATTGCATATTTGGATTGAAAAAGAGAATGTTTTAGGCAATTCTCTTGACAGAGAATTTGCCCACCACGAAGACAGTGAAAACGCTATCCCTGCGGGCGATGCGTTCGGCTTTGCCGAACTGCATTACAAACAGCAAGGCAACGAATTACTGCAAACGCTGAATAAAGAAATGTTTTTGCATATCGGCGAA
>JAIRYM010000023.1 GCA_031267615.1 Dysgonamonadaceae bacterium
CTTTGTATTCGAGTTTTATGCAGACAGAGGGTAGTCAGAGGCAGCCAAAAACGACATCCGAAGAAGCCCCAAATCGTACCCCATAAAACAAAAATAACATCTTATCTTGCTGTTTTACAAGCAATTCAAAAATTAAGAATAATTCGACTGAGTTTAATTTTCAAAATAAAACTTATGATAACAGAAAAAAAACCACTTATTCTTATCACAAATGACGACGGCGTCGAAGCACAGGGCATTAACTGCCTTATTGACTCTGTTCGTACTCTTGGCGAAATAGTAGTTATGGCGCCGGATGGACCACGTTCCGGAATGTCAGGCTCTTTCACATTTACCAAACCGATTACCTGTCAACTAATCAAGAAAGAAACAGATTTGACTGTCTATTCCTGCTCAGGCACGCCTGTCGATTGCGTTAAACTTGCTTTTCATCAGATTCTTGATCGCAAGCCCGATATTTTGCTGTCTGGTATCAATCACGGTATCAATTCTGCTGTATGTGTATTTTATTCAGCAACAGTAGGTGCAATGCTTGAAGGAACGATTATCGGGATTCCATCGGTTGCAGTCTCTCTGTGTAATAACGAGGCTGTCGCAGATTTCAGTCAGGCTGTCATCTACGCCCGCACTGTCGCTGAAACGGTATTGCAGGAAGGACTTCCCAAAGGAGTGGGATTGAATCTGAATATTCCCGACACTCCGCAAGTTAAAGGCATGAAAGTATGCTCCCAAACCAGCACAAAATGGATCAGAGAAATTGAGAGGCACACAGATCCGCAGGGAAATACAGAATATTGGCTGACAGGCGAGATTCACGACAATGAGCCTCATAACCGGCAAACAGATATGTGGGCGTTCCGAAACGGTTACGCTTCACTCGTTCCCTTAAAAATTGATATGACAGATTACGAGTTTATGAAAAAAATCAAGAATTGGGAACTTTAAGGCAAAAAAATGAAGATTTTAGCGATTTTTTTGAAAAAAGTTTGTTTATTTAATTTATTCACTTACCTTTGTCCTGATGTTTGAGTTCTTTTATGACAGTTTTATTTCTTTTTTCGGGTGTTTTTTATTCGTCTTTAGCTTATAATCTGCGATAATCCTCAATTCTAATTAAATTATTTATTTTTTATCATTTTCAACAATGAACATTTTTGTAGCAGGCTTAAGTTTTCAGACAAAAGACGCTGACTTAGCACAAATTTTTGAAGAGTACGGAGAAATCTCTTCAGCAAGAGTTATTTCCGACCGTTTTTCAGGACGGTCTAAAGGTTACGGATTCGTAGAAATGGAGGACGAAGAAGCCGCAAAGCGCGCTATTTCGGAACTCAACGGCGCAGAACTTGATGGACGCCAGCTTTCTGTTTCCGAAGCACGCCCGAAAGAAGAACGTCCAAAACGTGATTTTGGAGGTGGCGGAAATCGCGGCGGCGGTTACAACAGGAACAGATACTGATCCTGTAGCTAAACGCAAAAAAGAAAAGAGTTAATGTCTGATATAGACATTAACTCTTTTCTTTTTTAATTAAAGACCGGATAACAGGGTTAATGCCTGACCACAGCAGAGAAAACAAGTCTGATTTTTGCAGGTTGAAATTATTGTCGTACCTTTGCAGCCGTTGTTTCCAAACAACATAAATGCTATATTGATTAAAATTATGGAATACAGACTGTATAACGGAGAATGTCGGATGAACACACGAGGATGCTGCCGACGACAGGCAAATAAACTGAACAGTTACGACTATTTTTGCGACATTCCAGAATCAGAAAACGCAGACAATTTTGTAGAGGTGCAGTTTAAAAACACACGCAAGGGATATTATCTGAACAGCAACGGATTTTCACTGGCAAAGGGAGATACGGTAGCCGTGGAAGCAAATCCGGGACACGATATCGGAACAGTCACAATGACCGGCAAACTGGTGGCTTTGCAGATGAAAAGAGCACACGTCCGTTCAGAAAAAGAAGTGTATCGAGTCTATCGAAAAGCCCGCCAGACCGATATTGAAAAATATGAAGAAGCTAAATCAAAGGAACACGACACAATGATTCGCTCGCGCAAAATAGCAGAAAAACTCGGACTGCAGATGAAAATCGGAGACGTAGAATACCAGGGCGACGGCAGCAAGGCAATCTTTTATTACATAGCAGATGAACGAGTCGATTTCCGTCAGTTAATCAAAGATCTGGCAGAAACGTTTCATGTCCGGATCGAGATGAAACAGATCGGCGTCCGTCAGGAAGCCGCCCGGATAGGCGGAACAGGTCCCTGCGGACGGGAAATGTGCTGCTCAGGCTGGCTTTCAGGCTTCAGTTCCGTATCCACCAACTCGGCGCGGATACAGGACATATCACTCAACCCCCAGAAACTCGCCGGACAGTGCGCCAAACTCAAATGCTGCCTGAATTACGAAGAAGACACATATACAGAAGCAATAAAACGTTTCCCATCCCGCGAAATACGCCTCGAAACGGTCGACAATACGTATTTCCATTTCAAGACAGACGTTTTCAGAAACCAGATAACATACTCAACCGACAGAAACATCATCGCCAATCCGGTAAACATCACCTCCGAACGCGCCTGTGAAGTCATCCGAATGAACCGTCTCGGCGAAAAGCCAAAATCTCTGTCGTCAGAAGAAGAAACCGCTCAGTCACAACGCACATACAACGATATTCTCGGCGAAAACAACCTCTCTCGCTTTGACTCCCAAAAAAGAAAGAAAAAAAGAAACAGAACCGGCAATCAAACCGGCACACCTTTATCATAAACATATCATCAAAAAACTGCAAACACGATATTTCAGACTGAAATGTTCGCACCCGCTTGCCGGTTCCGATAATTTCAGACTGAAACAGTCGCATCCGCTTGCCGGTTCCGATAATTTCAGACTGAAACGGTCGCATCCGCTTGCCGGTTCCGATAATTTCAGACTGAAACAGTCGCACCCGCTTGCCGGTTCCGATAATTTCAGACTGAAACAGTCGCATCCGCTTACCGGTTCCGATAATTTCAGACTGAAACGGTCGCACTACATATTATCGACCGAATATTTTGGCTTGAAAAATATTCTCATACTATTTAAACAATTTATATTATATTTCAAAAATAAATTTATAACTTTGCCTCCGTTTAATTTTATATCTTATGAAATTCACATTATTATCTCTCCTCATTTTACTCTTTTTCGCCTGCGGCAAACACGGACAAACGACAGAAGTCCCGGTTGCAACAGCCGTCATTGGAACATTTTACATAGATCTGTATGAAGAAGGCGAAATAGAAGCGCTACATTCTCAGACCATTTCATCGCCCAACATACCGTGGCGATACGGAAACCTCAAAATCACACAGATAGTGAAGGATGGAGCGGAAGTAAAAGCGGGCGACACACTTATCGTATTCGACCCGTCGGAAGTACAGAAAGAAATCGTGAACTCCGAAGGACGCCTCGAAATCAGTTATGCCGAACTCGAAAAGATGAAAGCGCAGCACGAATCCGACCTCGAAGAATTAAAGGCAGATTACGAAGTATCGCGCATCTCTCAGGAAATATCGAAAATCCGGGCAGAACAGTCCACATACGAATCGGAAGTCAAGAAAAAAGAAATAGAACTCAATCTCGAAAAGGCAGTCATCGCGCTCGACAAGGCAAAAGAACAGATTGACAACCGGATGAAAATACAGAAAGAAGAAATCAGTCAGAAAAACGTTGCCATTCAACAGGACAAAACATCGCTCGAAGAAGCGCATAAAACTCTGGCAAACCTGTTTGTTATCACACCCTCGCCGGGTATTGTTATCATAAGTCACAACTGGAGTTCCGGCAACAAATTCCAGGTAGGCGACCAGTGCTGGACAGGACAGACTCTGATTCAGCTTCCCGACCTTAGCGTTTTGAAAGCAAAAGTGAACATCAATGAAGTAGACATCAGCAAGATAAGCAGGGAGCTGACAGTAGAAATCAAGCCGGACGCATTTTCCGACAGCATTTTTCATGGCGAAGTAATGTCAGTCGCCAACCTCGCTACGAGCAAGGACGGGACGTCCAAAGTCAAAGTATTTCCCGTCGAAATACTGCTGAAAGAGACAGATAAAAATTTGTTGCCCGGACTGACCGTCAGTTGCCGCATCATAATCGACAAGATCGACAACGTGCTGCATGTCCCCGTAGAAGCCGTCCATCAGGAAATAGACAAATACTTTGTATATCTGAAAAAGGGCGGCGGCTTTGAAAAAACAGAAGTCGAGACAGGACATTCAAATTCCAATTTTGTTATTATAACAAAAGGACTGAACGAAAAGGACAGAGTTGCTCTCCGCAATCCATTTGTCGAAGACAGCAATAAAAAAGAAACCGTCAAACCCCAATGATTATGAAACAGACCGTATATCATATCTTTATACTGCTGACTTGCAGTCTTGTTTTCTCCTGCGGCAAAAAGACCGGCTCCGGCGACGTCTCACAAAAACACGAAACGATATTTGAAACCGGTGAACTTGCAGCCGTGAATAACTATTCCTTCATTCTCACACGCTTCGGACGCTACTGGTATCAGATGCGCATTATCGGTATTCTGGAACACGGCACGATTGTCAATAAGGGCGATTCGATTATTCAGCTTGACCCTATAGAAATTCAAAAATATATCCTCGACAAAGAAAAATCCCTCGAAACCGAAACGGCAAATCTCGAAAAGATGGATGTAGACCAGGACGTCAAGACAAAAGAACTTCAACTTGACCTGCAAAGCGAAACGGCAACCTTTGAACTTCGCAAGATAGAACTCGAATCGGCGCATTTCGAATCAGAACGGACGCGCAAAATCAAGGAACTCGAATTTCAGCAATCTAAAATTGCGTACGCAAAAGTACAGCGAACACTCGCACTTCATCGCCGGATGAAGGAATATGACAGAAAGATACAGGAAATCAAAGTCAATCAGATCAGTACCAAACTCGAAGCGGCACTACAGCTAATTCCTCGCCTGACGTTACGCTCACCCGTTGCCGGCGTATTCCAGATCGCCATAAACTGGCGGACAGACAAAATGATAAAGGTTGGAGACAATATTTATACAGGAAATAATCTGGCAAATATTCCCGAACTGGAAAATATGAAAGTCAATGCCTCTATCAGCGAAACAGATTTCTTGAAAATCCACACCGGACAGCCGGTTGCTGTCCGCCTTGATGCGCTGAAAGGAGTTGTCTTCGATGGAGAAATCTCTTACATCGGCAAGTTTTGTCACTGGAATGAATATCAGCTTTCGAAAACACGCCGCAAAGTGTTCGATGTCGAGATACGTATACTGAAACCGGATGAACGGTTGAAGCCGGGAATGACTGTCAGTTGTGAGTTTTTGCCTGATAAATAATCGGCTGCAATGCTTTTATATCCTGCAATCGCGCTTTTCTGTCTACAATCAAACTGTTCTTGTCGGTATAATAAATTGTCGGCGTGCTGAATACTCCGTACCTTAAAAAATTCTCTCCCTTGAAGCCCTGACGGTCGCAGAGCTTGTTTTTCCACGGATACTTGGCGGAATGGTATTTGAATACTTCGTCACTCGTGTCGGATGAGATGGAAATCACTCTTATTCCTTGCGATTTAAGTAAATCATATCTGGCTACCAGTGTGTCAAGCTGTTCACGGCAATGTTCGCAGCCGGATTCATAAAAAATCAGCACGGAACTGGATACGCTGCCAACGCCTTTCAATGAGGGCGCCTTGCTGCCGGTTTTTGTTTTGTTGAGCATGAAGGCGTGTTGGATGTGTCCTGTTGGTTCCTTGATCCTGCCTGACTGCTCGAGGTAATCTACAATTATGGTCTGAGCATCATCCCAGCCGAACTGTGAACAGATCATCATCAAATCGCTTGATAACAGCTCATAAATACGCTGATCTTTTGTGCGGGTGAGAATTTTGGTCATCGCGATTCCAAAGTTTTTTTCTTCCGGAAATATATTGAAGGTCATTGATATGAAATTGTTCCACGCACCACTCGTGTAGAGGCGAGACATGTCTATTTCCGAGGTGATGTAGTGTATGAGTTCTTCTTTTGCTTCCTGTTGCTGATCGGGCAGGTATATCTTTGATTCGATGCCTTTTAGGTAGTTGGTCATGAGGATGTAGAATGAAGCGTATTGATTGCTGCTTCTGAGTTTTTTCTGATAGGCTTCGTACTGCTGCTGAAGGGCGGGATATTCTTTGTCTAAGATCGCAAGCAGTGGCTGGTTGTCGGAGTATGACTGTTTTGTGCGGAAATAGTTTTCTATTTTTGTAAAAAGGATATTCTGTTCTTTTTGCAGACTGTTGAGGCTGTCGGTTTCCGAACTGTTTGTGTAAAGGATGCTGCTGGTTGATGGTGCGCCGTCATTTGTGGAGATGGTAAGTCCATCTGGCGTCGCGATGAACTGTAATCCGCCGCCTTTGGACAGTGTCCACGTACAGAGCCCTTCGTAGCCTTTGTATTTTTCGGGAATGGTGACGGTTATTTTTCCTTCTTCGGGAACTGTTCCGGTTTGTATTGTGTCGCTGTTCTGTCCCTGATAAATGATAAAGGTATAGTCTGATCCTGAATATTTTGGGACGTTAAAATTGATGGTCTGTGAATGTATATTGACTGTCAGAAGGAATATTGTAAAAATGCTGAGAATTTGTTTTTTCATACTGAGGTCTGTTTTATTTTAATATTTCGGACAATATATTGTTGAGCTCTGTACCGTGAAGATTTTTATGCAGTATTATTCCTTCCGGACTGATCAGAAGGTTTTGCGGGATTGTACGTATTCTGTAGAGAAGAGCTGCTTCATTTTGCCAGAATTTAAGGTCTGAGACGTGAATCCATCTCATGTTGTCTTTTTCGATTGCTGTGAGCCATGATTTTTTATCTCTGTCTAATGATACGCTGAGTATGGTGAATTTTTTGTCTTTATATTTATTGTATATTTTTACAAGGTTCGGATTTTCCTGACGGCATGGACCGCACCAAGATGCCCAGAAGTCAACGAGTACGTATTTTCCTCTGAAGTCGGACAGCTTAACTGATTTGCCTCTTATGTCAGGCTGTTTGAAGTCTTTGGCTTCTGTGCCTGTCGCATTGACGAGCGATGCTTTTATGTCTGACGCAAGCGCTTTGCACATTTCGATTTTCTTGATGTTTGGGGAAAGGGTATTAAGCAGCGAGTCGAGTGTTGATTTGTTTGTGCGCTCTTCTTCGTGCATTTGTGCGATGAGCATGAGGCTGACGAAGGAACCGGGACAGCGGTTGATGAATTTGAAGAGTATGGTGTCGCGTTCTTCGATCGTGCTGTCGAACCGGTCTTTTATTTTCTTTACTAACTGTTTATCGCTCTTCTGAGCATCGGAATATTTATAGTATTCGTACTGAATACCGGCAAGTTTTTTCTCTATTGGCGCCAGTGTTTTTTGCAGATTGATATAATCTTCGTCTTTTTCTATTTCGTCCTGTGACGGCATGTTTTGCGATACTGTGACGAGAGAAAAAAGCATGCCGGTGATGAATAACTGTATTTTTATCATTATTATTTTACTTTTTTATGGTGCAAAGGTAATATTTTTTTCCGAAAGTCAGTCCATTCTGTTTTTGTAATCGTTGTAAGTAAACCGTCTGAGAGTTCTAAGATACCCGTCTTCTTTGTTCAGACAAATATTTGGATGCTGTATTCCGTTGAACATTGTGGTCTTGACGGTAGTATACTGTATCATGTCGAGAAATTTTATTTCGCTGCCTGCATGCAGTTCTTTCTTGAAAGAATATTCGCCGATAAAATCGCCGCTTAAACATGAATTGCCGCCTAATCTGTATGTTGGTTTTCCTGCAACGGGCTCCGGATAAGCGCTTTGTATTACAGGTTTGTATGGCATTTCGAGGCAATCCGGTGCATGGCACGTGAACGATATATCAAGTATTGCTGTCTTTATCCCGTTGCTTTCAACGACGTCAACTACTGTCGCGAGAAGGTATCCGGCGTTAAGGACAAATGCGGCGCCGGGTTCAAGAATTACTTGCAGATTGGGATACCGCTCTTTCAGCGACGTAAGAATCGACACGAGGTGACCGGTATCGTATTTCCGGTTCGTGATATTATGCCCGCCCCCGATATTGAGCCATTTGATCTGATGAAATAAATCTCCGAAGCGCGCTTCCGTATACTTCAGCGTATTTTCGAGCGAGACGGAAGAAGATTCGAACATTGCGTGAAAATGCAGTCCCTCGATCCCCTCCGGCAGTGTTTTTCCGAGCGCACTGCGTGTTATTCCCAGTCGCGACCCCGGCGCAGCCGGATTATAAATTTCGGTTTTAATATCCGAATATTCCGGATTGATGCGCAGTCCGCATGATATTTTATACGGATGTTTTTGGATTTGAGGTATAAATTTTTCAAACTGTGCAAGTGAATTGAAGGTAATATGTGAACTGAAGTTCATTATTTCATCAAAATTTTCGTTTGTATATGCCGGCGAGCAGGTATGTGCAAGTCCTCCAAGTTCCTCAGCTGCAAGACGCGCCTCAAATGACGAGCTTGCAGCTGCGAATTTGAAATATTCGCGTATTATAGGAAAAATTTTCCACGCCGCAAATGCTTTCAGCGCTATTAATATATCTGCGCCGGATCGATCACTTACTGATTTCAGTATCTCAAGATTCTGTCTTAATAATGATTCTTCGATAACAAACGAAGGTGAAATTACAGGATTTTTTTTCATATCATTTAAATTTTATTATATATTTATTTAATGTTAATATTTTATTTAAAAAAAACTGCATCACCGGGCTGATGAAGTCTTTGAAAGCAAAAAAACTGCGTCACCGGACTGAACAAGTATTTGACGGCAAAAAAACATGCATCGCCGGGCTATGAAACACTGCGTTAGCAAAAAAAACAGCTTCACTGGCGTATCTACGACTTGTACAGCAAAAAATTCATAAACGGTGAACTCAAAAAATTTTGCAATCATAAAAAAACAGTTTGACGATGTTAAAAATTAATTATTATTATAAGAAAATAAATAACCCGATGCAAAAATAATAAATTTTTTTGAATTTATACCGTATTTACAAAAAAAAACAGTATATTTGTGCGATTTTTAATAACAAATAAAAAAATAAAAATGAAAAGACGAGAATTTCTAACAAATGCAGCGCTGATAGGAACGGGCGCTGCGGCGGGAGTACCTGCCATTTTGACGTCCTGTTCAAAATCCGGATCTCGAAAAATTTTTACTCCACAAGAACTTGGAATGTATACATTTTCAGATTCCGCACCCGACGGAAAGCCGCTAAAAGCAGCGCTCATCGGATGTGGCGACAGAGGAACAGGCGCAGCAACGCAATTCCTGAGCGCCGGAAAATATTTGCAGATAACAGCGATGGCAGATATATTGCCGGACAGAATAAACGCAAGTCACGCCGTTCTGAATAAACATTTTAACACTAACGTACCGGAAGAAAAAAGATTTATCGGTTTCGATTCCTATAAAAAAGCGTTAGATCTGGCAGACATAGACGTTGTGCTGCTAACAACACCGACACACTTCCGTCCCGAACATTTCAGAGCAGCAGTAGATGCCGGCAAACATGTTTTTATGGAAAAACCATGTGCAGTCGACCCCGCCGGAATACGCACCGTTATTGCAGCCGCAAAAGCCGCAAAGAGCAAAGGACTTACAGTCATTACCGGCAACCAGCGCCGCCACTCGCGGGCATACTGGGAAGCATACGTACAAGTACGTAACGGCGCCATCGGAGAAATACTTTCCGGATCCGCACACTGGGATCAGGGAGCATGGTGGAACAAATATCCCCGCAAAGAATGGAGCGACATGGAATACTGCATCCGTAACTGGTTTAACATCAAGTGGCTCAGCGGAGACCATATTCTCGATCAGGCGATACATAATATCGACGTCGTCACATGGTTTATGGGAATAAAACCCGTCAGCGCATCAGGATTCGGCGGACGCGCGAGGCGATTAACAGGCGACATTTACGACTTCTTTTCAGTCGACTACTATTATGAAAACGGACGCAAAATGCTCTGTACCGCGCGACAAATAGATGGTACCGAATACAATGTTTCAGAACAGGTATACGGCACAAAAGGTTTCTTTACAACCAAAGATGGCATCCATCTCGAAGATTATGATGGCAATACAATATGGAAATTCGGTGAAGATCAAAAGACATCAGCACAAAAAACAGGAGAAAAATCTCAGTCTGAGACCAAGCCGTTAGAAAAAGATCACTATCAGCAGGAACACATCCATCTTGTCGAATCAATCCGTCAAAACACCGGCATCAATCAGGCAGAAGACCTTGCATATTCTACCCTTGTTGCCATCCTGGGACGTGAGGCAGCATACACAGGCAAATCAATAACGTGGGAAGAAATAATGTCGTCCAGTCTCCGGTACGGACCCGAAACCTACGAATTTGGCAAGTTGGCAGATTATCACGAAGGCGTCCCGCCAATACCCGGGAAAGCGCCGGGACAGTAATCACGCTTACAAAAAATACAAAAACAGAATGAGTAAAATAATTCTCGGCATAGAATCATCATGCGATGACACTTCGGCAGCAGTAATACGCGACGGTATACTGCTGTCGAACATCATAGCAAATCAGAAAGTACATGAAAAATACGGTGGCGTAGTCCCCGAGCTCGCATCCCGCGCACATCAGCAAAACATAATCCCCGTCGTTAACGAAGCCATAAACATTTCAGGAATAAACAAACACGAACTGTCAGCAATAGCATTTACACGAGGACCCGGATTACTCGGCTCCCTGCTCGTAGGAATATCGTTTGCAAAAGGACTGGCACTCTCTCTCGGCATCCCGGTCATAGAAGTCAATCATTTGCATGCACACGTTTTAGCACACTTTATACAAAGAAATAATAATAAAAAATCAGTTCCCGAATACCCCTTTCTATGCCTGCTTGTATCCGGCGGCAACACACAGATAATATTAGTTCGGTCATGGAACAATATGGAAATACAAGGACAGACAATAGACGACGCTGCCGGAGAAGCGTTCGACAAATGCGCCAAAGTCATGGGATTGCCCTACCCCGGAGGACCATACATCGATAAGTTAGCATCACAAGGCAATCCCTCAATATTCAATCTTGCGCGTCCCAATGTTTCCGGTTACGATTACAGTTTCAGCGGACTTAAGACATCATTTCTATATCTTTTGCGCGACAATCTGAATACAAATCAAAACTTTATAAACGACAACCTCCCAGACCTCTGCGCAAGCCTGCAATCAGCAATAGTAGAAACACTGATGCGTAAACTTCGCAAAGTATCGGAAGACTTAGGAATAAAAGAAATAGCAGTAGCAGGCGGTGTATCAGCCAATTCCGGAATTAGACTTGCCTTTGAGGAACATGCAGAAAAATACAGATGGAAGATACACATCCCTCCGCCAGACCTCACGACTGACAATGCAGCAATGGTTGCGATGAACGGATACTTAAAATACATATCAGAAGACTTTGCGCAGCTAAACAGCACACCTTTTTCGCGAGTAGAAATCTAAGAAATAAAATCATTTGAAAATTTTCAGCATCTGAAATGTTGTCAGACCAAAGCTTCGAGTCTAAACTACTCCCAAAGCAATTTTCAGTTAAGAGCCAGTACCATTTTGATCAACCAAAGTATCAGTTCGGTCGACGATATTTCATGAGTTTCACCCCATTTATATGTATTACTCCAAATTGGCAGATAAGATAGAATATTAATGATCAGGGATGCAAAATTCACGGTCAATTCGGTATTAACACTGCTTTAGCAATAAAGATTCTCAACAGTAGCAATATAATAAGTTCGATCAACAAGAACATCAGAATCCGCGAGCTAAGTTCAAAACTAAGTAGTTCAACAAAATTAGTTTAAATGATAATATTCATTCTCCATAACGTCCAAGTGGAAAGCCCTCGCCACAACTCTATGCCTACAAGTGCGAGAAGTTGCAAAAACTTGAAGATGAAAATGCAGAAGGTCTCATAGACCTTTATTTTGGAGATGAATCCCATGTATGCACCAGTGGCTGTGTGCCTTATGGGTGGCAGTTCAAGGGAGAGGATTATTACGTCCCTTCCGATCAGAAATTCAGGCTCAATTGCTTTGGCATAATCGACAGGGAGTCCAACTATGACGGGTTTACCACAACTGAATCCATTAACTCCGACAAAATTATCGAATATCTTGACGGCTTGTCGCTTCGCATCAGGCGGAAGACTTTCGTCGTGCTTGACAACGCGAAGATTCATCGCGCTAAAAAAGTCATGTGTTATCGTGAGATTTGGGAGAAGAGAGGACTTTTTATCTTCTTTCTGCCCCCATACTCCTCACATCTCAACCTTGCGGAAACCCTTTGGCGAATACTCAAGGGGAAGTGGATAAAGCCACAAGATTACATTAGCAAAAACAATCTGTTTTACGCTGCAAACAGAGCTTTGGCAAATGTGGAAAAAATCTTGTATGTGAACTTTAAAATTCATGCAGATTAATTATGGGAACTTACTTAATTAATTAAAATTGCTATTTATATAATTTTTAAATACTAGAATAAAGGTCAATCCGTTAAGAAAGTATATCTCACGTACAAACAAACAGATTGACCATGATAACAAAAACCATTGCAATATATGTATTTTTTGATGATATTCTCAAATCTATGGACTATAAAGAGCCCAAAAACAGGAAAACAAGCGATTCGGAAATAATGACGGTAGTATTGATAGCCGCCGGTTATTTCGGCGGCAATAT
>JAIRYM010000052.1 GCA_031267615.1 Dysgonamonadaceae bacterium
GGAAAGAATTCCCAACCAGGAAAAGGCGCATGGAGAATTGGCAAAGTATTTTCGGCTCCCACTTGGATAGGTTATCGGGTAGGAGGCCAAATAAGCCGTATCGGATACAGTTTTCGAGGTTCTCAGGATTTGCAACAAAATGGCATTCATTCCCGAACCGGATTCGGAAATCAAAATTATTACTTGAATTATCAGGATTTTCATTCAGGCATATATCTCAATTCCGGATATTATAGTCCATTTTCTTTGTGGGGGCATTAATGTCATGAAAAGATATGTATTAATCATGTGTATGTTGCTTCAGATTTCTTGCATGGCACAAAAAAAAGAAATTATCTCTAAATCAACTATTAAGTTGGAAGGAAAGAATACGGATATACGAGCATTATTGGACATTGACGGTTTTTACCAAAGCATAGATTCGCCATCTTCATTTATGATGTTCTTTGAAGACGAGACTTTTGTTACGGGAGGTTTTATAGAGAAATCAACGGAAAAAATGCGACAAAAGAATTTTGCTCAATCAGTAGAAATATGGAGAGAAAAAGGGCAAGAACGATGGGGATATTATTGGGGTGTTTATAAGATAGAAAAAGACACTCTTATCGTGCATAGTTTTCGTAAGGCTCTTTCTTTTAATGATAACTGGTCTTTTGATGAACGTAGATATGAAATCATTGATAGGCAAACATTAAAATTAATATATATGAAATCCTTGTTGAAATCAAACGAACAATATTATAGATATGAGTCCCCATATAAAGTGACAGAGCGTAATATTATTGACAAATTCGTCCATGCCGACTCTCTTCCCTCTTCCGACTGCTGGCTGAAAGAAGAAAAATGGATATGGCGCAATGAATCTGACTGGAAGGAGTATATGGAAAAAATAAAGAACAAGAGAAGGAAGAAAAAATGAAAGATAGTTCAAATTTTCAGCCCGACCCGTTTGTACAGTTTCCCAACAACAATATGGACCGTTGCCGTAAATTAGTTATTTTCATTGTTATAATCGCAAATTGTATTCTTATTTATGGACAAAAAGATGCCCATTTTTATTTAACAATGAATACTGACAATAAAACAAATGGTAATTTTCCTTTAACTCTATTGATTACCAATGCAGGGAAAGACACTGTAAGCATTGTTGATTTCAACCCATATGTCTTTCATACGGGTTGGGATTTATCGTCATTTACTTGGGAACTCCGAACTTTATCAGATACTGTCCCAGAAACTGCAACCGTGATTGCACCCCCATTTGGTGGAGTATTGGTAAGAATAAAAGAAAACAATAAAACAATTAGCGTTTCCGAGTTTGAATTATTAAATAATGGAATTACAGTTGTAATTCCACCTGATAGTACTTTTGTTTCATATATTCATCTCCATAATCCTTATATTACATATAAGGAAGGGTATTACAAGTTATACTTATATTATGGCAAAGAAAAAGTGACAGACCTTGTTGTGTATTATCCGTTTAAGAAGAGAAAGAATAATAAATAGAAATCAAGCCCCGCCGAATCAAAGAATGGACTTGAATTTCTGTATGTAAAACAGTCTTGACTTTACTTACGGAACAGACCGCCAAAGATGGAAAACTTCTTTGGTAAGGAACAGAGTTTTGGCAAAAAAGATTATCTTTGCCGGTGATATGGAAAGGGTGATTACAGGTAACGTGACGAGGGATTATTATTACATATCCGGTGGCGATGGTTTGGCGGCGATTTACGTGAAAGCAGGCACGTCCGGCACGTTGCACAGGGTTATTACCGACCATCTTGGCAGCATAGTCAGAATCATCGGTTCGGCAGCTTTGACCACATCTCACAAAGCCGAATACGACGCCTGGGGCAGACGGAAGGTTATCTCTTCCAGCAATGCGTTTACTGATTTTCATCGAGGCTACACTGGACACGAACATCTTAAGGAGTTTGGCCTTATCAATACGAACGGCAGGCTCTATGATCCTCAACTTGCACGGTTTCTACAGCCCGATCCGTTTGTACAGTTTCCCGACAACAGCCAGACATATAACCGATATTCTTATTGCCTGAACAATCCACTGAAATATACGGATCCGAGCGGAGAAAATCCTCTGATAATTTTAGGTTTAATTGTCGGTGCATATATGGGTGGCGTTTATGCAAACGAAGGGCAGTTAAATCCAGTCAAGTGGGATTATAGCCTAAACAGTGCAACTTATTACTACGTGTTGCAAGGAGGAATATTGGGAGCGCTTTCTTCTGGTATAGGTGGCGGTATTGCTTCATCGGGAATACCAATGGCAAATACGGCAAGTATTGCCGCAGCTTCCTTAACTTATTCATTGGGAAATCACGTTGGCACAGGTGGACAAATGCCAATTTCGACAGGTTTTGGAGTTGCTTCTTATGATTTAACTAATGGTACTTTTGGCTATCTTGGCAAGAAAGGAAACAAATGGTATCAAAATGTAGGCTATGGTTTGGGGGCAGCAGCAAATGCAAGCGATATATTAGCGGGATTTAAACCGGGAGATGTTACTTTGAGAACAGAGAATGATCCAGAATTCTCTCCTATAGGAGATCCGATAGGACATTCTCAAATAGAGCAAAATGGAAATGTATTAATTGATTGGGGACCAAATAATTATGCTGGAAAACTCTTTAATTCTCCATCAGGAACAAATTCGTATTCTTCTTTAAAATATCCAGACGGATTGATTCCTAATTTGAAAGGAGGTAAGTTCTGGGATCCTATAAATATAAAAGGTGTAAACTTGAATACTATAAATACATATAAGAACCTTCTTGATAAAGGTGGACAATATCAATTATTGATTAACAGTTGTGTATCTCAAACCTCTAGGGCATTAAATTTGTCAGGTGTATTTAATTTAGGCATTTTACCCGGTATAACTCATCCTTATTGGTTGCACACACAAATGTACCTGTGGAGCAATAGTATAAGGCCTTGGACTTATAGTTATTTTTTGTATCACTAAATATAGAAATTATAAATCAAGAAATTACTGCATCATGAGATATAATATAGTTATTTTTTGTATCACTAAATATAGAAGTTATAAATCAAGAAATTACTGCATCATGAGATATAATATAATTATTTTTTGTATGATATTTTTTCAATCTGCATTTTCTCAAAAAAATAGTTTTAATATTGATTCTTTAAGGTTATATAATATAAATGTTTCAATTCTAGATAACTATGAATATCAAGAAATATATAGTGTTAGAGTGGATCAAAATGATCTGGATTATTTGAATTTTCTATTACAGAAGATCAAGCCGAAACGAATTGTTTTTTACAAACCAGCGTCAGACTTTTTTTACGGTTTGGTATGTGATTCAAAAGATACTTATCTTCGAATATCTAAGTACGTTATTTATTTTTCTATAAATAAATACCATTATATAATTGATGATAAGGAAGATGTTGAATGGCTGGATTATTTTTTTGAAAAATATCAGGAGAAGTTTAAATATTTGTAAAATATAATAGTTGTGACTATAGGAACGTACTGGGCAATTAAATTTATCTGGCTATTTAGTTTAGGCATATTGCCTGATGTTGGTCATCCATATTGGTTACATTTACAAATGTATTTATGGAGTAATTGTATAACATACTACGGCAATGCCATAGGACCGGATGGCTTATCAAATGCTCAACCCGTTGGAAGCGTAACGGCTATTTGGAAAGGCGGGTTGTTTATGTTGCAAAATGATTTATTTGCCCTGAGCAACAGAGGAGATAAATGGAGAACCAATGCTTGGGAATTAACTCTTGGCGATTTTTCGATAGGGTCATATATTTATACGAATGATGGGAAAAAGGCCAGTGGTGGTTTGGAAGGAAAAGATGACAATCTCACAAGCCCAATTTGGGGAGCAAATCGCAATGCCCCTAAATTTACCTCATGGAAAGATGGTCGAGTCTATTCTGCTCCGATATGGGTTGGTGTACGGTCCGGAAATAGCATTTCACGATTTGGTTATAGTTTTCGGGGTTCTCAGGATTTGCAACAAAATGGCATTCATTCCCGAACCGGATTTGGAAATCAAAATTATTACTTGAATTATCAGGATTTTTATTCAGGCATATATCTCAATTCTGGATATTATAATTCATTTTCTTTATGGGGGCATTAACATCTAAACAGGAAAGACAATGAAGAAATATATTTTGGTCATTTTATGGATATTGATTCCTATAGTATGTTTTCCTCAAAAGAGAAAGGTTGTTGCAAAATCAACAATAAAAATAGAGGATAAAACCAACAATATAAGGGTTCTGTTGGATATTGACGGATACTACGAACAACCAAATTCAAAAAGTTGTTTTAATTTAATTTTTTTTGAGGACGGCACTTACGGACCTGTATGTTTTAAAAAGGAAGCGACAAAAGAAATGATAAAAGAAAATATGTCGAAATGGATAGATAGCGGCAACGATAAAAAAGAGATTGGTTGGGGTAGTTATTATTATCCGGGATGGGGTGCGTATCGGATTGAGGGAGATACTATAATCGGTCAACGTTTTGTAAAGGGAGCCTTGTTCACCAATTGGGATATTGATGAAGTAAGATATAAAATTATTGATCGGAGAACTATCAGAAGAATTTATTGGGAGCCTTTATTATCATCGGATGAGCAAGTATATAAAAATGAATCGTGGTGGATAAATGATGAAGATCTATACTATTTTATGCCTGCCGACTCTCTTCCCTCTTCCGACTGCTGGCTGAAAGAAGAAAAATGGATATGGCGTAATGAATCTGACTGGAAGGAGTATATGGAAAAGATAAAGATAAAGAAAAGGAAGAAATTTTAAAAACTACTGATATGATCAAGAAAAATTTATTATTCATTTGTATATGTTTGATTTGCAAATTCACTTTGAGTGGACAAAACATTGTTGTTACTGAACGGAATAAAGCATTTCAAGTTTTCAAAAAACAAAAGGAGTTCTACTACATTGAGAAAGACTTTCCATTAACAGATGAACGATGGCTGGCAACATTGGAAGGATTTTGCACTAACACAACAAAATCGAATCCCGAGCAATTGTTTTACGATCTTTGGAAAAAGGCTAACAAGATGGGAGCCAATGCTTTTTTTATTAAAGATTTCTCAAATACGACAGACAGTATTTTTGTAACCGTTTCGATATTTAATTTAACAGAAGAGCAGTTAGACGATAACTACGAATTATATTCCTGTAACAAAATCTATGTATTTGGAGATTTGATTGTTTCTAATTTTAAGACAAAGACTCCGAAGAGTCGGTCATTTAAAATAAACAAAGAGAAAATAAAGGTTTATCCGTTGAGCTATTATGAATATCAAAGTGACATCGGCGAGAAAGTCAATGTAAGTATAGGCGGTCTGTTTGGTAGTAGTTACACTCGAACAGGAGAAGCAAGAAAAAAATCAATTTATTTATCATTTAGCGGAGAAACTATCAAACCAGAGATCAATCCCATGCCCATGGGAGGAGTTGGCGTCAGGTTCAGCGCCAAAAGCATCTATTTATTGGATATGAATTTTGGTCAATTTTTGGTGGAGATATTGAAAAGATAAAACTATTCCCCTGTTGAGGCTGATTTGTAGTCTGTCCTCTCACTACTATTTAAGTACTAAATCGCACGGCGAGAATCACGACAGGTGATTCTCGCCGGTCTTTGCATCCATTTTTCGCCATACATACCAGATATATGCAAGTACGGCAGGAATAAAGAGAGAAACTGTAGACATCGCTTTCAAAGTAAATTCACTCGAACTGCTGTTGTATATTGTCAACGAATACACAGGCGAAGAGAGCGAACGGTAATAAATTGTACCGTCAACTCCGGCGATAAACAGCAGGCTCAATACGACAAATACAGTGCCGGCGCCCGCATACCAGATGCCGTTGGTGTGTTTTGTCAAAGCTCCTGCATAAAATCCGTACAGTACGCTGGCAACGCCGACAGTCAGCAGCACAAGCGTCCATGGTGCAGCAAGCAGATTGTTGAAATACGGTCCGGCATCAACAATTTCCAAATTAAACTTCCAGATAGGATGAAAAAACAGCAGGTTAATCAGATACGGAAGGAAAAGTACAAGAAACAGTATTGCGTTGATTAATACTTGACGGCGCGCGCCTTCCTGAATCGTATTCCTGTCTATATTGTTGATGATATATAATGCTCCGAGTGTGCGGGCAAGGAAGAATACAGCAAGCCCGAAAACGACATTCCATGGCGTCAGCCAAATTGCTTCCAGACCCCAAAAAGCGCCCTGCCATTCTGAAAACGTTGGATTCGCGGCATTGGTGAGATTGGTCGGGTCGTACTTAAATTCAGCGCCGAAAAACAGTGTTGAGACCGCCGTCCCGAGCAAAACAGGTCCCAGCAGTCCATTCAAAAACAGAAATGCTTTATATGTACCTCTACCGAGAAAATTACCTTTTTTCGAGATAAATTCATAAGAAACAGCCTGAATTACAAAACTAAACAGTATCAGCATCCAAACCCAGTATGCGCCGCTGAAACTTATTGTGTAAAATAGCGGAAAAGAAGCAAAGAACGCTGCGCCGAAAGTTACCAGCGTTGTGAATGTCAGTTCCCATTTGCGTCCAAGCGAGCCGATCAGAAGTTTCAAATCGTCTTCTTTCTTTCCAAGCGTGTATATCAGCGATTGTCCGCCCTGTACGAAAAGCAGGAACACAAGGATTCCTCCAAGCAGGGACAGCAGAAACCACCAGTAATGTTGATAAAATGAATAATCCATAAATTACAGAATTTTTAAAATTAACAATCAGTAATGTTCTTCGTCTTCACTGTCTTCGGGACCTTTTTTGATTGCATTGAGCATGATACGCAGTTCGGCAATCAGCAAAACAGTAAAAAGAACGAGGAAGATGAAAAATGTCAGCATTACAGACGATGCACCTATATTGGTAACGGCTGCCTGCACAGGAAGAATATCCTGAATAGCCCACGGTTGTCGTCCTACTTCCGCAACAATCCAGCCCGCCTGCGATGCAATATATGCAAATGGAATTGCCCAGAGGCAAACCCTTTGCAGCCATCCGGTATCGGCGAATTTCTTTTTATACGTGTAATAAGACACAGCGATAAACAGCAACAGAAACAGTACGCCAAGGCAAACCATTATTCTGAACGAGTAGAAAACAAGTCCGACAGGCGGAATTACACCGGCTGCCGAGTCGAAAAACGAATAACCGAAGTATTTGCTATTTGCTTTGAATGCTTTAAGTGCAGAGTTTTTGTCTTCAGGATTTTGAATGGTTTTGTATTGTTTCAGTGCAGCCGATGCTAATTTCCCGCGAGTTATTTTTTCTTCTACGGAAAGTGCAGTTTTACCGTCGGGCATGGGGTATCCGCCTTTGATAACGTCATTGATACCGGGTACGTAACCGTTGAAATCTCTTGTAGCAAGGAAAGATAACATATTCGGAACAGAAATATTGAACAGATAAGGATTTTTGCCGTCATCGAATTTCTTGTCAGGCGCAAGAACGCCGACTCCGATTAGCCCTACTCCGTTTCCGCCGTCGTAAAGTCCTTCCATTGCGGCGAGTTTCATCGGTTGCGTGCGAGCAATCTGATTTCCTGTAATATCACCAGTTATAATGGAAATAACGATACCAACAATTCCCACTGCCGAAGCCACTTTTATGCTGTCGAGCGCAAATACTTTTTCGCGCTTTTTGAGCAAATACCACGAACAGATACCGATGACGACAGCTGCTCCAAGCATCCACGATGAGATGACGGTGTGAAAGAATTTCACGATAGCGACCGGCGAAATTACAGCCCAGAAATCGTTGAGTTCGGTGCGAACCAAATGGATGTTGAATTCGCCCATTCCGACAGGGTGCTGCATCCACGCATTGGCGACTAAAATCCAGACAGCAGAAAGCGTTGCTCCACCAACCGTCAGCCAGGTTGAAGCGAGGTGAAAACCTTTACTGACTTTGTTCCATCCAAAAAACATTACTGCAATGAAAGTCGCTTCCATAAAGAAAGCAAAAATACCTTCGATTGCCAAAGGAGCGCCGAATATGTCGCCCACAAACCAACTGTATTTCGACCAGTTGGTGCCAAATTCAAATTCCAGAATTATACCTGTAGCAACTCCTACGGCGAAGTTGATACCGAAAACTTTCATCCAGAATTTCGCCGTTTGTTTCCATTTCACGTCTTTTGTTTTCAGATAGAGCGATTCCATTATTGCCATAATGAAACCCAGTCCAAGCGTGAGCGGAACAAACAGCCAGTGATACATCGCTGTCAGCGCAAATTGCGCCCTCGACCAGTCAATTACACTTTGTTCCATTAATCTAAATTTTTTCGTTAATATTATTATTCTTTATTAACTCTTCAAAAATATACTGGCTTCTTTCCTTTTCTGAATCAAATTCATTCAGAGGATTTCGGAAAAAGAACACTTTCAGAATAGCAAACATAATAAACAATTTGATTAAAATGATTATCCATAGAGGTTTTCCCCAAGATAGATTTCTAAAACCTTCAATATACATTTTGAAGAAATCGCCTGCACTGTGTATTCTGTTCATAATATTTCTTTGCGGCTGTAAAGGTAATTATTTTTTTGTGAATTGATACTCGATATAACAAAACAGTAGAAATATTAGCAATAGACAGGCTTTCGGAAAATGATTTTTGCCCTACTCCTGCTCATCCACAACACAGCGCACTGCACCGCAGACCGACTTATAATTTTCAGGCTGCTACCTGCAAACAACACGAAACCCATTATATTTGGTCCGGTTATACGGGGCGCTGGCGTTAATGGGACTCGCGAGGGTGGTGGTAGTGGTACCGCCCCAGCTGCTGCCGCGAAGAATGCGGGAGGTATTGTTAGTATTACTTGTAGAGACAACACTCTCTGTCGGAGTACTGAACGGAGTGTTCGCGGTTCCTAGATCACCGGGAGCATCCCTAAAGTTCCAGCACCACTCCCATACATTGCCGGACATATCGTACAGACCAAACGAATTGGCGACTTTGCCTCTTACATTATGAGTTTGGCTCGAAGAGTTGTCGTTGTACCAGCCAACTGTATCCAGAGCGGTATCGGCATTATCATTTATGTTGTTGTATGAAGAACCGGAATAGGCAGGACTGGTATTGGCTGTGCCGCCGCGAGCGACATATTCCCATTCCCATTCAGTGGGTAAACGGTAACCGTCGGCTGCGAAATTGCAGGGGGCGTCATTCCAGTCGGTATTAGTGGTTGAAGGTATATCTGTATATTTAAGTTCTAACCATTTGTCAACACCGGAAACATCATAACAAGGCGTCTTGCCTTCCATAGCGCTTAACTTGTTGCAATACGCTATCGCGTCATACCAGTTTATCATCTCAGCAGGTTTGGCTGATGAGGGCGCGTAAATAGTATTCGTGCCGCATCTAAAGTTATTGTCACTGGGCAGATTGTTAACGTAATTGTTGTTTACACCTGCTCTGTCCGGAAAGACATACTCAAACTGAGCCTGCGTTATTTCTGTTTCAGCCCACTGCAAATCGGGAATAATTGCGTTAGTATAAGGATTTTGAGTAGTAAGGCTGCCGTATTTCCATTGGCTGCCACCACTGCCTTTCACTTTAACCATCTTTGGCTTCAAGAACGAGATAGGGTAGTAGTATTTCACCGTTATGTCACCGGGTTTCCTTGGTGATTTAAAGTCAATAACGTTGCTTCTCTGCTTGCTCTGCGAGATGCCGTTCACAAGAAACTCATACTTCACAGCATAAGGATCGGCGATGGCGGTAAACACTGTAGCGCTAACGTTGGTAATGCCGCAAGAGACGGCGGAGAGCGGTGCGGACGGCGGTGTCGGGGTGTTGTTGTAGCAGGTCTGTATCCACTCAACACCGTTCCACGTTTCGACGCACTCGGTATCGGTGTTGAAGATTTGCAAGCCGAGGGCTTCGGCTTCGTGTCCTGCAAAAACACTGACAAGTGCGTCACGCTGGTCGGTGTCAAGCTGCGGCAACCTCAAACCTCTGTCGGTACTTACAAGTTCAAGTATGGAAAAACTTTCAGGATCCTTGAGTTCCCCGATTGTTGCCTGCGCCTTGGCGCCTGCTGCGCTCAACATGAAGAACGCTGTCATTGTTAAAAGAATTTGTTTCATGCGTTATTAATTTTAATTTGTTGGAATCAATTTCTCGTTGTCACTCGCTCATCTGCTTCACCGGCAGATGTACGTCTGCTTTACTGTCAGACGCTCGTCTGCCGGCGAAGCAGATGAACATTCTATTCCACTTTCAGCGTTTTGTCGAATACCGCCGAGCGAGGAGTCTTTAGCAGGTGCACCTTGTCGTTGGAGAACTGCGTGGTAATCTTCAACTTATAGGCACCGGCGGGCAGGTTGGGCGTAACGATCATAACTTCGGATGGATTGTTGATCACAACATCGTCCGGCGCCACAGTATAGGTTGTTTCCGGATCGACGTCGCTGATAAATTCGACGCATGCGCACGGACATTCGCCAACGACCTTAATCTTGTGACCGGTGATTTTCAGATTGCGTCCCGGCGTCAGCAAGTCGTTGACGGAACCGGTTTTAATGTCTTCCACTTTCAGGATGACGATGCCGGCGTCGGCTAATCCAAGGATGTCTACCGTTACCTCCGACAGTTCTTTACGCAGTTCTGCGCCCTGGTGAAACTCGAACAGGACATGATGCTTTTCGGGGTTGAAATGCTCCGTCGGACTGTCGAACACGCCCTTGATGTGAACCGCGGCAGTGAACCATCCGGTGTTGATCGAAAAGCCGTCGCAGAGGCGGTACGACATTTCTTTCAGCCAGAGATTGACCGCGTGTTCCATCGCCTGAGCCGAGATGTCAGCTCCGCCTCGCAGGGCTGCCGATTCGGCTATCTGTTTCAC
>JAIRYM010000010.1 GCA_031267615.1 Dysgonamonadaceae bacterium
TCAGTATCGCAGGTATGCTCATACCGTTCCTATATGAAGAGGCAAACATATCTGCCGAGAAAAACCCGTTGAACACCAGATTAAATAATGTTCCCAGTCCAAAGAAAACTCCGCCTGTACTGTTGATGACGCAGCCTTTCAGATTGTTTTTGAAAATTGCCCAAAATGCTCCCAATTTATCTCCAGCCGATAACAAGTTTATCGTTTCATGTATTGCGCTGTTTTCTATTTGAGGAAATTTTTCTTCTAATAAAAGAATATCCATTTGAGGTATTTCTACAACAAAAAGCCTTAATACAAAGGGCAGGAACCAAAGAATAAAAGCGAGTAAAAAAGAATATGCAATCACTTTATTTTCTTTCATCTTTACTCGTTATTATCATTATAAACAGGACGGCTAAACTGAAACTTGCAGGAATCGTAAACAGTAAACTCCATCCTGAAGTTAGAATATGGTTCCAATATAAATACATCATTGCAAAATTATGCAGAAAAAGGATTAGGAATAAAGAATATGTTTTGATTGCAGATATTCTTTTTTTCCTTTTTGCTGTTATCCTGTCAAGAATCAAATATTCTAAATACCAAAGCAAAAGATGAAGACATGGAAAGCTTATATATATCCACTTATCTGCATCATTAGACCTTAAAAAGGTTCCAATAATTCCTGTCCGCCAGAAGTCGGATGTTACAGCAAAACAGGCAGCCAGTCGATTGGGCGCAAAAGGGGTTTTAAACGGGACAAACTTATTCACGTGTATGTATTTTAAACGGTTATAATTTGTTTAATTCAACTTTTACAGGTTCAAATCAGCCTGCCGAAAGAGTAGTTATTTAAATATCGTGCGTTATGATTAGTTTTACTGCAACATTTGCAGCCGCTTTCCATTCTTCGTTGCCGCTCTGACTGGCGGTGATGGTGATCTCTTCGTTTTCGTAATGTGAGCCGGTATCAAGAAGCGTTAATTTGTTGCCGCTGATCCGTACCTTGCCTGAATTGCTGCTGAAGGTGACTGTCAATCCCGACGATGCTGTCGCTTCGAGTGTAAGTTCTCCCTGACTTGCAAACCATTCTTCTGTTTCAAACGCAAAAGTTATGGTCTGTTCTTTTTTGCTGGACGAAACGTCGTCGTTTACTGTCAGTTCGCGCGTTACTTTTCTGGCTTCAAACCAGTTTTCATCGCCTGACTGCGAAGCGGTAATGGTGGTTTTGCCTTCTTTTTTCAACGTTACCGTCCGGCCGCTTACTGATGCAACGGTGTTGTCGCTGCTGCTGAACGTTACCGGTAATGATGACGACGCCGTTGCCGACAGTTCGAATGTGTTTTCACTCAAATTGTGCGGCTCTAAGGTGTTGAACGTGATTGTCTGTTCCTGCTTTGTACTGTCGCTGTCACCGCTGCACGCGACGAACAGAAGCAGTATGGATACTGAGATAAATTGAATATGTTTCATTGACTGTAAATTTTTTGCAAAGGTACAGCATTTACATATTACCGGTCAATACCGTAAATGTGGTATTTTGTGGGGTTAATGAACCGAGTCTTCGATTTTTATCTTTGTGTGTTCGATTTTTGGAATGGTTTTTTTTACTGCTATACTGCCTTCTTTCGTGCCGTGAAGCAGTGAACGGAAATCGCGCTCCAATTTCTTCACAGTCGGTTCGGACGACTTCACTTTGTCCCGTGCAAAATACGTTTTCAGTTTGTTGAATTCTGTTTCGGCGCCCGAAATATGCTGTTTTTCTGCTTCTTTTACCGTGTTGTAATACGCCAGCGAGTCGTGATATACAATGTCGCTCGATATAATCAGCGAGTCTGATATTTCCTGCGCGAACCCGTTGACGGCTGAAAGCAGCGAGTGCTTTCTCTCGAAGTAATCTTTGTCATTCTTATATTTCGATATCGGTATATATGCCGGAAGCATGTTCTGATGACTTTCCGCGCTGAGATATGAAGCCTGAATGAAGCCTATATTTCTCACTCTGCTCGAGACAAGACGCTGCCGTTCGGCTGGCGAAAGTGTTACTGCGTATTTTTTGAATATCACTTTCGCTGCGTCTATATGACTGATCATTTCGTCAATCTCTTCCTGCGTAATTTCAGGTATTACGTAGTCTTTTTTTGTTATTTCTTCGCTCATAATTTTAAAATCATTTAATTATTTACCTGCAAAGATAGAATTTTTTTTTGAATGTACGGTAATAATATTCAACTTATCGGGTTTTTTTATGAAATGATTCGGAAATTTTTTCATTCAGTAGAGTTATTTTTTCGATATGTTGAGTTTTTAAGTCGAATTGTCGAGTTATTTTTTCGATATGTCGAGTTTTTAAGTCGAACTGTCGAATTATTTTTTCGATATGTCGAGTTTTTAAATCGAACTGTCGAGTTATTTTTTCGACATATCGAGTTTTTAAATCGAACTGTCGAGTTATTTTTTCGGCATATCGAGTTTTTAAGTCCAATTGTCGAGTTATTTTTCCGGCATGTCGAATTTTTAAGTTGAACTGTCGAGTTTTTTTATCCGACAATGGAGTTTTTTACCCCAACGTTGGAGTTATTTTGCCCAACGATGGAGTTATTTACCCCAACGTTGCAAAGTAAAAATCAATAATTTGAGTAAAATTATGAAATAATTGGAATTGAAGGTGGTATGTATTGAATAAAAATTCGATGCGTAGAATAATAAAATGTTAAATATTGAAATTTTCCCCAAATGATACTGGAATTTTACCATTGAGACAGAAAATTTTACTGAATCAATGTGTATAAACTTGATGCGTCGCGTCTATACAGTTAACAGTTATGAATTAATATGTTCCGGTACGGTCTGAAAACTCGCGCAAGCGGTGGAAAATTAAGGTTCAATCCCCAGTATGAGGAGCGGAACGGGAGGATTATTACGTCCGTGTCTCAATATGTTATAAACTTCTCCTTCATAATATGCAACTCCGCTGCTCATTTGCGACTGCATTATTTTTGTCGGTAAAATTTCAATACCCAAATTGATGACGCCTCCCGAATAAAAAAGCAAATGTTTGACAAACAAATCAAATGCCACAAATGCATATTTGCCGAATTGAACTTCCACGGCTATCCGGTCTTTTACAAAGTCGGTTTGCTTGTAAGACGCTATCGGTTCCTTAGTTCCATTGGAAATCAGGAAATCTTTTTGCTTATCGTAAGGCAATGCAAGAAGTTCGGGAAGAAGTTTTTGCTCGGTTGTGATGTAATAACGGTACCGGCTTTCGTGCCAGCCGAGCCGGTTGAATTTTTCGTCGAAAACCTTGTTCAGTTCAATCGGACTGTACAGCATCTTGCCGGACATGGTTTTCTCTTTACTCTCTTTTGTACGAAATTTGTTTGCATCAATGCTTTTAACCGTTTCAGTAATCTCTTCATACAATTTTTTGTGGTGAACAATCAGGTATTCTTCGCCGTTCAAATGTGAATATTTTTGTGCTATTTTCATAATGTATTATTTGTTATTTTGAGTTGCATCCATTCC
>JAIRYM010000115.1 GCA_031267615.1 Dysgonamonadaceae bacterium
GCTCCTGTCTGTGTTTCTGCGGGAAGCTCTGTCGGGATTTCGTCTTTGTTGAGTTTCAACAAATCGCGAAATAAATCACAGCCGATTAAAGTAGCAATTACTGCGATGGACAAAAGTCCGTAAAGGAAATTTTTCTTGTTCATAAGATTGAAATATTAAATTGTTAATAAATTTCTAATTTGATATCGAAGCGTCCATTAGTTATAGAAATACTGTCTGGAAGGAATTCTTTTTTATAAAATGCACAATTGATATTAGATTCGAATGTTCCACTTACAATAAAATTAACCGTATCGAATTTTGTAAGAGTAATGTTCCCTGTATTATAACTTTGATATGATACACAATTGAGTAGATCGGTGTATGACCTAAAATATATTTGATTGATAAGGGTCGGATTATATTCTGTTGGATTATTTAATTTGATTTCTATACTTCCCAATCCTGGTGAATAGGATTCGATACTCAAATAATTGTAATTTCTGCTATATATGGCTTCAATATCATAAAAAGTGGTAAATTTCCAGTCATGCAATTTCGGTATAAACAATAACTCGTTTACATAGCATCCGAACGTGTTCGCTCCTGTCTGTGTTTCAGCAGGAAGCTCTGTCGGGATTTCGTCTTCGCAGGAATCGCAGGCGCTTAAAGAAATAGCTGCAAGCAGAATATTTAAGAAAATTTTTGTTGTCACAGTAAAAAATATTAATCAGTTAAGGTGCGAAGTTACGCCTTCAAAAAATACCTGTCAATACCATATTTGGGGTATTTTGTTGCGTATATGTTTACTGCGACGAATAAAAGTCAGTAGAGAAAATGTTCGGAGAAGCAATCCGCCCTGGTTACAGATACTTTTTCTTACGGAAGAACATTAAAAATGCACCAATAAAGACAGCCATCAGGATGTATGAAAACAGATATCCCCATCTCCAGTGCAGTTCGGGCATAAATTCAAAGTTCATTCCATATATACTTGCAATCAGAGTTGGCGGCAGGAAGATAACGGATATGATAGTGAAAATCTTTATGATTTTGTTCTGCTGAATGTTCAGCAAGCCAAGAAAAGTGTCCTGCAAATAGTCGAGACGGTCGAACGAGAAGCGGATATGTTCGAGCAGCGAGTTGATGTCTTTGATTAGAATTGTGAGTTTTCCGTGCAGTTCGCGTGGGACGAGGTTGCTTCGTAGCATATTCGATACGGCTCGTTGCTTGTCGATAATATTTTCGCGAAACATCATTGTTTTTTCCTGTAAGTTTTTTATTTCCAGCAGGGCATCTTCGTCTGCATCCTGAATACTGTTACTCAGATTCGTGATTTCCATTGTGATTTCCTCAATCATATCGGCGTCAAACTCAATGCGGGTATCAAGCAAGGCGAGGAAAACGTGGTATCCGGAGGGAAAATTATGCGGATTAGCAAAAATTTTCTTGACTGTTTCGGTAAACGAACTCAAATCTTCGCTGCGAACTGAAATCAGGATATTGTTTTTCAGGATAAACGAAACGGGGTTTTTATCGTACGTGCCAAGCAGGAAGTTGGTGTTCACCACAAGCGTATCGCGGGTTTCGATATATCGCGAAGAGGTTTCTATTTCGATCATTTCTTCTTCTTCCTGAATATAAATTTTGAGAAAATCTTCGAGTTGAACTTCAATCTCTTCATCCACGTCGTTCAAATCAATCCAAATAATATCGCTTTGCGGAATCTGCTTGAGGACATTAATGCTGCGACTTATTTTTACGATGTCGTCCTTTTTATAGAATAGTTTAAATTCAGCCATATATGGAACAATTAAGCGGTTTGATGAATTTTTATACCTTTTGTCATTGAGATTGACGAAACAAAGGTACAACATTATTTTGGAACAGAAAAATAATTATTCCTTTTTCTGCAACGGGTTAAACTTGATTGTCGCTTTAACATTGTAGAGCATAAATTGTTCTATAATCTATAGGAATTTTTAATTACAATGCAGATTTACGTGAATCGCATAACTATTTAATATGTACCTGTCTGTAAATAACCAATATTAACAGAACAATTTTGAACTTGTTCCAAAAATAAATATTATATTTGTACTTTAATTTTAATACTTGAAACTATGAGCAATAATTTTTGTGTAATTATGGGAGGTGGTATTGGCAGCCGCTTCTGGCCTTTCAGTCGTGAAAACAGACCAAAACAATTTCTTGATTTCTTTGGCACGGGACGTTCACTTCTCCAGCAAACTTTCGACAGGTTTGCGCAGATTATTCCTATGGAAAATATTTTCATCGCAACAAACGAAAAATACGTTGTTCTAGTAAAAGAGCAATTGCCTGAAATCAGTGAAAGGCAGATTCTTGCTGAACCTACACGTCGAAATACTGCGCCTTGCATCGCTTATGCAGCGTATCACATTATGGCTATCAATCCCGATGCCAATATCGTTGTTACTCCTTCCGACCACTTGATTTTGCAGGAACATCATTTTTTACGAAACATCGAAACAGGTTTGAATTTTGTCAATAAATTTCCCGCTTTGCTTACTCTCGGCGTTAAACCAAATCGTCCCGAAACGGGATACGGTTATATCCAAACCAAAGAAGGAGGAGAAGATAACATACAAAAAATCAAGGCTTTTACGGAAAAACCAAATTATGAACTTGCAAAAGTTTTTTTTGAAAGCGGCGAATTTTTCTGGAATTCAGGTATTTTTATATGGAAAGCAAAAACGGTTGTTGACGCTTTTCGCCGTCATCTTCCGGAGATGGCTGCCTGTCTTGATGGCGATAAATATCTGACGCAGGACGAGCAGACCTTTATCGACGAACAGTATCCCAAATGCCAAAGTATTTCCATTGACTACGGTATTATGGAAAAAGCCGACAATGCTTATATGCTGATGGCTGATTTTGGATGGTCTGATTTGGGAACTTGGGGGTCGCTCCATGCTTTGTCTGACAAAGATGAAAATCATAACGCCGCCCTGAAATGCGACTCTTTCTTCATTGAAAGTTCAGATAATTTAGTTAGTTTGTCAGAAAATAAACTTGCTGTGATACATGGATTAAACAATTATATTATTGCCGAATCCGACGATATTCTGTTTATCTGTAATAAAAAAGACGAACAGCGCATCAAGCAGTTTGTAACTGATGTAAATCTTAAATTTGGGGAAAAATATATATAACAGATGAAACGGTCTTTATCTCTCTCAAAGCCGCTGTCGGCTTTCGTTCTCATTGCCTTGAGCATTGCTTTGCCGTCTTGCAGTAATTATACGGTTTCCGTATCGGATTTGACTTGCGAATACCTCATTAATTCGCTTGGAATAGATACCGAAACTCCACATTTTTCGTGGAAAATAGAAAACCATCAATCCACAAGAGGACAGAAACAAACAGCTTACCGCCTGCTTGTTGCATCTTCGTCCGACAAACTGAAAAATAACGTTGCTGATGTTTGGGACAGTGGGGTAGTGGAGTCGGAACAGTCGCACCTTGTGCCCTTCGGTGGCGGCAAACTATCTTCCTGCGGTGATTATTATTGGAAGGTACAGGTTTTTGATAAAGACGGCAAACCCTCCACATTCAGCTGTCAAGCGCGATTTTCTGTTGGACTGCTCAATGTATCCGATTGGCAGGGCGAATGGTTAAAACACCCGACGGCAATGCCAGAACGGCATATTTGGTTTCGTAAAACATTAACAGTTAATGGCAAACCTTCTACGACATTTGCTTATGTTGCATCGCAGGGCTATCATGAACTTTATATTAACGGAAAGAAAGCTGATGAGCGCGTACTTGCTCCAGCCTGCTCGCGCAACGACAGGCGCGTGCTGTATGTTACTTATGACATTGAGCCGCTTTTGGAAAAAGGTGAAAATACAATAGCATTGTGGTATGGACCGGGCTGGACACGAAACAATTATTTTGCCAGCCGCGTTAATCAGGCTGTGTTGGTGCAGATTGACGGAAAAACAAAGCTGGGAGAACAATTTGAACTACACTCGGATACAACATGGAAATGCGCCGAAAGTTACAGCAGTAATGCAGGTGGCTTCAATTTTATGGATATGGGTGGTGAAATGGTTGATGGAACGCAGTATAACGAAGATTGGAACAAATCTGATTTTGACGACAACGAATGGCTTAATGCCGTATCAATAAGTCCATTGAAGCGAGAAAGCGAAATCGTGCTTTCTGCACAGATGACTGATGCTTCTTATATCACAAAAATCGTTCAGGCAAAATCTGTTTCAGATACTGTTCCTGATGTTTATCGAGTAGATATGGGCGAGCATTTCACAGGGTATCTCAACTCTAAATTTTACGGTTTGCAGTATGGCGATACGGTTGTGATTACCATTTCCGAAAAAGTTTACGCTACTTTCAACGGAAAAGATATGCATGCTTCAGGAATCATCGGTGACAATACTGTTGAAGACCATCGGCAAAAACAGATTTATATTGCTCGAGGTGAAGATGGTGAAACTTTCCGCAACAGATTTAATTTCTTTTCAGGCAGATACGTTCACTTCACGGGATTACGCAAAGCGCCGGCGATCGAAGATATAACAGGTTATGCCATTTCGAGCGCACCGAGCCGAACGGCAACTTTTGAATGTTCCGACTCGTTGTACAATAAAATATTTGAAGCAGATTTGCATACTTTTGAAATGTGCCATACCGAAGGCGTTATTGTTGATTGTCCAAATCGCGAGCGGCTTGGCTATGGACCTGAAGGCGCTTATCAGACGACTTGGGGGCTTGGATTGCCGTGTTTTGAATCAGGTGCATATTATGTTAAAAATGTGCGCGACTGGGCTGATGTGCAACGCGAAGACGGATTTATAAACAATGTCGCACCGCAAATCTCTATTATGTATGGTTGTGCGCTGAACGGTACGTCAAATATGAATATTGCCTGGGAACATTTTTTCAAATATGGTGATAAACGAATACTTGAAACTGTGCAGCCTGTCGGAAAACGATGGCTCGAGTTTCTCAATTCTTATGTGAAAGACGGTATGCTTACCCGTTATGCCGAACACGGTTATTTCCTTGGCGACTGGGTAAGTCCCGGTCCTGTTTTTGAATATGCGGAAACGGAAGAAGCGCTTTATTTCAATAACTGTGTATATGCTATGGCGCTTGATTTTTATATAGATATCTGTAAAACTATTGGCAAAGAAGAGAGCGAAACGGCGGTATATCAAGGACGGCTCGACACTCTGCGGCAGCGTCTGCACGAAACGTATTACCGTCCAAAACTTGGCTGTTATCTCAACGGCGACCAAGTGCGTACAACTTGTGCGCTGTATGCGGGAATCGTTCCTGACAATTTGCGACAAAGCGTTTTACAGCATCTTGCCAACGATTTTCAAGGCGAACATCCTTATATAAATGTAGGCAGTTTCGGACGTTACCCGTTTTACAAAACTATTATTGCCGAAAACAGTTTTTATGAGATATTCGACAATATTCTCTCAAAAACTTCTTATCCTGGTTATGGATATTTTATTGCAAATGGCTGTAATGTGTTTCCTGAAACTTGGGAAATAGCCAATTCCAACTGTGCGCAGACACATACCAGTTATCTTGGAATTTCAGGCTGGTTTATAAAAGGACTTGCAGGAATTAGACTTGAGAGTCAGAACTGCCGTGTCAACATTATTCCAAATGTCGTCGAGCATCTTTCTTTTGTTCGCGCTGAAAGCGAAACACCATACGGCAAAGTTAAAAGCAGCTGGCAAAAGGAATCTGACGGCACTGGATATGAAATAAATATTCCAGTCGGATTAAGTGCAAGTATTACATTGCCTGCATCTGCCGGTCAAATTACCGAAACAGGCAAGCCTCTCGCGGAATCGGAAGGCATGACTTTTGTCGAAGTAGACGGGAATACGGTAATCACGGCTGTGTCGGGAAGATATAATTTTAAAATCAAGCAATTCGTGCCTGTGCCTTAATCGTTATGATAATGCAGACAGAGTGCGTCGTTGAGTGCGACCACAGCATCGGCGTAGCGTTCCCTTGCGATGACGAACTGCATGTTGACCTGTTTAAGTGATTGTCCAAAACATTCAATATTTATGTTCTTTTCTGCTAAAGCTTTTGTCGCTCGAAACAGAAATCCTGGTATTGCAATATTGCTGCCCATAGCGCAGACTATCGCTACAGGTTTGACTGTCAGTTGATATACGTGCAGATTGAGTTCTTCCAACATCCTGTGAACGTATGGTTTATCCCAAACAATCATCGTGATACTGTTGGCGTTGGTTGATTTGAGTATATAACTGACGTTGTGCTGTTTCATTATTTCCATTATTCGCAAGTCATAACCGACTTCGCCAACCATAAGTGGGTCGTGAACTTCAAAGGCAATGACTCTGTCTGTTCCCGAAACAATCTCTACTTTCGGTTCTGGCGACACATATTCGCGCGAAATCAGCGTTCCCGAATGTTCAGGTTCAAAAGTATTCTTAATGCGAATTTTCACGCCTGCAAGTTCGAGTGGTTTTGCAGCCTTCGGATGTATCGCTTCCATACCGACATCTGCCAACTGGTCGGCTATAATGTAATTCGTTTTTCCGACAGGAATGGATTTGTCGAGTCCAACAATGTTAGGGTCGGCGCTCGAAAGATGAAATTCTTTATGGATAATTGCTTCTTCTGCATTCACTTCAACTGCAATTTTTGAAAACGTTACTTCGGAATATCCTCTGTCGAAAGCCCGCATAATTCCTTCTGTACCTTTGGTATAACCTGTAGCAATACAAAGTGTTTTAGAAAAATCTATATTTGTAAATGCCTTATGGATTCGTTCGTCGATAGTCAATGGCTCGCTGTCGTTGAATCCGCACAGGTCGATAAATGTAGCGTTGATTCCGTTGTTATTAAGTATATTGACAGAGTTCCAAGCCGAATGAGCCTCGCCGAGAGATGCGAGTATTTCGCGGGCAGCGAGTAACAGGTTGCTTTTTTCGACATATCCCGACGCAAGCACGCGATACATTGAAGACAGATAGTTTTTCGCCTGTTCGATTCTGAAAGTAATGAATCTGTCGGCTTCCTGCGTGTTCAGTCCGATTGATTCAAACTGCGAATTTATCTCAAGCAGGTGGCTGCAAATATTGTCAAGTGCATCTTCGTAATCTTCGTTATGCAGAAATTTGGAATAGACACCTGGCTCGCCTGTTTTTTTATGTTCGAGCAGGCAGTTAGTTACGTTGTTGTAAGCCGAAACTACAAAAATACGATTATACATTTCATCGGTAGAGCGTTTGCCGCGAATAACATTTTGAAGACAATCCCCGAATTTCGACATCGAAGTACCGCCTATTTTTTCTACTGTAAGCATTTGAATAAGATTATTCTTTCGGGGTGCAAAAATATTAATTTTTTTTGAGTTACCCAAAATATAAAAACCATAAGCCCCATATTATTCCTCGCAAACTATGCGAAATCCGATACCTTTGACATCGGAATACCACCAGATACTTTTCGGTTGCTGCGGGTCAGTTTTAATCCATGCATCATGCTTGACAAAGTCGCGTGCGGCGCAACGTACATCGGCTGCATCAGAAGTATAATTTCCGCCACGAACAACAAAAGCATTATTTTTTACAGCATCTGCATCTTTAACAAGCGGATTATTGCAGTCGCCAAGTTTTTTATACGCCTCTGCATCGTATGTATCAGCACAATATTCCATCACATTGCCTAGCATATTCTTCAATCCAAAAGGGTTTGCCTTAACGGAGTCGGGCGTTTCCGTGCGGTTTTTACTGTTATTTATATAAACGACATAATCGGAAATGATTTTTGTATCTGCACTAGAAAATTTACGCCAAAAACCTTCATTAGAATAGCTTGCAGGCTTTCCTTCGAAAAAATACGGTGTTTCCGTACCGCCACGTGCAGCGTATTCCCATTCTGCTTCTGTTGGCAGTCTATATTTTTTACCTGTTACGAGAGAAAGCCACTGACAGAACGTTTCTGCGCCATAGTGCGTCATAGTAATGGCAGGGCGCTGTCCACCGCCCCAACCCTGATCAGGATAACCAAAAGGCGGCGTCGGTCCTGCTACTGCATCAACATCAGGGCGGCTATTGTTAGCAAAAACATTTTCAGGCGGTGTCCTGCCTTCACTTGTCGTTTTGGAGTAGAATGTCCAATACATATCCCACGTAACTTCAAGTTCCGACATAAAAAAACGGCTCAAAGTTACGTTGTGAATCGGACTTTCGTCGTCTTTATGAAATTTCTCTCTGTCAGGACTGCCCATTTTAAACGTTCCTTCGGGAATTGCTACCATATTAAACACGATTGCCGTACCGGGTATTTGTTCTGTAAAATTGGTAAATTCAGTAACAACAGTGGCTGTTTTGAAAAATTTAGAAGTATCAACAGCCTGATATGCGACTTCCTCCATCTTTAAAGTTCCGTGCTTGTAATTGGGATTATAATGCCCTGCATCAAGATGGCAACTGATACATTGCAGATTGAGTTTTTTTTCGTTTTCTTCGTAATACAAATGGGCAGTAATTCCTTCATCATTAATTCCCTGAGGGAACAGATTGTGGTGGCAGTCTTTGCACGATTCGTTGGGAATATACTTTACTGCATGTTCAAGTTCAGATTTCATATCCCATTTATAATTGGCGCTATCCTTGAAAAGATAACCCCAAACGTCCTTCAATCCAAGCCGCATTTTTGCTGAATAATGCGCGACGGTTTGAGTTTTAGGCGGCAGATGACAATCCACGCAATGTACGCGTGTACCGCTTTTGTTGGCGTAATGGACAGACTGTTTCCATGTCGTTTCGGCGTGTGGATGAACATGGCATTTCGTACAGGACTCATCGGTCGAATAGTACACCGAAACCTGATATGAAAAGCAAAACACAACGATACCTGTAATGCAGCCAAGCAACAAATAGAACGATTTGCGATAGAAAAAGCCTTGCTTTTTTTTAGTGAACATATTTTTAATTTCTTGTTAATTGATTAGATTTCTTCCTGTCATCTCTTTCGGTTGCGGCAGTTCGAGAATATGCAGAATGCTCGGCGTTACGTCGGCGAGACGTCCGTTTTCAACTTTTGTATTCCGGTTTGTCGAAATATAGATGAATGGCACGGGATTGAGCGAGTGTGCAGTGTTGGGAGAACCATCATCGTTGAGAGCGTAGTCGGCGTTGCCGTGGTCAGCGATGAGGATGGTGTCATATCCATTTGCCTGCGCCGCTTCGATAGTCGCCTTGATACAGTTGTTTACCGTAACGACAGCCTTTTCGATAGCCTCGTAAACTCCGGTATGTCCCACCATATCGCCGTTGGCATAATTGCAGACGATAAAGTCATATTTCTGTGTATTAATCGCTTCAACAAGTTTATCCTTCACCTCGTAAGCTGACATTTCGGGTTTGAGGTCATAAGTCGTAACTTTGGGTGATGGCACGAGAATACGGTCTTCCCCTTCGAAAGGCGCTTCACGTCCGCCGTTGAAGAAGAAGGTTACGTGGGCATATTTTTCTGTTTCGGCAATGTGTAATTGTTTAAGTCCGAGTGAAGAGAGATATTCGCCGAGCGTGTTGGTTACATTGTCTTTGTCGAAAAGAATATAAATTCCTTTGAACGTTGCATCGTAGGGCGTCATTGTGAAATATTGCAGTCCTTTCACTGTCTTCATCCCGTTTTCGGGCATATCTTGCTGTGTGAGGACGATGGTAAGTTCTTTTGCACGGTCGTTGCGGAAATTGAAAAAAATAACTACGTCCCCTTCCTCAATTTTTGCAACCGGCTTTCCGTTTTTTACGATGACTACCGGTTTTATAAATTCATCGGTAACACCATCTGCGTATGACTTGTTGACTGCTTCGACAGCATCTTCCGCTACTTCACCAATGCCCGAAACAAGCAGGTCGTAGGCGACTTTCACGCGTTCCCATCGTTTATCTCTGTCCATTGCGTAATAACGTCCTATGACGGAGGCGACAGTTCCTGTCGAAGTTTTCAGATGCTCTTCGAGTTCGGCGATAAATCCGGCGCCGGATTTCGGGTCTGTGTCGCGCCCGTCCATAAAGCAATGTACGAAAGTCTTGTCGATGCCGTAAATCTTACTGATGTCTGTCAGTTTGAAAAGGTGTTCCATCGAACTGTGAACGCCGCCGTTGGATACAAGTCCGAGAATATGAACCTGCTTGCCGGTTTCCACGGCATACTTATATGCCCGTTTTATTTCGGCGTTTTCGAATATCGAATTGTCTCTGCATGCGCGGTTGATTTTTACCAAATCCTGATACACGACTCGACCTGCGCCGATATTGAGATGTCCTACTTCTGAGTTGCCCATCTGCCCGTCGGGCAACCCTACGTTTTCGCCGGAAGCCTGAAGTTGTGAGTATGGATAGTTCTTCAAAAGTTGATCCCAATAAGGTGTTGGTGCAGTAGTTATTACGTCTCTTTTCGTTTTGTCGCCGAATCCCCATCCGTCGAGAATCAGCAGCAATGCTTTTTTATTTACCATAGTAGTGATGCAGTTTTTTTAAGGCTGCAAAGATAACTGTTTTTAATCAAAAAGCAGCAAACTTTTTGAGAAAATTAATTTGTGTATTATAGAATAATTCATTTTCAAAAAAATCATCAAAAAAATTTTGCAGTTTCAAAAATTTATCTTACCTTTGCTGCCTATAATAACAAAATAAAAATGGCAACTCACTACTTATACAGCAGTAACTCAAAATTGACACTTAGCATGACGTGTCTGTTGTTGCCATTTTACCCCCCCCCCCCCCAATAAACGCCAAAACAGCAACGGATTATGTCATAATCCGTTTCGGGAAGTCCCGAAAACATTTCCTTTTAAATAATAATAATTCAGCTATGGATGCAAATAGTTTTCATTCAGGCGGGAATATCTTTTACAATAATGTAGATGGTTTACTCCATGGCGGGAACGATTTACTCCATGGCGGGAACGTTTGCCGCCGTGGCGGGAATGATTTACTCCGTGGCGGGAACGTTTGCCGCCATGGCGGGAATGGTTTACTCCGTGGCGGGAACGTTTGCCGCCATGGCGGGAATGGTTTACGCCAAGTCTTTGGAAACGCCCATTAATAAAGGATTTAATAATGAAAACAGCAAAATTTACAATAGTATTAATCAAAATATTAACTTTTATATAAAATGAAAAAGATCTTTTTAACAATGACGGCGTTCTTCATGTTGAGCGCAGCAGGCGCTCAGGCGCAGGTAACTATCGGGTCTCTCGACGATCCGCAGCCATTTTCAGTACTCGAACTGATAAGCAACAGAGGAGGTCTTCGACTGCCGCAGCTTGACTCCGACCAGCGCGATGCGCTGAACCTCGGCTCACTCTCTCCGGCGTCACAGCAGGCAGCCCTCGGCTTGGAGATTTTTAACACTGACACACAATGCGTCGAGACGTGGAACGGGGTTGAGTGGATACAGACCTGTTACAACAACACTCCGACCCCGCCGCCCGCACCGCTCTCCGTCGTCGGTTGCGGCATAACAACAAGCGACAACCTGACCTTTACCGCCATCGCCGACCCCGCCGCAGTGAAATACGAGTTCTTTGACAACGGATCTTCTCAGGGCAAGCAGACAAGCAACGTTATTAACTTTGGAACAACAAGGGCAGTCAATAACATAACGGTGAGATATTATTACCCGCCCTCGTTCTTGAAGCCAAAGATGGTTGAAGTGGAAGGCAATGATGGCAGCGAATGGAAATACGGTGATAGCAATACCGGCACTAACGTAACCATTCCCGATTTGCAGTGGGCTAAGACAGAAATAACGCAGGCTCAGTTTGAGTATGTCTTTCCTGACAGAGCCCAGGTTACCACCTGTGTTAACGGTCAGCCCAGTTATAATTACTTTAGTTGCAAGAATACTAATTACGCGCCTTCATCAGCCAAGCCTGCTGAGATGATAAGCTGGTACGACGCCATAGCGTACTGCAATAAGCTTAGCGCGATAGAAGGCAAAGAGCTTTGTTACAGCGTCAGGGATGGCAATAATGACGAACTGAACTGGTTGGAACTTAAATATACAGATATACCATCAACCACTGACGCCACCTGGGACGCCGCCACCTGCAATTTCACAAAGAACGGTTATCGCCTTCCCACCAGCAGTGAGTGGGAATATGCAGCCCGTGGCGGCACCGCCAATACTTCTCCTGTCTATTCCGGTTCTGCATACAGCGGCAACGGTGATGATGCCGCCGCTCTGGATACAGTTGGCTGGTACGATAACAATTCGACTATAGATTCAAAATACAGCACCCGCCCTGTGAAGACTAAAACCGCCAATGCGTTTGGTCTTTATGACATGTCCGGCAACGTCTGGGAGTGGTGCTGGAACTGGTATGAGCAAGGTTCGGGTACTGATGGATTCCCTTGTGCTACACCGACAGCAGACAGCTATGTTTCCTCAAGTAAGAACGCGTCCTACCCCTCCCGCGTTTTTCGCGGCGGCAGCTGGACCAATGAAGCTTACTTCTGCCGCGTTTGGTACCGGAGCAACTACGTCCCGTCTTCCCGGGGCAACTACTTTGGGTTTCGGGTTGTGTGCAGGTAGAGGCGGCAAAAATATTTTAACTTTATTATCAGCAGGCTGTCTCAAAAGGGCAGCCTGCTGTTTTTTCTAAAAAATGACTGCGATAAAATTATTTTTCGTAACTTTGTCCCCGTATCTCAAGCAAAT
>JAIRYM010000128.1 GCA_031267615.1 Dysgonamonadaceae bacterium
TCAAAAAGAGAGTCAGATAGAAACTTTCAATTATTAATCAAAGCACTTATTGGTAAAACGACAGATAGTATTTCCACTCAAATTATCGAATTAAGAGATCAAGTATTGGAAACTCAAAATAATCAGAGCAGACAAATACAATTATTAAAAGATATTCATTCTACATTAGGTAGTTACGAAGAAGGAAGTTTGCTTACTCAAATACAGTTGCTTCGTGCGGATCAAAACGATTATTCAAAAGAAACATATGAAGAATACATACAAGATGATATTTATGATTTCTCAGACGAAGGTTGTGGAGAAGGATGGTCATGTAGTGAATGTACTAACTGTGGCTGTCCTTCTCATCCATGTAACTAATTTATATAATATAATTTAAAAATAACTTTTTATGAGCACAATCCTATTAATTTATGAAATCGCAAGCAGTGGCAAAAATTACACCTCGAATATTATTCGGCGAAGGTAGTATGTTTTTTAATAAACAAAAAATTTGTAGTATTTTTGCACTGTAATTTTTGGGAACAATGAAAAAAGGCGCCATATTTGCCTCCGGTTCAGGCTCGAATGTAGAAAATATCGTTCGTTATTTTGAAAACAGCAAAACGCTGTCTTTCCCTCTCATTATCAGCAATCGTAAAGATGCTTTCGTTCACGAGAGGGCGAAGAAACTGAATATTCCGTCATATTTTTTCGGCAAACAACAGTTTGAAGATGGTGAAGTTCTTGAATTTCTGCTCCATAAGGATATTGACTTTATCGTTCTTGCAGGATTTTTGCTGAAAGTTCCGCAAAATCTGCTGCAAGCCTATCCTGACAGGATTATCAATATTCACCCTGCATTATTGCCAAAATTTGGCGGCAAAGGAATGTATGGTCATTTTGTTCACGAAGCGGTTGTGGATGCAGGAGAAACAGAATCAGGCATTACAATTCATTCTGTGAACGAAAATTATGATGAGGGACAGATTATTTTTCAGGCGAAATGTCCTGTGTTGCCAACTGATACTCCGGACGAGGTTGCATCAAAAGTTCATCAACTTGAATACAAGTATTTTCCGGAAGTGATAGAAAGGTTTTTTTATTAGAATGGATAACCGACTGCGATGTGCCATGCCCAATTATCCGAGCGATTGGGGTGTAAAACTGTCCAAACGTCTTTGCCGCGTAGTGCAGGGTCATATACTTTCCATCCACAGTCGAACCTGACAAGGAAAAAATTCATATCAAGTCGCAAACCTAAACCATAGCCGAGCGCTATCTGTTTGTAAAATTCATCAAACTTAAATCTGCCGCCTTCCTGCCCGGTGTAGTTTTTTATTGTCCAAATGTTTCCCGCATCAATAAAGGCTGCGGCTTCAAGTTTCCAGAAAAAACGGGTACGGTATTCGAGATTTAAATCAAGTTTTATATCTCCTGACTGATTGAAAAACGTTGTCGAATCGCCGGGCTGATAATTGCCCGGACCAAGTTCCCGTACCGTCCAAGCCCTGACGCTGTTAGCGCCGCCTGAATAATATCGCTTTTCAAATGGCAGCATCTCGGAATTGCCGTAAGGGAAACCTATTCCGCCTCCTATCCGCCAGGCAAGAGAGTTTTGACGGTCGAAGACTATTGTTTTTGCATAATCTACATCGCCTTTTACAAACTGCGCGAAATAAGTATTGAAAAGTTGATATGAAACCTGATTTGCTCCTTTTTCTACTTGAAACGCTTTATTTAAGCCATACATAGCATTTCCCGCAGACTCAAACTGCAAACGGAAAGAATATGCGTTACGCTGTTTTTGCATCGGGTCGAATGTCGTCTTTGTAAATGAATAACCCATACCGACAATAAACTGGTCGGTATAGCCGAAATATTGCGCTCCCGACGGTAAACGGCTCATAAACAGTGAATCTTTTTTTGGAAGATAAACATAGTCAATATCAAGCAGATTCAACTGATGACGCCCCGCTGTGCGTTTCCTGCCCTGAAAAGTGTAATGAATACCGCCGGAAAATAAGGTGCGACTGTATTCAGGTCGATTTTGCTGATTGTAACTCAATGAAAATTCGGTAGAAGTCCGCATTATGTGTGACAAAAACGAATATTTCAGAAACGGAAAATACAGTTTCGGAATATGAATTGACGCTTCTCCGCCCATTTCAAGGTAAGGATATTCAAAATTACTGATAGTTTCGTAAGCGCCGCGAACCTTGAAGTTGAATGTTTCAGAGCCTCGAAAAATATTCCTGTGCGAATAACTTACGCCGGACGCGACACCAAGATTTCCTGCCGTATTTGTGCCTTCTACCGAATATGTAACCGACTGTTGCCGTGCAGGCATCGTAAGAATGTTGGCGACAAGCAGCGACGAATCGTTGCGCGTGAACTCGTCAAAATGGATATGCACATTATTAAGAGCGCTCAATGAAGAGTAGTTGAAATATGTTGCATCTTCATGCAACTGCGAATATGTCGTTGCCGGTTCAATGAAAGAATGGAATATTAAAGTTCTTGGCTTTATCGACGGCTGTTTTCCCTTATAGTATATCGTGTAATCGTTTATTTGCAAACTGTCGGACGGCTCATAATCATTGAACCCGTTTAGTTTCAGTGGGTCATAATCAAGATAAATCTTAACTTTGTCGTAATAATATTTATGTAAAGGGACGGATCCTTCAGTTTTTGTCTGCGCAGTATTTGACGGATAATCAAGTTTAAGGTTCAAATCTACAGTATGACTGTTTAGCGTACTGTCGGCTTCATAAGAGATAAATTCCTTGTTGAAAGAGTAATAGCCGCGATTGCGTAATATTCGGGTAATTCTATCCCTTTCCAAGTCAAGAATGTTTCTGTCGAACAGCATATTGTATTTAATCAGCGAAGAGCGAATTGAAACGTGTTCGCCCGATACTTGCGACAATGGCTTGTTTTTGTCGCCAATATCAAATGTTATATTTTTGCCGCCAATATCGGCAGAAAACACGCCAATCCTGTATGGGTCGTTGCCTTTGACGGTATAGGTTACTTCGGCTTTTTTGCCTTTACGTATGATTTCTGAAGAAACATCAACATTGATGTATCCTTTGTTTACAAAGAATTTAGTCAGTTCGGAATTGGTTTTCAAAACAAGTGTTGAATCGAAAATAACAGGTTCTTCGCCAATTTTTTTTAGGAAACGGTTATGCCATTTTAAACTGTCGCGACCTGAAAGATTGTAAAGTTGAAACATTGTTTTGTTCAGCGCAAACATTTTTAAATTAGGCTGTTGGCGAATGAATTGATTAAGTTCAAACTGTCCGTAACCCGATACGTCTGAATTGATTTTTACTTTGTCGAGCAGATATTCGCCATCCGGTACATATTTGGTTGCACTGCATGCATACAAACCGCACAGAACCAGAAGAGAAATCCAATATTTTCGAATAAAAGTCATTTCTTATACAAACTTACTGCCACTATTGCCACCGCCGATAAGGGCAAGGCAAAAACTATCGGGTCGATTGCGAACCATGGATAAACATCAATCAAAACATCTCTGCCGAAAAAAAGTTTGCAAATACCTATTGGCGCTGCTTCTGTGCGATGCAGAAAGACCATGCAGAAAACGCTTGCCAAAGCGCCTGTCCAGAGGCTAACCAAAGCGCCTGTCTGTGTAGCGCGTTTCCAATAAAGCGAACAGAAATAGGCAGGAAGGAAAGTCGCTGCGCAAACGCCCATAAACAGTGCTGTTCCACGAGCAATAATATTTGCGCTCAAAGTATAACATATCACATAACTTATAACTATCGAACAGGTTACTCCGAATCTAATGCCAAGTGATGATTTTGTACCTGAATTTTTTGTGAGCTTAGGAAAAATATCTACTCCTAAGGCTGCTCCCATTGTGTGAAAATGCGAACTTAAAGTGGACATTCCCGCCGACAGAATACAGAGCATAAATACTGCGCCAAACCAGTCGGGTAATGCACGACTGATGAACAGTGGTATTATTTTATCCAGATCGGGCGTCATTTGAGATGCGAGCATACCGTCATGCTTCAGAAAATAAAGGTTTGTAAGTGGTCCGATATGGTAAATTACACCGACAGTAAAGAAAATAAAAACACAGCCAATCAACACGCCTCGACTGATTTGCTTGTTACTGTCAACCATCATGAATCGCACTGCGAGTTGAGGTTGAGCAAGACATCCGATACCAACTCCGAGGATGAGCGAGGTAACGAGAGTAAACCATTGCGGCGAGGCGAAAACGGGCATTGCTGTCCAGCCCTGATGCCCTACGGATTGAAGTTTTTCCGGCACCATTGAGGCGATGTCGGTAAGTTGGCGGTTGCCTTCCGAAAATCCGAATCCCATTGTATGATAAAACCAGAACAGCAGGAAGGCTGTACTTAAAAACATAATAACGCCCTGTAAAGCGTCGGTGTAAAGCACGCCTTTGATACCTCCCGAAATGACATACGCGGCGACAATGAGCGTAAATGACAGTAATGCGAGGTTATAGTCGATATTAAAAATTTCTTCGATGAAAACTGCGCCGCCTTTCATCACAACGGCTGCATAGAGTGGCATCCCGATGAATATAACGGCTGCGATGAAAACCTGAATGGAGCGTGAACCATAGTGCAGTCCGAGCAGTTGTGAAAACGTGTACGCATTGGTTTTGACGCCAAGTTGACGGGTTCGTTTCCCGAAGAAAATAAACGCGATAATTACGCCCATTAACATGTTGAGCAGGCAAAGCCACTGTATGCCCATTCCGAATGTTGCGGAGATTCCGCCGAAGCCAACTATTGCGGAGGTAGAGATAAACGTGGCGCCATAAGACAGCGCCATAATAAACGAATTGGTTTTTCGCCCGCCAAGCAGAAAATCTGTTGAAGATTTAGTGCGGCGATAGCCGATATAACCAAGATAGACTACGAAAAAGATATAGACAATTACAATTACGCCGAGTGTCAGTGTGTTCATTGTTTGTCCTCCTCATCTTTTTCGTTCCACTTAGAGATGCCATAAACTATTGAGAAAACAAGACATCCTGCCATTAACAGGTAGGCAATAAAGATTCCGGGGTCGTTGATACCAAACATAATAAATCAAATTTGAATACGGCAAAGATAGTTATTTTTTTATTAAGCTGTTATAATTCAACTGTCAGTCCGGTTTTTTGTTATGAAAGTATCATCACATAAGCCCGATAGTTTGTTTCTTCTGTTACGGAACAAAGACTTTTGTATCCTGACGACAGTTTGCCGGCAACGGTTTGAAGCGGATGTTTTTTTTGCATCTCAAGATGACTGTTATGTAAATCAATGGGATTTTTAAAGTAATCTACTGCGAAAAATCCGTGAGAATTGCGATGTACATGTTTTTCCATAAATCGAATGGCGAGATAACCCATACTTTTACGCATATTTATTTCGATACAGGGGTGAAGCCTGTGTGTCGCTCCGTCGAAATAGACAAGCATATCGACTCCTATGCTGCCTTGATAAGAGGATGAATATATTTTGTTTAACTGTTTGATCAAACTGTCTTTTACCTGTTCAAGCAAATGTTTGTCTATGTATTTCATGATCTGCTGCTCCAGTGAGTTCTGATTTGCCAGAACGCTTTTTTCATAGATTCCTCTGGTATTGGTATAAAATATGGAATAGCCGATAAAACGGGTGCAGTCTTTGGATTGAACGGTGAAGTGCATGGATAGATCAAGGCGCCTGTCGAGCGCTCGTTCACAGGAAACCTGACCCTGACGTTTCAACATTCCGTCAATGATCTGACGTTCAGATTGCCCCGGTTTACCGTCGGGCAGCCACACCAGACCGCGTCCTGACGAGGAATAGGGTGATTTGATCAACGAAAGATTACCAACTTTTTTTATGTCTTCCATGTTTGAAAAGAAGACCGGCAGAATGATTTTGTCGATTTCGGGAATTTCGTCAATTATTGCGGCGAGAACGTCGCGGGAGGCAAAGCGGCTGCCAAGATAGCGATATTCGTCTTTCCATTCCGGGATATGAAGGTTTAAATTGTGTGCTGCGCTGTATTTGTGGACAAGATGAACGGCGACCGGCGATATGCCCCAGAAATCAACCTGCTCATTTTGTTTGTATTCGGGATTCTTGTCTTCGACTTTGTCCGAAAGCAGCTGTTTTATGCTGACTGTAATGTCGTTTTCTTCGCCATACCATTCCGGCAGCGACGACAGATCGGACTGCATTTTCCTTACCGGCGCCGGCGAACAGTAATGTTTTGACGCATTGAGAATTTCTGTTTCATATCCCGGATTGAAGAAATGAATCATTGTATGGTGACTGTCTGAAGATAGGGATTGCCCTGTTTTTCTTCATATATTGATGTCTGCTCTTCGTGCCCGGGAAAGACGGCTGTGCGGTCGGGCAGAGTGAGCAGTCTGGTTTTAATGGAATTGACAAGTTCTGTGAAATTTCCTTCCCAGAGGTCTGTGCGCCCGATGCTGTGATGAAACAGCGCGTCTCCGGTGAAGACGCAGTTATTTTCTTCGCTGTAAAACGATATGCTGCCGGGGGAGTGTCCGGGAGTGGCGAGCGCTTTCAGGATGCTGTTCCCGAAACGAATTTCGTCGCCGTCGCAGATGTATTTTTCTGCATAAACGTGCGTTGTCTTGATGGGAAGGAACATTCCGCCGGAACCGAGTCCCGGCATTTTTTCATCGGCTTCGCCGTACATGGGTTTTAAGCCGAAGGTGTTGAAAAGAAACTGGTTGCCGAGTATGTGGTCAAAGTGCAGATGGGTGTTGAGGACAAGTTTAACGGTGAGCGAATTTTCTGTGATGAAGTCGTGCAGACGCTGCTTTTCTTTGTCGCTGTATGCTCCGCAGTCGACGATTGCCGCTTCTTTTGTTTCGTCATACAGGATGTATGTATTAACCCGGATCGGGTTAAAGATAAATGTTTTAATTTGGAACATATATTATTTTCTTGGTTGTGAAAAATTCTTCTTCAAAGATGTCGCTTAATTCATATATTACGGCTTTGCGGCGGTATGATTTAAGTTCTTCCTGCAAATCGCCGCCTTTGAGACAGATGAATCCGTTTGGCAGGGCGTTTTGCTGTTTTCCCGAGATGTTTTTGCGCGTAATTTTTATCAAATCGTCGAGCGGCATTACTGCGCGGCTGACTGTGAAGTCAAACTGACGGCGTTCGTCTTCTGCCCGTTCGTGAATGCACTGCACGTTTGCAAGTCCGGTTTGACGGGCGACGTCTTCTGCTGCGCGAACTTTTTTTCCGGTGCTGTCGATTAATACGAATTGCGACTCGGGAAACAGGATTGCGAGCGGGATGCCGGGGAAACCTCCGCCTGTGCCGACGTCAAGAATGGTTGTGCCGTTTCTGAAATTAATGATTTTGGCGATGGAAAGGGAATGGAGGATGTGTTTTTCATAGAGATTGTCGATGTCGTGACGGGAGATGAGATTTACTTTTTCGTTCCATTCGCGGTACAGTCTGCCGATTTCTCCGAATTGAGAGGTTTGATGTTCTGTGAGCGAGGGAAAGTATTTGAGAACAGTATCCATATTTATTTCCTGAAGAAATTTGTCAGCGGATTGCTGTCTGAGATATAAACCACAAGTTCGTTGAACGGAATGAAAACGGCTGTCATTCCGCTGCTGTAAGGGGCGATTTCGTATTCATTGAAATAGTATGTGATTCCGCGACTGTCGATCGAAAAGTTGCCGTTTGGTTCTATTTCATTGCTCCAGAAGTCAAATTCGTCGAGTTGCCCGTCAGGTTCGATACCGTGTATTTCCTTGATTTTGCCGGTTATGACGGCAGCCATGTTTTGCCTGTAATTTATTCCTGCAAAGTCGTCTTCGGTGATAAATCCGTCTGTTGAAAGGTCGTAAACATAGCCCGCAACACCGTGGTAACCGTGTGCGCCGCCGGTATAGCCTGATAATTCAACGGTGAAGGAAATGATATTGTTGTTGTAACCGGTTATATTGTTGCTGACGTGGTAATACAGTTCCCAGGTTGCTGTATCTGCCGGCTCGTCTTCGTCGTACCGCATATCGGAGAAGAAACGGGTCTCTTCCTGACGGTGAAAACTGTCCACTGCCTGCTGCGGCGTGAGTGAGGAGAAGTTTTCCGACAGTACTGCCGCGATGAATATTGATTGAAGTTTGTGCAGCTTTGCTGTGTCGGAGCAGTTTTCAGGATATGTGAAGTCTGCTTTTACATTGTATTTGAATACCTGTTTCAGGGTGTCAAACTGAAAGGTATCGTCGATATGAATCGTATCGAAATCGACGCTGTATTTTGACTGTTTTGTGTTTTTGCCGCATGAAAATGCGACCGCCATTGCAACGGCGCAGACGATGATAAGTCCGGATATATTTTTTGATGAATGATACATAAATTTAATGATTTGAAATTCGACTGCAAAGATACGGTTTATTTCTTTCAAACGGCGTACTTTTCACATTTCAGGCATGCCCGGCTAAAATTTTTCTCTAACTTTACCTTCAAATAAAACTGATCTATGAAATACATTATTATTGTAATCGCTTTTTTGAGTGCGCAGATGTGCATATATGACGCCTGTGCAGAGAATGATTTTGAGGAACAAAAACTTGTATCTTTTGTGAAGTCTGCTGTGGAGTTTGCAAAATATCTTCCGCAGGAAACGGTTTATCTTCATCTGGACAATAATTCTTATTATTATGGAGATGACGTATGGTTTGCGGGATACGTCGTTGCAGGCGAATCGCTTCGAAAAACAGACCTGAGCAAAACTCTCTATGTGGAACTGCTTAACCAGGGAGGGGAGATGATAGATAAACGGATTTTGGAGATAGACAGTTTCGGGCAGTGCAGCGGCAGTTTTACGCTCAGCCGGCTGCCGTTTTATTCCGGCTTCTGCGAAGTGCGCGCGTATACTAAATATATGCTGAACTTCGGCGACGATATTGTATTTTCCCGCGTTTTCCCTGTGTTTGAAAAACCGGAAAAGTACGGAGATTTTAAAGACCGGAAACTGCAACAATACTGGTATCGGAAGTACCCCGAAATACGGAAACGAACGGAAAAGGAAAAACCGGTAAACGTAAAGTTTTATCCGGAAGGCGGACGGTATGTTATCGGAATTGAATCAAGGGTAGCGTTTGAAGCAACAGATGAATACGGAAATCCTGTACATTTGACAGGAAAAATCATAAATTCCCGGAAAGAAGAGTTGTTGCAGTTTAAAACAATACACGACGGACGAGGAGTTTTTAACATCATCCCGACGAAAGATAAACTTTTTGCAGTGGTGAACTCAGACGGCAGAGAATACAGGTTTGAGTTGCCAAAGCCGGAAAGTCAGGGCTTCGTAATGACGGCATATAATCTTACAAACAGAAACAGCATCGAAATTGCTATTGCAAAAAACGCAGAAACGCCTTCACAAACGCTCGGTGTGGCGGTTTTAACCCGCGGGAACATTCAGAATTTAAACCTGATAGATTTCTCAAACCAAAGTTACGCCAGATTTAAAATAAACAAGACATCCCTGCCTGAGGGTGTTTCAAGAATAATAATGTTTAATGAAGCCGGAAATATTTTATCCGACCGCCTCGTCTTTGCAGGCAAAAACAAAACAGAAGGGATTAAAATAAAAACCGGAAAAGAGAGTTACAGTCCATTTGAAAAGGTAGAAATGGAATTAATGACAGGCGACAGAACTCCGTTTTCAATCTCGGTACGCGATGCGGCTGACGACGATGTGGAATACGGTCAAAATATTATGACTTACCTCCTGCTGACGTCGGAAGTAAAAGGATTTGTCCGCAATCCTGAATATTATTTTGAACAGGAAAACCACGACCGTGAACTCGATTTGCTCCTCATGATACAGGGATGGCGGAGATATTCGTGGGAACAGATGACCGGCGCCAGGCGGTTTGAATTGAAATATAAACCTGAAAAAGGCATAGCGCTGTCGGGCAAAGCAGTCTCAATGGCGCGCAGCAAGCCGCAACCTGATACCGGAATACTTTGCGTTGTTTCAAAACTCAAAGACGGGAAAAAGCGCGACACAGTGTTCGACGGCGCAGTATTTACCGACAGCGCCGGATGCTTTGAGTTTACAACACAAATCGAAGGCAAATGGGATCTCGCGATGTCGACATGGAAAAACGGCAAGGCAAAAGATTACAGAATAATTCTCGACAGACAGTTCAGCCCGCCGCCGCGCGAATACATCATCGCAGAAATGCAGGTAAATATTGCAGAAGACCTTCAAAAAACAAAAAAATCCGGAACAGAAGACAGTAATTCGACTGCCGTCGCAACAGCAGATTCACCCTCCGAAGCCGCAATGACCGAAAAAGTTCATCAGATGGAAGCCGTTACTGTAAAAGGGAAAAAGAAAACAAAACAGCATGACATTTACAATGCAAGGAGAAACGCAATCGCATATTACGACGTTCAGCAGCAGGAAGACAGGATCAAAGACAGCAGAGTTTTCCCCACCGGCGACCTCAGGCGCCTGCTACCCGAAATAAACCGCGATTTCAGATATTTGCCGCAGAAAGACATTGTGGTATACAAAGACGGAAGCAGTCGAGGGAAGCCGCGCCCCCTGTTTATAGTTGATTACCGTCAGGATCACTTCGACTCAATATCATGGAACCAGCAAAACTTCCACAACATAAAAGGCGTCAAATCTGTTTTCGTCTCCGAAGACCATGCCGCAATATTAAAATACTGTGACGGAGCCAACAAAGACGTCACACCGGGAATGTACAACTGTGTCGTTTTCATCGAAACCCGCCCGGGAGGGCTTTACAGAAAAGAAGAAGGTCGCGGCGTCCGGATGACGCAGATAGAAGGCTATACCCCGCCTGCAAAAGAATTTTACAGTCCTGACTACTCCTTAGTTGAGCAGCAGAAGGACGACCGCCGCCGCACTCTGTACTGGCATCCCGCTGTCATCCCCGACAGCACAGGGACGGCAAAGATTCATTTTTTCAATAACAGTATATGCAGAAAATTCAAAATCAGTGCAGAATCGGTCACATCAGACGGAACAGTCTGTGTAATAAAGTAGTAGTGCGCTGCACTCCAAGCGTGAGGACTTGCACTCCGAGCGTGAGGACTTGCACTCCGAGCGTGAGGACTTGCACTCCGAGCGTGAGGACTTGCACTCCGAGCGTGAGGACTTGCACTCCAAGCGTGAGGACTTGCACTCCGAGCGTGAGGACTTGCACTCCAAGCGTGAGGACTTGCACTCCAAGCGTGAGGACTTGCACTCCAAACGTGGGGAATCAACATCTAATAGAATTTCTTTTTCTGAATTCTTACAGCGTTCAAAATCGCCAGAAGGGCGACGCCAACATCTGAAAATACTGCTTCCCACATTGTCGCCATTCCGCCGGCGCCGAGAGCAAGCACAATTCCTTTTACTGCGAAGGCGAGCATAATGTTTTGCCGGACGATGCGCACGGTCTGTTTGCCGATGTTTATTGCGAGCGGGATTTTGTCCGGTCTGTCGTCCTGAATCACTACGTCTGCGGTTTCTACCGTTGCGTCGCTGCCGAGACCGCCCATCGCGATTCCGACGTCGCTCAGAGCCACAACCGGGGCGTCGTTCACTCCGTCGCCAACAAATGCAACAGTTTCGCCGCGCGCTTTAATTTCTTTTATCTTAAAAACCTTATCTTCGGGCAGCAGATCGCCGAAAGCGGTGGAAATTCCCAACTGTCGGGCAACATAATCTACAACAGCGGATTTATCGCCGCTCAGCATTGCGGGTTTTACTTTGAGCTGTTTAAGTCTGTCGACAGCTTTTTTGGATTCCTGCCTGATGCTGTCGGAGATTTTTAAATAACCTGCAAATTTTTTGTCGTAAGCGATCGCGATTACTGTACAAACGCTGTTTCCGGTATCCGGTTCGCAGGCAATCCCGAATTTTTCCATCAACCTGAAGTTGCCTGCCAGCAGTTCTTTTCCTTCGACGGTCGCCCGCAGTCCGTAGCCTGCCAATTCTTCTGCGTTTTCCGGATGAATATCAGGGTCTGTTTTCCCGACAAAATCATGAATCGCAGTCGCTACCGGATGCGTGCTGTTGCTTTCGAGAGCGTTTACCATCTGCAAAATCCGGTTTTTGTCGAACTCCGGATTGAAAACCGCTTCCTGAACCTTAAAAACGCCTTCCGTCAGTGTTCCTGTCTTGTCCATCACCACGTTTTGCACTTTTGCCAGAATATCAAGAAAATTGCTGCCCCGGACTAAAATTCCGTTGCGGCTCGCAGCCCCTATTCCCCCAAAGTATCCAAGCGGAATGGAAATCACAAGGGCGCATGGACAGGAGATAACGAGAAAAATCAAAGCGCGGTAGAGCCACGTGCTGAATTGATAGTCACTGAGAAAAAAATATGGCAGCAGAGCGATTGCTGTCGCAAGTGCAACCACGGTTGGTGTATAAATCTTTGCAAATTTGCGAATAAAAAGTTCGGTTGGCGCCTTTTGTGCGGCGGCGTTTTGCACCATATCCAGGATTCGGCTCAGTTTGCTGTCGCTGTAAGCCGCTGTAACCCGTATCAGCACCACGGTGTTAAGGTTTAACATTCCTGCGAGAACAGTTTCGCCGCATCGTTTTGTGGCTGGGATGCTTTCTCCGGTGAGGGCGGAAGTGTTGAACGATGCGGATTCAGACATCAGTTCGCCGTCGAGTGCAAGTTTTTCTCCTGCTCTCAACCTGATAATGTTGCCGATATTAACCGATTCAGCCTTGACGGTATGCGGCTGTCCGTCTTCCATAACCGTAACTTCGTCGGGGCGCTGGTCGAGCAGTGCGCTGATGTTGCTTTCCGCACGCCTTACCGCCATCGTCTGACACACTTCTCCGACGGAGTAAAACAACATTACCGCCACGCCTTCCGGATATTCGCCGATAGCGAAAGCGCCGGCCGAGGCAACAGTCATCAGCATAAATTCTGAAAAAGTATCTCCTTTGGCAATGCTCTCAATCATTTCTTTTACAACCGGCAGTCCGACCGGTATATATGCCGCCGCATAGAGTGCAGTCCGCATCCATCCGGCAAACCGTCCGGACTGAATAAAACCGTCAATCGTGACGCCCAAAATCAGCAGCAGAAGGGAGATGATTGCAGGTAAAAACATTTTCAGCGCGCTCTCTCCGCCGGCTGCATGTTCGTGGCTGTGCCGGTAGACTTTTTCTTCCCTGATGCAGCACAGTTGTCTGCCCTGTGCATCGTAAATATGCTGGTGTTTCATTATTTTTATTATTAATGATTATGCTCTCCGTGGTCTGCGCTCATTGATCCGAGGTAGAACGCATTAGCGGTAACGACAGTCGCATCTTCCGGCAATTCGCCGGCAGGAGTTATCTGGGTGTATCCGAGTTCGCTCACGCCGGTAATAACTTCTGCAGCCGAGAAACGAAACTCTCCGCTGTGTGAATGTTCACCTTCGTCGTCGTCTTCCATAACAAAAATGTATTTTTTCCCTTCCCTGCTCACTATAGCGTCGTCCGGCACTGCCTGCGTTTTCTTCAGTCCGGTGTTGATTAATCCTGTAACATACATTCCGGCATAAATATCGGCGTCGCCCTTGCTTGTTATTTTGCTGTGAACGATGATAGATTTTGTGCTTTCTTCGAGCGATTTGTTGATGTTGTAGATCACGGTTTTAATCGGAACGGCAGGCTGGTTGGTGAGTTGAATGTCAACTTCCTGACCGACTCTTACTTTTTGAATATCTTTTTCAAAAACGTTAAGGTCGCAGTGCATTTGTGAGTTGTCTACCACATTCATCAGAGCAGTCCTCGTATCAGCATAGCTTCCCGTGCATACATTTATCTTGTCTACATATCCGGATATTGGCGCTTTCAGCGGTATTTGCGTAGCCAGTTCGCCGGACGAGACCTTTTCCGGACTGATTCCGAGTTGCCTCAACTGTTTTTCAAGCCCTGCCATCTGCGCTCTTGTTATTTCTCGGTTAGCGGTGGCTTTCTGCAAAGATTTTTCCACTCCAGCTCCCTGCGCCGACAGGTCTCTCTGTCGGGAGTATTCCTGCTCAGCTGTCAGTGCTTCTTTTTTCTGCACGAGGTAATTCTTTTGCAGTTCGACGATTTCCGTATTTTCGAGGAATGCAACAGTTTGTCCTGCCGACACGAATTTACCTTCCGTCACCATCACCTGCCTGATTATGCCGTTTGTGAGCGATGTTATTTCTGCCCGTTTCTGCGGGTCGAGTGCTAATTGCCCGTTCACGCGGACGGTACTGTTAAGGTCGCGCATTTCAATCCTTCCGAGTTTAATGTCAACGGCTTTCATTTGCGCTTCCGTCAGGACTATTTCTTCACTGTGTTCGTGTTCATCGCTGTGTTCATTTGGCGGGTTTGATACTCCTTCGCCGCTGTTTTTCCCGCAGGAAAAAATAAAAGCGAATGTCAGCCCTGTTATTAACAGGGTTTTTAAATTATTTCTTTTCATTATGATTATGTTTTTAAATTTAGGTATATTGCCTTTGTTCATATATTTTCTGTAATCCGGTCATTGAGTATGATTGCAAAAGTACAAATTAGTTTTTAGACAGGAAAAATGCTATTCTGCTGTTCCCTGCAAATATTTTAACCCAATAACCGCCTGATTATACGCATTTACGGCTTCGGCGTACTGCAAATGAAGTTCGATGGTCGATTTCAGGTTTTGAATGTACTCTATATACCCGATTTCTCCCTGTTCGTAAGAAGTTTGTGTTATTCTCCCGATTTCTTCTGCTATCGCATTGCCCTGTGTCAGGTAATAATCAAGCGCCTTTTTTGCCTTTTCGTATTCATTTAAAGCCATTTGATATTCGTGAGCGAGCGACAGCAAAGCATCTTCCTGCTGAGTTTTCAGTATTTCCACTTCGCGACGGGCGGCTTTGGCTTTTGCCATTTGTTCTCCGAAAAACAGAGGAATATCCACGCCGACTTCAAATCCCATTTGATTTCCTCCGGCAAAAAGTTTCCTGTCAATATTATAAGGATTATATCCTTTGAGCAGATACTGACTTCGCAAAGCAAAATTGATACCAGGTAAAAAACCCTGTTTAGCGAGGGAGAGAGATTTTTCGCCAATCAGTTTTTTGCTTTCGAATACCTTGTTTACAGGATTTTGCGCCGGATTAAATTCGCCTGCCGCGAACGGATTTTCCAAGACATGGAGGGCAGTTTCGGCAGGATTTATCAGATCGCCTGTATTCAACCGGCGCTGCAATGCAAGTTGAACGCTTTGATAATCTTTTTCGGCTTGCTGCAATGCAATACGGTTCTCATTATGGAGCCGTTCTGCATTCATCTGTTCGAGGCGACCGGTTTCGCCGGAACGGAATTTTGTAGTTGCAAGAAACACAAATTTCTGGAAAATAGAATCCTGCGCCTGCAAAACTCTCACTTTTTCGGCAGCATAAAGCAATTGCTCATAAACTGCCGAAACTTGCCTTACAAGTTCGTTGCGCGTCAGTTCCAAATTACTCTTTTCCAAATTTGTTTCGGCTTTCAGCAGTCCATATCGCGATACGTAAACTGTCGGAAAATCAAAACTCTGGCTGATTGAAAAAGCGTTGTCGGGACTTCCGCCCGAAGTTGGGTCTTGACTTAACGTGAATTGTGTTTTGTCGATACTGAAAGCCGTGCCTTGCATTACCTTTGCACGTTCCAAAGCGCTTTTGCCGGCTTTTACCGTCAGATTGTTTTGGAGGGCGATGTCGATACATTCCTTCAAGGATTTTCTGACTTCCTGCGCTTGATTTTTTCCTGCCAAAGCAAGTAATAAAACAAAGATTGGTAATAACTTAATATTTTTCATTTTTTTCTTTTTTAGTGAACACACTGTAAATTGAAGGCAGCACAAACAGCGTCAATATTGTCGCTGTGAGCAGCCCGCCTATAACGACTGTCGCCAAAGGTTGCTGTACTTCGGCGCCGTCGCTGTGTGACAGAGCCATCGGTAAAAAGCCTAACGATGCAACTAAAGCTGTCATCAGCACAGGACGAAGCCGCGCCATACAGCCTTCTACTGTTCGCTCTCGAATGTCGGTAATTCCCTCTTTTTCGAGAGCGTTAAACTGTCCCACAAGCACTATCCCGTTTAATACCGCAACGCCGAACAGAGCGATAAAACCAACGCCTGCCGATATGCTGAACGGCATATCGCGAAGCCATAAAGCCCATATCCCTCCGATAAGCGAAAGCGGTATTGCAGAGAAGACAAACAGCGATTCGCGGACGCTTTTCAAAGTCGCGTAGAGCAGCAGCAAAATCAGCAGCAGGGCAAGCGGAACGGCAACCATCAACCTGTCTTTCGCCTCCTGCAAGTTCTGAAATTGTCCGCCGAAATTGTAATAATAGCCCGCAGGGAGTTTAAGTTCTTTATCCAGAATGTTTCTTATCTCATATACTGCGCTCTGCACATCGCGTCCGCGTACATTGAACCCAACATAAATACGACGTTTCCCATCTTCGTGCGTTACCTGTGCCGGTGCATCTTTGTATTTTATTTCCGCGACCTGTAACAGCGGGATTTGTTGCAGGGACGTTGCACTCGACGTTCCTGCCGGGACGGGTAAATACAGGTTTTCCAACGAAGCAATATCGTTTCGCAAATCGTTTTCCATACGCAAAACAAGCGAAAAGCGGCGGTCTTCTTCAAACACCGCACCGGCTTCCTTGCCTGCGAAAGCCGTTGCCAGAACAGCATTTGCGTTGCGAATCGAAATACCGTATTTTGCAAGTTTATCGCGATTGTAAGTTACTTGAATCTGTGGCAAGCCGGTAACCTTTTCTACAACCGGATTGGTAACGCCTTTTACGTCACCGATAAGCGAGGCGACTTTTTTAGCCGAAGCAGTCAAAACATCCAGATCGTTGCCGTAAATCTTTATCGCCACATCTTGCTTGATACCCGTAATCAATTCATTGGTGCGCATTTGAACAGGTTGCGTCATCTCCACTTCCAAACCCGGAATGACACGCATTGCTTCTTCCATTTTTTCCATCATCTCATCTTTAGTTTTGGCGGAAGTCCATTCCTTTTTGGGTTTCATCGAAATCATCATATCCGAGCGTTCAATCGGCATCGGGTCGGTAGGAATTTCGGCGCTTCCGATGCGGGTTACAACCTGTTTGACTTCCGGAAACTGCTCTTTTAAAATCTTTTCTGCTTGCAGCGAAGTTTTTACCATTTGACTTAGAGAAGTCCCCTGCGCCATACTCGATTCGGTTGCAAAATCGCCTTCGTCGAGACTCGGAATAAACTCGCCGCCCATTCTCGAAAAAACAAACAAACTGATAACAAACAAAACCACCATACTTGTTATGAGTGTTTTACTCCAATTCAAACTCTTTGTAATCGCCGGGCGATACCAGGCGCTCAATTTATCCATTATCTGGTCGGAGATGTTACGTTTGTGTTCTGTTTTTTTGCTCAAAAACAGTGCGCTCGCCATCGGAACATAAGTCAAAGACAGAATAAAAGCGCCCAGGATGGCGAAAAATACCGTCATCGCCATTGGGCGAAACATCTTTCCTTCTATGCCTTGCAAGGTGAACAGCGGGATATAAACGAGCATAATGATGATTTCGCCGAACGCTGCGCTGTTGCGGATTTTGGAGGCTGAATAGTAAACCTCGCTATCCATTTCTTTTTGTGAAATTTGTTGCGGAGCACTGCTTCCAAAACCTGAACCTTGAAACCTGAACCTTGAAACCCTCAGATGATGACAAACCGCCTCTACAATGATTACAGCCCCATCTACAATTAGTCCGAAGTCGATAGCGCCGAGCGACATAAGGTTACCGCTAACGCCAAAAACCCGCATCATTCCGAAGGCAAACAGCATAGAAAGAGGAATGATGGAAGCAACCACCATTCCCGCACGGAAATTACCCAAAAACAGAACGAGGATAAAAATCACGATAAGTCCACCCTCTATAAGATTTTTGGCAACGGTGTTCGTTACGCGGTTTACCAATTGTGTTCGGTCAATAAAAGGCTCGATAACAACTCCTTCCGGCAAGCTTTTCTGAATCTGCACCATACGTTCCTTGACATTTTTTATTACCTGCTGAAAATTTTCGCCTTTGAGCATCAGCGTAATGCCTGCAACGACTTCGCTTTCGCCGTTTCGAGTTACAGCTCCGTATCGCGTAGCGCTGCCGAACTGTACTTTTGCCACATCTCGCACAAGGACAGGTATCCCGTTCACGATTTTGACAGGAATCTGCTCAATATCTTCCAGTGAGCTGACAAGTCCTATTCCCCTGATAAAATATTGATTGCTATACTGTTCTATGTAACTTCCGCCAGTGTTTTCATTATTGCTTTCGAGCGCCTCAAAAATTTCGAGAATAGTTATTCCAGCCGCGTTCAGCCGGTCGGAATTGACGGCAATTTCATATTGTTTGACAAAACCGCCCCAACCGCTCACTTCAGCAATTCCCTCGGTTCCCGATAATTGTTTGCGAACAATCCAATCCTGCATAGTCCGCAAATCGGTCAGCGAATATTTCTCTTCGTAGCCTGTTTCGGCACGAATTGTATAGTGGTAAATCTCACCCAAACCGGTTGTAATAGGTGCAAGACCGATACTGCCCATATCTTTCGATACTACTTCTTCAGCCTCTTTGAGTTGCAGGCTTACCTGTTGCCGCGCCCAGTAAATATCGGCGTCTTCCTTGAATACAAGTGTGATGACCGACAGTCCGCTGCGGCTGATGCTGCGCCGTTCAACTACTTTAGGGATATTTGCCATCGTCATCTCTATTGGCGTTGTTATAAACTGCTCTACTTCCTGCGCGCCGAGCGATGGAGAGAGCGTGATGATCTGCACCTGATTGTTGGTTATGTCGGGCGTAGAATCGAAGGGTAACTGTGAAAGTGAATACCCTCCCCAGACAATCAGCGCAAACGTCAATACGCCAATTATCAATTTATTGTCGATTGAAAATCTTATCAGTTTTTGAAACATAAGTAAATCAATTAAGAATTATAAATTTAAAAACGCTAACAGATATAACCAAAAATAAAAGAGTTAAGATAGGTGTTTTTAATCTTAAACTGCTAATTATTGGTTATTAATTCTCAAATGATTGGAGGGCGCCAGAAATCATGCGGAACGGAGAGTCCGCTATCTTCGATATAGTGTGAATTGGTTGTTATTGAATAGATCATCGGTTCGATGAAAGAAAAAGAAAGCATAATAATGTTTACCGAATGGCAACTGCAGGAAGAAGCGCAGAAAGGCGAACAGGTGTCTGTATCAGTATGATTATCCGTGTTATTATCATTGCATTGCATCGAAATAGCAGAATGAACATCAGCATTGTCCAACAACGCCTCGTGTCCGTTGCAATGGCAGGGAATTGCCGAGAGCAGCAGAACATAAATGTTTAATATAATGGACAAAAATTTCATTACTGTAAAAAGTATGAGGGCGCAAAGGTACGAATAATTATTGATTCCCCAAATTACCAAAAGCGTTATTCGGAGTTTTTTGCTACCTTTGCGCGGAAATATAGAATATATGAAAAAATCAATCAAATATTTTTTAACGCTAATCATTTTTTTTCCTGCAATGAGCTTCGGACAGAAAACTCTAAACGTGCTGGATTTGCATCACGATTCTTCTATTCCGCTGCGCGAACGAATCATTGAGGCTACGGCTGAACTTGGAACTTTTCCGTTTCATTCGAAAACAGGCGGCGTCGCATTTGAAGCGGTTGCCAAACCTGTTGAAGAACTTTCAGGGAAACAGATTTCGCTTGATTATGCAAATAATACGTTTACAGTAACTGTCGGAGGAAAAACTTATTATCCGACAATACCTGACTGGCAACTTGTGCCAACAGTAAAATTTGCTGACAGTAATTTCAATGTGGCGTTTTCTTCGCTCGGAGATACTGTTGGTAATCGTCAGGCGCAACTCCTTTATCACCCTGCATTCATCAATACTTTGGCTGGGTTGAGAATTTTTCAGGCAGATTTGTTGAATATTCCCGGTGTGCTGTGGGATTTGCCCAAAGATGACAGTGAAAATTATATTCTTGCTGCGTCGGAAAAAAATTATATTCCGACAAAGGATACAGTACTGAATGGATGGCTTTACGACGCTCTTTGTGGAGAAGGACGTCCGTTTTCGTCGTACATACTTACTGACAGAGATGCAGATATTGCGATTGAAACAGAAGACGGTTATCTGCGACTTTCCGGCAATCCTTATTATTTTTTTACGAAAAGTAATATTGAAAAACAGGTAATGGACAGTCTGATAACCAAAGTGCAGGCGGACTGCGAAACGCTGGAAGACAATGCAAAGGTATTGCTTGGAAACGAATACAGTCAGGATTTGAATCCGAGAATAAATTTGTCCGGCTTGCGGAGAAAGATTGAGGAAAACAAAGATAAAGCACCTTCCCTTTATTATAAGATCAAAAGTGTTATTGCCGAACTGGATTCTGTTTATATGCTAAATGAAAAAAAATTAGGCATTGAATTTAAAACACTTGACGCTTTTACTGCGTCTTTCGGCAGACGGTGGACAATGTTGAAAAGATATAATCCCGCTGTTTATTCTGCACTGGAAGATATTTCGCAATGGACTGCTTTTTTCCGCTACGTGAAACTGACGAATCCGGAAAACTGGCAGAAATTTGTCAGGAAAACTGATGGCAGAAAAGTGTCTAACTCTCCCTCGGTACAAACGCCGACTTCTTTTGAGATTGATTATATCCGTATCTTTAAGGACAGAGTGAAACGGCAGGAGATATATTAGTTGATGCCGATTTAAGAATGTGATACCAGATAGTTTCTGATATTTGTTTCGATACGCGATGAAAGACCGGTTGTATCTGCCCTCTGAAATGGTTTGCCGGTAATATTTTCAAACAGTTCGATGTAACGTTCCGAAACGCTTGTACAGTATTCTGGTGTCATTTCGGGAATTTTCTGTCCTTCTTTTCCTTGAAATCCGTTTTCGATCAGCCATTGACGAACAAACTCTTTAGAGAGCTGCTTTTGTGCTTCCCCGCGCTCAAAACGTTCTGTATAACCGTCTGCATAGAAGTAACGGGAAGAATCGGGTGTGTGAATTTCGTCAATCAGGTAGATTTTTCCGTTATATTTGCCAAACTCATATTTTGTGTCAACAAGAATCAGTCCTTTTTCTGCTGCGATTTCCGTTCCGCGCTGAAACAGTGCGCTGGTGTACTGTTCAAGCTGTTCGTAATCTTCTCGGCTTGCTAATTTGTTTGAAATGATTTCGGCTTTGGAGATGTTTTCGTCGTGTCCTGTGTCTGCTTTGGTTGTAGGTGTGATAAGAGGTGCGGGGAATTTTTCGTTTTCTTTCATTCCGTCCGGAAGCGCAACTCCGCAGAGTGTACGGGCTCCTGCACGGTATTCGCGCCAGGCGCTGCCGGTCAGGTAGCCGCGGATAACCATTTCTACACGGAACGGTTCGCAGCGCAGTCCGACTGTTACCATCGGGTCGGGAGAGGATAGCTTCCAGTTGGGAACAATGTCGGCAGTGGAGTCGAGAAACAGTGTGGCTGTTTGATTAAGAACCTGTCCCTTGTACGGTATGCCTTTTGGAAGAATTACGTCGAAGGCTGAGATTCGGTCTGTGGCAATCATAATTAATCTGTCGCTGCCGATGAAATATAAGTCCCGTACTTTGCCGTGATATATTTTTGTCTGTGACGGAAACTTGTAATCGGTTCCGGTGAGGGTATTCATATCTTAGTTTTGTTTTAATTTTTCTAGTATGCTTTTGCACGCTTCTGTGAAAATCCCGACGTCAACAGACCACGAAAGGTACTGTATGCCGGCGGTGCGCCATAATGAGGCAGCGTCGTATGTATCGCAGAATACTCCGGTGACGACGCCTGACTGTCCGGCGCGCTCTGTGATTGTTTTTATCGCTTCGATGACTGAGGGATGGGATATTTGCCCCGGTACGCCGAGGGACTGAGAGAGGTCGTAAGGTCCTACGAAAAGTATGTCAAGTCCTTCTACGGACAGGATTTCTTCGAGCCGGTTTATTACCTGTTTCCCTTCGACCTGCAGGATGACGAGGGTTTCGTTTGCTGTTTCGAAGTATTCGCTGCGGGGTGTTGATGAATAGTTTGCTGCGCGGACGAAACGGCATACGCCGCGTTCGCCTCCGGGATGGTATTTCGCTGCCTTTATCGCTTTGCGTGCTTCTTCCGCCGACCGGATCTGTGGCACCTGAATGCCTTTCGCGCCCAAATCCAGAGCTTTGCTGATTGCGGTTTCCGACGAATCGTATGTCCGTACTACTGGCAGGATGCCTGATGCTTCGGCGCCCCTGATCAGGTTTTGAAGTGTGAAGAAATCTACCGGTCCGTGTTCCATATCGAGTATGCAGAAGTCGAATCCTGCATGTCCTGCACATTCTACGAAAGCCGGATCGCCGGTTTTCATAAACGGTCCGTATACCGGTTCGCCTTTTGTCAGCCTCTCTTTGAAGGTTTTTAATGTGTTCATTGGTTTATTTTTAATTCAGACTGCAAAGATACAAAAAAAACTGTTATTAATCAGTAATTATTTTTTTTTGTGGGGGAAATAACGTGCGTATCTGCGGATACGATGCGGATCGTTTCCCCGACTGTCGCAGAAGTGAAACCGAGTTGATATTTTCTTCCCCGACTGTCGGGGAAGAAAAACCGAGTTGATATCCGCGTCCCCGAGACTCGGGGAGACGAGCCGCATAGAGATTTTGTCGTTACAAGATCAGGAGAGCCCGAATCTTGCAGAATCGGGAAATCGCGACAAAACAGTGACGGATTATGACTGCCGGCGCGACCGGGGACTATTCGCTGAGTTTTTCGTATGCTCCGATGTCGGGTTTGCCGTCCTGCAAACGGCTTGCGCCGTTGAGATCGAAGGGGACGGTCTGTGCTGTGTTAATGTCTGCCGCGTTACGGGCGGGTGAGTCGTCGAGGAGGCTGAAATCGAAAGCGAAATTTTCGCCGTAGGCGTCGGACGCGCGGCTGTCGATAAAAATATGGTCCTGGCGGACACCGAAAAGACAGTTTGTAAAATATTTGTCTTCATCTGTCCGGTCTGTAAAAAGACAGCTTGTAAATGACGGGCTGATGGTTTCTTCTGTGTAATTTATGGATATGCCGGTGGTTTTCAGGGATGCGAAAACGGTGTTGCGGAAGTCGGCTTTGAGGAGCGGTATGTTTTGTGTTGCGCCGGTGTTTGCGTCTGCTGCGTGATTTGAGAGGTAAAGTGTTTTGTTGTCGGACTGTTTCCAGCCGGCTTCGCGGTATGAGGGATAGTAGTTTGCTATCGTGCAGTGTGTAAATTCATACGATCCGCCGGTGAGATTGAGGCATACGTTGCCGGAGTTGGAAAATTCGCAGTTTTCTGCGGATATGTTGCAGTTCACGGCTTCGATCAGGGAGATTGAAACGTTGGTGATACGGGTATTTTTGAGGATAATTTTTTTTTGTTCCGGGGTGGACGGGTCAAATATTAAACCGGAGTTGCCGTTGCGAATTTGTGTGTTTGTCAGTTCGTTATTGAAACTGTTACTTCCGAAGCGAATGTCGCCCCACTGGTTGGGAATTAAGTCGTAGGGTATGGGGGTGGAAAGTGGGAGGTGGTCTGTCCGGCTGCCTCGGATGGTGACCGGGTGGTCGATCGTTCCCTGTGTTTTGAGTGTGCCGTTAACTATGATCTGTGCGTTGTTGCGCATGTAAAAGACGGTGCCTTCGGTAACGGTAAGTGTGGCGCCTTCGGCGACGTAGATGCTGTCGGTGACAAGATAAGGTTTTGCCGCGGAGAGAGTGCTGTCGGTGCTGATTATTATTTCGCGGCTGTGGAATACGTCTTGCCCCCAGCCGTCGAGTACGATTTTCTGACTCACTCCGTTTGTGATGAAAACGATATTGTCTCTTATTCGGGTTGGGGTCGTCTGCCCCAGGTCGTCGGGAAAAATATTTACCATTATGTATATGCTGTCGCCGGCTCGTATTTCTGTGTTAGTTATATTTTTTCCTGCGAATCCATCTACGTTGATTTTGAAGGGGCTGTTATCGCCCTGTTCAAGACTGACTGACGAAATGAGCAGCGGACTGCTGTTTCGGTTGTATGCTCTAAATGCCTTGACGGGCGAATTGACCGCCGTGAGCAGTGTGTCGAAAGAGAGAGTATCGGTTGAGAATGTCAGCAGGTGGGCGGGGTTGTGTGAGTATTTTTCTGTATCGTCACCGCACGCGGTGCAGCAGCATATTATCACGACGATTGTCCACAGATGTTTTTGCATTTTTATGTTTTTGTTTTAAACGGCTTATTATTATATTTATTTTATCAGCATGTTTTCCGGGGGGTTGATGAGGTAGATTCTTTCTTTTGCGCGGGTGAAAGCTGTGTAGAGCCAGCGGTAAAATTCGACTCCGAGGTGTTCTTTCTGTATGTATGGAATGTCGAGAAAGACGTTGCGCCACTGTCCGCCCTGTGCTTTGTGGCAAGTTACGGCGTATGCGTATTTTATCTGTATCGCGTTGTAATATTGGTTTTCTTTTACCTTCTTCATCCGGTCTCGCTTTGATTTAATGCCGGCATAGTCTTCCAGAACGGAATAGAAGAGGCGGTCGCTGTCTTCTTTAGACAGTGCCGGCGTTTCGCTGTGCAGCGTTTCCATAAGGATTTTGAGGCTTATTTCAAAGTTGTAGTACGGGAAGTATGCTGTGATGTCGCGAAAGTGGAATCCGTATTTTTCGTGGGTGCTGCCGATTTTCCTGACCTGCATTATGTCGCCGTTGGCAATGAAGTCGAAGCCTCTGTCTTTGAACTGTTCTGTCCAGAAATAATTGTTTTTAGCGACAAGCAGCAAATCGCCGTTCGACAGTTCTTCTTCGCGATGCAAAACATGACTGCGAATCCCGTCGTTGAACCGGTTAGTTCGTTTGTTGTAGCGGGAGATCACAATAGTTTCTTCTGCGCCGTCGCGCTGATGACATTCTTCCAGACATTCAATAAGGTCTGTGCCTGTAACTATTTGTATGTCGGGATACTGTTTTGTCTGAATCTTTGGAAATACGTCGGTTTTTCCCGAGTCGAGCGCCTGCCTGAGGAGTGTTGCGTTTGCGAGGATTCCTGATTTTTGGGACTGCCGGACGACTTGTGTGAGGGTGATTTCGTCTACCGTAAGTCCATATTCTTTTAATACGTCGGTGTTGAGCGCAGGGCTTTCTTTCTGCGAAACGGGTGGCAGCTGTGCGGAGTCGCCGACCAGTATCAGTCTGCATCCTTCGATGCTGTAGACGTAATATATGAGGTCGTTGAGTACGTGTCCCGATCCGAAGATGGAGTCTCGTTTGTCGTTGGATATCATTGAGACTTCGTCTACTATGAAAATGGTGTCGGTGTGCGTGTTTTCTGTCAGGACAAAGCAGTCGGGCTCGTCCGGGAGTTCTTTGCGGCGGTAGATTTTTTTGTGTACCGTGTATGCGTTTTGTCCTGCGTAGGATGCGAAAACTTTTGCCGCACGTCCTGTCGGGGCAAGCAGGACGGGTTTTTGCTGTATTTTGTTCATCGTTCTGACAACAGCCCCGATGAGTGATGATTTGCCTGTTCCTGCATAGCCTTTCAGCAGGAACAGGGAATCATTATCTCCGTCCAGAAGAAAATCGCAGAATTTGCCGATTGCTTCCTGCTGTTCGTCTGTGGGTTCAAAGGAGAAGTTTTTGTGGATAAGTTTTGATAAATTGTCGCTTTGCATATAATTAATGAAAGGACAAAGGTAATGTTTTTTTAAAACTTTGCTCCTGCGTTTATCATAAAATTGGTTCCTGCCTGCGGAAAGTAACGTTTGTCGATATAAAAGTCTCTGTTGCCTCCTGAGTTGCTGTAATATGAGGCGTAATAGATATAGCCGTTGTTTTCGTACTGTTCGTTAAACAGGTTATAGATAATTAAATTGACGGACAGTTCTTTTGTGCCCCGCAGTTTAAAATCATATCCAAGCCGCAGGTTGTTGACAAAATACGAATTTATTGTTCTGTCGTCGTGTCCTGTATTATCAATGTATTGTTTTCCGACGTATTGTGATTGCAGGGCAACAGTGAACGCGCTGCGTTTCCATCCAAGCACACTGCCTGCAATGACAGCAGGCGAATATGCTGTTGGCGTGTTGGCGTAAAATTCGGTTTCCTGCGGACTGTAGCCGTCGTCAACAGTGACGTATTCGGTATAGTTTTTGATTCGGTTTTCGCTCAGCGTGAGGTTGCCGTTCCAGTGCAGGTCGGGGGTTATTTTAATGTCTGCCGTCAGTTCGATGCCAGCACGGTAGCTTGCCGGTACGTTGGAGGTGAGAGGCTCGCCTATCTCATTGGTTTTTCCGTTCAGCGTCAATTGATTTTTATACTTCATGTAATAGATGTTTGCTCCTGCAGCAAAATTCTTTTCAGTAAATCTGTAACCGAGTTCGTAGTCGGTAAGACGTTCAGCAACCGGTTTTTCAGTAATGTTTTCTGTATAGTTATCACGGTTTGGCTCGCGATGAGCGACTGCGACGGAACCATATATTTGGTTTATGTTGTCAATTTGACAGAATACGCCTGCTTTCGGATTGAAGAAGTTGAAATGTTCGTCGATATTGAGTTTTTGCATTATGCTGTTTTGCCAGTCCCAAACGTCATTTGTTCCGTCTATCATATAATTTATGCGACGATACTGCAAGTCGCCGTAAAGATTCAAGTGTTCAGTCAGGGAATAATCGCCTTTAAAATAGAGATTTGCATCGAACTTTTTGCCGTCCGAGCGGTAATATTCATGATTGATGTAATCTTCCGTTTTTGCCCAGATCACTTTTCCGAAATGTGCGCCTTCATAATTGTTTGCACCTCCGCCGAGCGTAATGTTCCATCTGTCCTGTTTATAATCAAGTGAAAATACGCCGCCATAAAAGTCATTGTCCAAGTGTTTTTGACGTACCAGATCTGATTTTTTAAAAGTTTCGCCTGCATCGACAAAATCGGGCAGCCGGTATTCTTCGAGGGTTCTGTTTTGTTTGTATTCTTCATAATAACCGGCTCCTTTTGTGTAGTGAAGGGCTGCATTGAGTTTTATTTTATCGGAAAACTGCTGATGAATACTTAACTGATAATGATTTTGACGGTAGTTGTCGGTTGCGTTTTTGTAATACATCGCGTTGCCGTCAGCGTCGTCGCCCATATATCCCGACGGGTTGTAAGTGCGATTGTCGGGTATAAAAATATTATCCAGGATTTCCTGCGGAACTCCGTCCCAAGCGTGGTAAGTGCGTTCCTTGCCGCCGAAGGTGATGAATTTCACGGCAGTTTTATCTGAAAAATATGCTCCTTGAGCCAGGTATGATTTTAAATCGACCGATGCTCTGTCGATAAATCCGTCGGATGTAATGGATGAAATCCGCCCGTCTAAGGCAAAATGTTCCCCGATTTTACCGGAACCGATTTTCAGCGTGGCTTTCTGTGTGTTGAATGAGCCGTAACTTCCGTTAAATTCGGAATATGATTCCAGAGGTATGTAGCTTGTCCGCATATTGATTGACGCGCCGAAAGCGCCTGCACCATTGGTCGAAGTTCCGACTCCGCGCTGAATTTGCATGTCTTCAAGCGATGAAGCAAAGTCAGGCATATTGACCCAAAACACGCCGTGCGATTCCGAATCGTTGAGCGGAACACCGTTGGCGGTAATGTTGATGCGATTGGCGTCGATACCTCGAATGCGAAATCCCGTGTATCCGATCCCTGTTCCGGCGTCGGAAGTGGTTATCACGGATGGCGTCAGCGACAGGATGTAAGGAATATCGCGTCCAAAATTGTTTGCCTCAATCGTTTGACGGTTAAGACCGGAATGAGTGACAGGCGTTTTTTCACCTGCGCGAACGGATACGATTTCTACTTCGTTCAGATCGACCGTTTTCAGTGTGTCGCCGCTGTTGCCGGCGAAACTTGCGAAATTTGGCAGCAGACAGACCGCTGCAAGAAAGAATTTTCTTTTCATTTTAAAAAAATTTATAAATGTATTATTAATCAAACTGAAACCCTGTTGAAGTTTTGTTGAGAAGAAAACTTTTGCGATAAACTCGCGCCGGTACCGGCTATCTTTGTCCCTACGCAGGTATTAGCCTGTTCAAGTTCAAAGGGTATGTTCTCAGCCCGAACGGGCACCCCTAAAGATTTCGACGGCAAAGGTAAGAATTATTTTTCTTGCGGCAAAGAAAAAATATAAGTTGTTTGAAAATTTATTTATATTTTTGCAGTCCATAAATAAATTATAGAAAACTATGTTATACAGATTTGTCATTATATCTGATGAAAAAGATGAATTCAGGCGCGATATTCTCATTGATTCCGAAGCGACTTTTTTTGAACTGCACGACGCAATTCTTGATTCGGTCAGTTACGAAAAAGATCAGGTGACTTCTTTTTTTATTTGTAATGAAGACTGGGAAAAGGAAACAGAAATCACACTTGTCGAGATGGATACAAATTCCGATGAAGACAGTTATGTGATGAATACCACTCGTTTGAACGAACTGCTTGACGAAGAAGGTATGCGACTTATTTATGTCTTTGAACCTGTAACTGAAAGAGTGTTTTTTATCGAATTGAAAGAAATCATCACAGGAAAAACGCAGGAAAAACCCGAATGTATAAAATCAACGGGAACACCGCCGGCACAAATTACTGATTTTAACGAAATTGATACCGGTACACTTGGCGCGACAAACGCTGAAATAAACAGTATTTTTGACGAAGAAGAGGCAAGTTTGGATGAATATGACGACTTCGAAGATCTGCACGAAGACAATCAATTTGAAGAATACTGATTTTTTACCGGCATGTCAATTTCCTCGCCCGTTCTGTTCGTGATTTTAGGACCGACAGGCGTTGGCAAAACCGCTCTCAGTATTGAACTTGCCGAACACCTTGGCTCACCGGTTATCTCTGCCGATTCCCGACAATTCTATAAAGGAATGAATATTGGTACGGCAGCGCCTTCACAGAAAGAACTTCAAAGGGTAAAACATTATTTTTCAGGACATCTCGCATTGACCGACTATTACAGCGCAAGTCAATTTGAAACCGATGTCGTCAGTCTGCTCGCAGAACTGCATAAAACACATCAGGCTGTTGTAATGAGCGGCGGCTCAATGATGTATATTGACGCCGTATGTAAAGGTATCGACGATATTCCTGCCGTTGACGGCAAACTTCGCGAAGACTTGCAGACAGTTTATGCCGGATATGGCATTGAGCCTGTTCTTAATCAGTTAAAACTGCTTGATCCCGTTTTTTATCAGCAAATAGACGTCAAAAACCACAAGCGCGTAATTCACGCTCTCGAAATATGCCTTGCGACAGGTAAACCTTATTCTTCACTGCGAAAAAATGAACAGAAAAAGCGTCCGTTCCGTATCGTAAAAATCGGATTGCAACGTCCCCGAGAAGAACTTTACGAGCGCATTAACCTTCGTACAGACGAAATGATGAAAAAAGGACTGCTCGAAGAAGCCCGCAAGGTATATCCGTCGAAAAATCTGAATTCTTTAAATACGATTGGATATAAAGAACTTTTTAAGTATTTCGACGGCGAATGGACATTGGATTTTGCAATAGAAAAAATTAAACAAAACACACGAATTTATTCCCGCAAACAGATGAGCTGGTTTAGACGAGATAAAGAAATAAAATGGTTTCATCCTGATGAGGTGAATATTAAACTCCTTCCGGAAAATCATTTTTGAATTACGGCACAAGATCCTCTTTTACACAGCGCACAGCAAGGCCGTTATTGCGACTGTTGTAGTACTGGTAAGCGTTACTGCTGCCGAAGTACAAGTACCAGTCGTTACAGCCGTTACTAGAATCGTAGGAAGAACTACTCCAGTAGTAGCCGCTGTTACCGGAATAGAGGAGCGAACCACTGCTGTGGATACGATAACCGCCTGCGGGCGCAAATAAACTGGCATTGGTAGCAGGGTTGGTATACAGGACGCCAATGTAAGCGGCGTCTTTAGTGTCCTTACTGACGGCGGAACTTGATTGAGTGCTTGCAGAGGCTGTTATAGCGCGCCGGTCAAAGTAGCCGTCAGCGTAGTAACCAAAATAACGATGATTATCACTGTGACGGTTGTAGTCTGCACCGTCGAAGGGCACTTCAAATAAACTCTGCATCAATTCAGAACCACTGGAAACCTGTGATGTGTGATTATTGTTAATAGCGCCAACAGTAGGACGACGCCAATTAACAGGACAGGTCTCGTGAGTGGCTCCAAGAGCACTCCAGTAACCGGATGAGTAGTTGTCTTTCCAGTTGCCGTTGTTTATTGTGGCAGTTGGATGGTAAGCAAAGGTTTCTTTTCCTGAGGGTCCTGCCCACTGAAAAAAGGCACCCACCTGAGTAGGATATTTAACAAACTCTCCATTATAAGTTCCAGAAGTAGCGACGCCGGTAGTGGCAGCAGTTGTTGTTTCGTTTATGAGTTCATTGGTAAGGTTGTATGGACTGAACTTGGCAGCAAGATTGCGGGTAGAATTCAATGTACCTGCAGCGTTGTCGGACTTACGAAATACATAGTCAGCAGAATGTCCCTGACGGCAATAGATTGTATAAGGTGTATTGTTGATAGTCAGGATAACTTTAGCGTAACGTGGCTTTATTTTTGTATCGTAGGAGTTATCTGTCTGAGTGTTCTTACTCAAAGCGCCGATGCGAAAAAGAATATTGCCCTTGCCGTTTACGCTCGTTTTACGGGTAGCAGGCAGCTGATAGTTTTCAGCGTTGCCGGGGTTGTCAATCCACAGGCCGGGATCGGAAAAGACATAGCCGTCAAGAGTAAGCCACGCACCGCCGCCATTTTCTTCATCAACAGAAGCAGTCCAGGTCACGGAAGCATCAGAGACTTTGGAAGCAATAACACGCTCGCCCGTCTGATCGTCCCGCCAGAAAGCGCCTACCCATTTTGTGGTTTCCCAATTGGCGCCTGTGGGTTCGGGGCATGGATGGTCGCCGCAGTCGCACTGCATTATCCATTCCACCCCATTCCAGGTCTCGACGCATTTGGTTGTAGTGTTGAAGATCTGAAGACCCAGCGCTTCCGTCTCGTGTCCTGTGAAATCAAGCGCATCACGCTGGTCGGAATCAAGCTGCGGAAGTCGCAGTCCGCGGGTGCCGCCGCCTTCCAGTTCGAGGAGTGAGAAACTCTGAGGCTCGGCAAGCGACCCGATGTTTACCTGCGCCTCAGCGCCAATCGCGCTCAACATGAAGAGCGCAGTCATTGTGTAAAGAATCTTTTTCATTTTATTGTCTGTTAATTATTAATTATTAATTATTAATTCGTAATTGATTTACGGAATAATTGCGCTTTGGATTTCTGTCCAGGGACCTTTCTGACCGCGGGTGTTTTCCCAGCGAAGAGCGAAATAAACCGTCTTGCCGCGCTGATCGTTTTCAAAGGCGAGAGTGAACGGCGAATTGGTATCTACGTC
>JAIRYM010000005.1 GCA_031267615.1 Dysgonamonadaceae bacterium
AATTCCGTAAAACAATGACAACCAACGCACACAGGTATCGAAATAAAAGATTCTTTTCATTTGTGGTCTATAAGGTGGCGATACCTGTTGCGTTTGGTTTTCATAAAAAAACTATTAAATATTCACTTCTAAATTTTATAGAACAATGAAACAAATTCTTTACACAATCACCACACTTTTCATGTTGAGCGCAAACTGCGCGATAGCGCAGGTAACGATCGGGGAACTCAAAGATCCTGAAAGTTTTTCCATCCTTGAACTTGTAAGCACCGGCAAGGGACTCCGGCTTCCTCAGATGACCACCGAGCAGCGCGAAACTATGCAGGCAACATCTGAATTTACAGCAAAAGCCACTGCCGAAGCAATGGGTTTGCAGATTTTCAACATCGACACTAAATGCATTGAGACCTGGAATGGCACGGAATGGATAATGCAGTGCGACTGCGGCGACCAACCATGCCCCGAACCGCTCTCCGCCGTCTCTTGCGGCATAACAGCGAGTAACGGCGACAAAACCTTTACCGCCATCGCCGACCCCGCCGCAGTAAAGTACGAGTTTTTTGTTGGCACAACAGATCCAGTCTCTCAAGGCAAGCAGACGGACAACTTTATCACCTTTGCCACTGAACAGACGCCATCCGAAATAAGCGTAAAATACTATTACCCTGCTTCGTTTCTGAGGCCAAAGATGCTTCCCGTAGAAGGCGGCAGTTATACCATTGGCGCAGCCGTGCAGAACGCTACCGACGGTGGAAAATTACCCGGCGCTGTATCCGGCAATCATTTAGTAAATATCAGCACTTTTAATATGAGTAAGACCGAGATAACGCAGGCGCAGTTTGAGTATGTCTTTCCGGACAGAGTAGTAAACAGCAATGTCTTTAGTTGCAGCGCGAATACTAATTACGCGCCCTCATCCTCCAAACCTGTGGAGAGTGTGAACTGGTACGCAGCGATAGCATACTGCAACAAGCTTAGCGAGATAGAAGGAAAAGAGCTGTGTTACAGCGTAACGGTCAGCGGTGATGAAGTAGACTGGAAAAACCTTACTTACGCCGGTATACCCGGCGGCAGCACGAACAATGCTGACTGGAACGCCGCCACAATGGACATGACCAAGAACGGCTATCGCCTGCCGACAGAGGCAGAATGGGAATACGCAGCGCGCGGAGGACAGAAGAGTCCAACCAATACAGGCAGCGAAAAAGATTATTACTACTCGGGCAGTAATGCTCTTGCTAACTATGGCTGGTATTCTGGCAATAACGGTAATGAATACTCTGCCACTTACGGCACCAAACCTGTTGGAACCAAACTCCCCAATGCTCTTGATCTTTGTGACATGACCGGCAACGTTTGGGAGTGGTGCTGGGACTGGTGGCAAGGTTCAATCCCCGGCAGCGCTGACGACACTGACCCTACAGGTCCTCCTACCGGTACCCGCCGCGTTCCTCGCGGCGGCGCCTGGAGCAGTGACCTGGGGAACGGCCTTGGCAGCAGCCGCGTTTCGTACCATGAAGACAACACCTTCCCGTATAACCAGTACTACAACTTTGGGTTTCGGGTTGTTTGCCGCCAGGATTAAAACCTGACATTTGTCCAAAAGATGTCAGGTTTACTTTTTCATAGATCTTCTGTGTATATTTGAAAATTTTATGCTAACTTTGCAATCCGAAATGAAAGAGAAAATGGGAAAATCAAAATAATAACTTGAAATCAATTTTATAAAAAAATGGCAAAATTAGATTTAACAAAGTACGGTATTACAGGCGCTGCGGAAATTGTCTATAATCCGTCTTTTGACCTGCTCTATGCAGAAGAAACAAAACCCGAATTAAAGGGCTTTGAAAAAGGACAAGTAACAGAACTTGGCGCAGTGAACGTGATGACCGGCGTTTATACAGGACGCTCGCCGAAAGACAAATTTTTTGTGAAGGACGAAACCAGCGAAAATACTGTCTGGTGGACTTCTGACGAATACAAAAACGACAACAAACCTGTATCAAAAGCGACTTGGGCTGAATTGAAAAAAATTGCTACCAAAGAATTAAGCAACAAAAAATTATATGTTGTTGACGCTTTTTGCGGAACAAACGAAAATACCCGCCTCAAACTGCGCTTCATCGTAGAAGTCGCCTGGCAGGCGCATTTCGTTACCAATATGTTTATCCGCCCAACTCTATCTGAACTTGAAACTTTCGGCGAACCTGACTTCGTGATTATGAATGCCTCAAAAGCCAAAGTTGATAACTTCAAAGAACTCGGCTTGAATTCCGAAACAGCTGTCGTTTTCAACCTTACAGAGAAAATTCAAATCATTCTCAATACTTGGTATGGCGGCGAAATGAAAAAAGGTATGTTTTCCTATATGAACTACCTGCTGCCTCTGCGCGGTATCGCTTCGATGCACTGCTCGGCAAATACCGATATGAATCACGAAAACACCGCAATATTCTTTGGTTTGTCCGGCACAGGAAAAACTACACTTTCTACCGACCCTAAACGTTTGCTTATCGGAGACGATGAACACGGCTGGGACGACGAAGGTGTATTCAACTTTGAAGGCGGCTGCTACGCAAAAGTTATCAACCTCTCGAAAGAAGCAGAACCGGACATCTACAGCGCAATCCGTCGAGACGCCCTGCTCGAAAACGTTACGGTTGACAAAGACGGCAAAATCGACTTCGTCGACAAATCCGTAACCGAAAACACCCGCGTTTCATATCCAATCAATCATATCGAAAAAATCGTAAAACCAAAGTCGAAAGGTCCGGCTGCAAAACAGGTAATATTCCTTTCGGCAGATGCTTTCGGCGTATTGCCTCCTGTTTCGATTCTTACCCCTGAACAGACAAAATACTACTTTCTGTCAGGCTTTACCGCAAAACTGGCAGGCACAGAGCGAGGGATCACAGAACCGACCCCTACTTTCTCTGCTTGCTTCGGCGCAGCCTTTTTGAGTTTGCATCCTACCAAATACGGAGAAGAACTCGTGAAACGTATGGAAAAATCCGGCGCAAAAGCATATCTCGTAAATACGGGCTGGAATGGCACAGGAAAACGTATCTCTATCAAAGATACGCGCGGCATTATTGATGCAATTCTCGACGGCTCAATCAACAAAGCCCCGACAAAAAAAATTCCATATTTCAATTTTGAAGTGCCTGCCGCTCTTCCGGGCGTTGACCCGAAAATCCTTGATCCTCGCGATACTTATGCCGATGTTTCTGCCTGGGAAGAAAAAGCAACAGACCTTGCAGAACGTTTCATCAAAAACTTCGCCAAATTCACAGGAAACGAAGAAGGTAAAGCGCTGGTGAAAGCAGGACCGAAGTTGTAGTTTGACGATTAAACGTTCCAAGTCTGCATGGCAGGAAAGCAAAACAATCTTTCCTTGCCGTGCTTTCTTGATTTATAAACGCCTGTGTGCCGATTCCGGCAATCTGGCGAGAACATCGTCCAAACCTATTAGAATTGCCTTATCTTTCCTGTTCAACATATAGCAGCAAGCCTTTGATATACTCGCTTTCAGGGTGATATATATTGATTGGATGATCTGCTTGTTGAGTGAGTTGTTTAAGAATTTTAACGCGCCTTCCCGTTTGTGCGGCTGCACTGAAAACTGCCAACCTGAAATCTTCTTTGCTTACAACTTGCGAACAGGAAAAAGTGAACAAAATACCACCTTCACGAATTTTTTCCATCGCTGCTGCATTAAGTTTTTTATAGCCCTGCAAAGCGTTTTTTAGCACTTTTCGATGCTTTGCAAAAGCAGGCGGGTCAAGAATAATCAAGTCATATTTTCCTTTTTCCGTCTTTTCCAAGAAATCGAAAGCATCTTCGGTAAACGCCTGATGGCGTGTATCTGACGGAAAATTCAAAGCAACATTTTCGTTTGTCAAGTCAATAGCCTTTGCTGAACTGTCAACCGAGTGAACGAGCGCTGCACCGCCGCGCATTGCGAAACATGAAAATCCACCTGTATAACAAAACATATTCAGTACAGAACGATTATGAGCAAACTGTTCGAGCAATAATCTGTTTTCGCGCTGGTCAACAAAAAAACCTGTTTTTTGTCCTCGCTGCCAATCGACTTTTAATTTCAGTCTATTTTCGACAACAATATCAGAAACAGACTGTTCCCTAAACAGATAATCGTCTTCCGCATCAAGCTTAGCATTGAAAGGCAATGTACTTTCCGATTTGTAGTAAATATTTTGAATGATGTTGCCCAAAACTGTTTTCAGCGCTTCGGCGATTTCCATTCTTGCAATGTGCATTCCGGGCGAATGAGCCTGCACGACTGCGGTATTACCATAAATATCAACAATCAGGCCGGACAGATTATCGCCTTCGCCGTGAATGAGGCGGAAAGTATTGTTATCTGTTCGCAGCAAACCAAGATTTTGGCGCAGTTGGAACGCTGATTCTATGCGCTGTTTCCAAAAATTACCATCAATCTTTTCCTTACGAAAACTCAATATCCGAACGGCAATCGAACCAATTTGACAATGTCCTGTCGCCAAATAATTTCCCTTTGAATCATATATTTCCACAATATCGCCTTCCGTCGTGCGCCCTTCAATATGGTTTACAGCACCAGAAAATACCCACGGATGGAACCGTTTCAACGATTCTTCCTTACCTGCGTTCAGATAGATTTTTGCATACGGCATAGTTTTTTGTAAATATTGAGGCAAGCCCAAGCATCAAGAGCTGCGTAGTGTTTTTGCGCTTCAGTTAATGTTTCGGCTTCCCAGTTTGTTAGCCGCTGATTTTTTGAAATTTTTTTCTTGAAAAGCAGAGCGTAAATCTTTGTCAAACTCATCTCGTCGATTCCGTAATTGCTAATGATTTTTTGTAAGTCGATAAAACCTTGCGGTTCAAACCGGATGCCTCGATGAAGGTTGTGAAAGTCGTCGCGCAGTGAAAGTCCTATTTTCTGCACACTCGAATTGGACAGCAGTTCAATCAAAGGTTCGTAAAATTCGCCACCGTTAATTCTGAAGAGGAAACAAAATTCTTCAGTAGCCATCTGAATGAGCGCTACTTTATGCAGAGAGCCTTTGCGAAAACTTGGACGTGTTTCTGTATCAAATCCAATAACCGGTTGGTGAGAAAGATAATCAACAGCATTGTCGACGGCAACGGCATTGTCGGCAATACATATCTTACCTCTATATTTCTCTGATTCTAATTGAGAGAGTTCCTCTTTTGTGATGGTTAATCCCATAACGCGCTCGAAATCGCTGGTTTTTAATTGGATCACAAAATTATAAAAAAATTTCTAATAAAACACCCGACAAAACTATTTTTCATATCTTTGTGAGTAAAAAGAAAATAATCTATGCTCGGCAAAAATAAAATAAAGTTTATTCGATCGCTTGAGATGAAAAAATTTCGCAGCGAATCAGGCTGTTTTCTTGCGGAAGGCAATAAGTTAGTGTCAGATATTTTGCCATATTTCGACTGTGAACTGCTTGTCGCCAGAACATCGTGGATTGCTGCTCAAGGCAATATTAACTCCCGCGAACTGATTGAAGCAGAAGGTAGTGATATTAAAAGAGCAAGTTTGTTGAAAACGCCTCAAGACGTGCTCGCCGTGTTCAGACTGCCAAGTTATAACATTGAAATGAAATCTTTACAGGATGAACTTTCTCTTGTGATTGATGGAGTTCAAACTCCCGGAAATTTAGGTACTATTGTTCGGATAGCAGACTGGTTTGGGATCCGGACAGTTGTCTGTTCGCCTGATTCTGCCGACGTTTTCAGTCCCAAAACTGTGCAGGCGACTATGGGAGCTATCGCCCGGGTGAAAGTCATTTATACAGATTTACCAGAGTTTTTAGACAGTTTTTCCAATACTGTGCCGGTTTACGGTGCATTTCTCGAAGGAAAAAATATTTATCGTGAAGAGCTTACTTCCAACGGTTTAATTGTGATCGGCAATGAAGGCAACGGCATCAGAGACGAAGTCGCAAAACGCATTACAAACAGACTGCATATTCCTTCATTTCCACCTGATAATGAAACAGGTGAGTCGCTGAATGTGGCGGCTGCAACAGCAATTATCTGCGCTGAATACAGAAGGCGTGAAATAATGTAGAAGATAGAAAAATTTATTACCTTTGCAGCCGAAAACTAAATAAATTACAGTATATTTATGAAATTGTCAATTATTATTCCCGCTTATAACGAAGCGAAAACCATTCACCTGATTCTCGACCGGATTATTGCAGTTAATCTGACCGGCGGTTTTGAGAAAGAAATTATTATTGTCAACGACTTTTCGACAGACAATACGGTCGCCGTGATTGAAGAATATATCAGCAGGCACTATGACGCTAATATTCAACTGTTTTCTCAACCTGTCAATATGGGCAAAGGCGCTGCACTGCATCGTGGAATCAGGGAAGCGACGGGCGATTATGTAATCGTTCAGGATGCAGACCTTGAGTATGATCCGGAAGAATACAATATTCTGCTCAATCCTGTAATCAAGGGATTTGCCGATGTTGTTTTCGGTTCGCGCTTCCTTGGAGGAAAGCCTCACCGGATTTTGTTTTTTTGGCATTCTATCGGAAATAGAATGTTGACATTTGTTTCCAATATGTTTACAAACCTGAATCTTACAGATATGGAAACCTGCTACAAACTGTTCCGCGCAGACATTATCAAAGGGTTAGACCTTAAAGAGCAGCGTTTCGGATTTGAGCCTGAAGTTACGGCAAAAATAGCGAAAATTCCAAAAATCCGCATTTACGAAGTTGGAATTTCATATTACGGAAGAACGTACGAAGAAGGCAAGAAAATCGGTTGGCGCGACGGCGTCAGAGCGTTTGTCTGTATGATAAAATACGCTTTTTCTAATTAATAAACCCGATCATCTTTTCAAAAACAGGTTGTTTCCTGAGACTTGACGGGAACGATTCCCGTCATGACGGCAACCATTTCCGTCGTTACGGAAATCAATCCCGTCATTGCGGCAACCATTTCCGTCGTTACGGGAACCATTTCCGTCGTTACGGAAGTCATTCCCGTCGTTACGGAAATCGTTCCCGTCGTTACGGGAAACATTTCCGCAGTTGCGGGAAACTTCTACATTATTCAGAATAAAAATTTAATTAATTCGTCCCAGTTTTGGGTGAAAGGTTCTTCGTAACGGGTTTTATTTGTGTCGTCGTACTTTATCGTGCCCTGAATAAAATTTTTCATCAGAATGGTAAGTCGTTCTGTATCATCAGGATTGAAGAAGCATGCTTTGCCGTATTGACCGACTGTTTCCCGTGCGTATGGTAAATCTGAAACCAAAACGGGTTTGCCAAATTCTTTTGCTTCCGACACAGGCAAGCCCCACGATTCTATTTTGGAGGAAAAGACGACACAGTCTGCGCGTTCATAACAGTCAGTCATTTCTTCCCGACTCAACAGTCCTGTGAACTTGATGAAAGGATATTTCTTATATCGCTCGTAAATCTTTGATGAATAACGGTTTTCTGTTCCATTCAGCGTGATTGCTACTTCAAAGTTATTAAACCCGCTTGCTGCTAAATTTTTGGCGGCTTCGCATACTGCTTCAAAGTTTTTGTGAATCATGGGGGTGGATGGATAGAAAAATAACGTTTTATCGTGAGAGGGGGCGATTGACGGAGTTTTTGCAAATGTATTGTCCCTGACGGGTAATGAAACGATAATGTTATTGATGCCGAACGTTTTACGAAATGCCTGTCGCAGCCATTCCTGCTGGACGACAACAAAATTGTTTTTATGAATATTGATGCGGTGGATATAGCGTGAAAACAGTGTAAACATCACAATATCCGGCTGGACAAACAGGTTTCGGAAGCCTGCGCGATAGAACGAAAACGTGTTATGGCAGTAAACTATTCGTTTTTCGGCTGCTACATTGGGAGTGGTGTCGTGAAGGGAAAACCAGCAGTATGGTTTTATTCGTTTCGACATGAAATAGAAATATATGTATTCATAATAGAGGCGGAACAGCCACGATTTTCTTGACTTCGGAAAGGAAATATAGCGCACGTTGGGGTATTCGGGATATTGTTTTTCGTCGTGTACGAGGGCAATAATATTATGATTCTGTTTGCTGTGCGCCGAAAATGCTGCGATGCAGTCCTGCATTATTTTCAGTGTGCCGCCGCGAAAAAGATTGATGCCTGAAACGACTGTTGGTCGCTTGCCGGCGTTTTTAAAAAGCGTATCCCAGCGCGCCATTATTTTTTCTATATGGAAATTTTCGGATGATGCTTTTGCTGCCTGTCCCATTTGATTTCTTAAATGGCTGGATTCAATCAGCAGACAGATTTTGTCTGCAAAACTCTGAATATCGCCTGTTTTCACCAGGAAACCGTTTTGTCTGTCTGCGATCAAATCTTTAGGTCCGCAGGGGGCGTCGAAAGCGACGACAGGAAGTCCGGAGGCAAATGCTTCGAGTAAAACCATGGGCAACGCGTCAAGATAACGCGACGGAAAGAGAAAGATTGAATGTTCGAGATAAATGTTTTGTATATTTCGAACAGGTTCATTGATAATTATTTTGCCGGTCATACCGCTTTCTTTGATTTGCTTCAGCAATGCTTCTTTTTGATTGCCGTCACCATAGATGGAAAGTGTCCAGTCCGGGTGTTTTTTCACAACCAGTTGCCAGGTATCAATCAGCATATCGAATCCTTTTTCGCTGGCGAGACGTCCTATGGCAAGCGCTGTCTTGCTGTTTAATGCGGCGGTTTCCGACTGTGTAAAGGAAAGTGGATTTGGAATCACTTCTATATTATTCTGATTTGTCCAAAACGATTTTTCTTCCTGTGTAAGCACTGCAAGTCGCGAAAGTTTTGAGCATTTTTGTTTCATCTCAATGGTGCGAAGTTTTGCGACCAGATTAGTAATGATATTCTTCGACAGTTTGTTAGCCATCAATGTTCTGAAATTACCAGGAAAATGGAGTTCCCCGATTTTTATGCTGCCGTCTTTCAAATCGTTCAGAAAACCAATGTCAAGTCCAAGCGTTGAGACAGTAATGTCCGGTCGAATATTATTCAGCAGTTGCGACAGTTTTCGCCTGTATTCGCGAGTTTTCAAAAATCTTGAAACAATTTTTTCAGGGTATGATTCCTTGCCAAATTTCTCGTGGATTCCAATATTGAGATGATAGAGCATCACTTTGTCGGACAGGGAGTAAAAGACAGGTCGTCCCATTTGTTCGGTTGTAACGATAGAGACGTCATAATCAAGGCTGCCGGCTAAATAGTTTGCTTTCAGCGTTACAGTTCTTTCCATTCCGCCCGAATTAAAAAGTCCGCCCGGCAAGAGATAGACGATTTTCTGCTTAGCTGTTTCCCTGCAGTTCATTTGCAAGTCTATATTTGTGTCTTATGATATAACTTAACCCTGCCGCAAGGGAAAGACATTCGGTATAATGCTGTATTCCCAGCGCTGAGCCTTTATATTCAATTGTGAAGAAATGCAGCATCAAAATCATAAAAAAGTAAAAATCGCGCTTGCTTTCGGATGTTCCCCGCGAGTTGGCTATTGAGAGCGGCTCAATAAAATACAGTATTTGATATAATGACAGAGCGAGCAGGAAAAAAATACCGCCGAAAATAAGGTGGTCCATATATCCTGCATCGGTATGATAATAGCCGGGAGTAGTATCTGAACTGCGACCGTGTCCGTGCAACCAGGTTTCACTGCGCAGGGGGTAATAATGCACTTCCATCGTTACATCGCTTGAGCCTGTTTTGAATTTTCCATGATCGCGCCAGTTGTAATATGCCTCGAAAGCAAAAGGGAGCAAATCTTCTGTAAAGTCTTCCCGCTGTTTTGGCGAAAGAAAACCACCGTATATAATTCCACAGACTGCAACAAATATTCCCCATCGTTTCAGGTTTTTATTCCATCCGGGGAAATTTTTGGGAACAAAAAACAGATAACCCGCCAAACCCATAAAAAAGCCTATAAAACCGGTTCTTCCTGTTAAACATATACCTGCAATTATAAAAAAAATCACAATCATAGGTCCATAACCATATATGTATCTCTGACCTTTAATTAATAAAAGACGAAACAAAATAATACTTGCAGCTCCATAAGCGCCCGGCAGTTCAAAAAAGATACTGCCGGAACAGGCCATGTAGCGATATTTTTTGATATTCGCCATATCTGCTTTTAGATACTCTTCATGATGCCCGCACATATTAATAATCATTTCGCCAAAAGGTTTATGAATGAAGCCTGTTAAGTGAATTGCGCCTTGAACTGCAAAAGTGATACCGATAATTTTTGCCATCTCTTCAAAAGCATGTTTTTCCTTGCCTTCAATAAATATTGGGAATGCATAGACTGTCGCGAACATCATAAACATCTGCAAATAGATTCGTTTTTGATGTATTAGATAATCGTAGCTTTCGTGTAACACGATGACTAACAGAAAAACAAAAGAGATAGCCAGAGTTGCAAGAAAGATTGTAAAGATATATCTGTTGTTAAACTGCACATAAGGCAACGCTTTTCTCGTTGATAAATAATAGCACGTTGATATGAAAACTGACAGGACAGTTGTATTATAAAACACAGGCATCCTCCATGAAAAAACTATCAGGAACAGAATAATGACTTTTAACGCTGTTTTCATTTGTTACTTTTTTATTTCCAAAAATTATTTGTACCCCAACATAATGCTAACTTAAAAAAACCTTTCACACAATTTTTTATCACAAAAGCGTCTATGTGTGAATATCTTTTCTTCAAGAAACCTAATGCGGCTCGCTTGTGATTCCTCGCAAGAGAGTTGAACGAAAATGCACTGCGTCTTGCCAGAATTTTGTTGGCAATGGCAGGGTTCATTCTGTCTTTCCACGAAAAAACGATATTCCAAACTGCATAAGCCATTTTTAGAGTATTTGCCGTAACGTTCTCGCCGTGCCAGCGATAGCATGCAAAGTAATCGTCAATATATCCAATCCGATGATTGTATGCGATTTTTAACCACATATCCAAATCTTCTATCGGTGTCTGTTCGTTATATCCTCCACATTCCTCCCAAACGGTGCGCCGAATCATTACTGTCATTGCGGGAATACAGTTGCGCTCTATCAGCGACTCGAACTTCAAATCTTCGACAGGATTTTTTACTTCATCAATAATATGCAATCCTTCTACTGTATTGCTGTCTTTATTAACAACATGCACTTTTCCACAAACCATCGCAGTGTCAGGATTGTTTTCCATATATGCAACCTGCTTCTCAATTCTGTCTGTCAGCAAATAATCATCTGACGCGCAACCTGCTATATATTTCCCTCGCGAATGTTCGCGAATAGCCCAATTCAGTGTTTTGGAAATTCCACGATTTTGCTGTATAAACAAGGCAAAACCAAATTGCTTCTGCAAACGTTTCAGTATTTCAGGCGAACGGTCGGAAGATCCATCATCAACCACAATGAGTTCAATATTTTTATATGTCTGATTTACAATGCTTAAAATACATTCCTCGATGTATTTATCGTGATTGTAACATGGCACTATGATTGAAACCAAAGGTTGCTCCATAAACTATTCAAATCTGTTCAATAATTTCACAATTCGCTCTGTTTCCGCCGCTTCAAGCACAGGACTTATCGGCAGGCTCAACACTTCGCGATGAATCTTTTCCGTAACAGGAAAATGCTGTCCGTCCCAACAGCCTGCGTAAGCCCTTTGCTGATGCGGTGGTACAGGGTAATGAATCAATACCTGCACACCGTTGTCCGTCAAATATGCTAACAGTTCATCTCGCTTTTCAGTCCTGACGACAAACAGATGATATACGTGTGATTCTCTGTCTCTTTCGGATAAAGGTAAATAAATTTTCCTGTTTTTTGTGTTCATTTGATAATATTCTGCAATTCTTCTGCGAGTTTCATTTTCTTCGTCCAAATATTTCAATTTGACAGATAGAAAAGCCGCCTGAATTTCGTCCATTCGACTGTTTAAACCTTGATATTCAGATATATATTTTTTATGCGAACCATAATTTCCCAACGCTTCGACGGTTTTGGCAAGAGAGTTGTCGTTGGTTGTTACCGCACCCGAATCGCCCAATGCTCCAAGATTTTTACCTGGATAGAAACTGTTGCCTGCCGCATCGCCAAGACTGCCTGTTCGACGGTGTTTTTCGCCACAGAAACAGTATGCGCCGACTGCTTGAGCGTTATCTTCAATGAGTTTCAGATTGTATTTCTTTGCAAGCGCATCAAGTTTGTTCGACCAGCAGGCACGTCCGTAAAGATGCACAATCATAATGGCGCGGGTATGAGAAGTTATATGTTTCTCTATTTCTTCAATATTGATGTTACAGGTTTCAATATCTGGTTCAACCAAAACAGGTTTCAGTCGGTTGTTGGTAATGGCAAGAATGGTCGCAATAAAGGTATTTGCAGGCACAATAATCTCGTCGCCATCTGTCATAATTCCCATTTCCTTGTAAGCGCGAAGAATCAGGTGCAGTGCGTCAAGTCCGTTTGCACAGGTAACTGTATTCTTTACTCCGATAAATTCGGAAAATTGCTTTTCAAATGCTGCGACTCGTTCGCCTTGAAGAAACCATCCCGAATCAATTACTTCTGCTGCAACACGCTTTAATTCGTCTGCGTGAAGAGCATTTATTTTCTGTAAATCGTTAAACTTTATCATAATTCTTTCAAAGCATCCTGCATTACTTTCACACACTGTTTAATATACCGAAACTTACCTTGATTGTAATTTTCCGGTAATATTTTATAATAAATATTTTCTTCATCGGTATTGATAATTTCAGGATTGAACGACTGCACATACCGGTGCGTAGTATTTTTACGATGGGCATCGGTATATAAAACTTGCTTATCCAAAAAGTCAAATCCTATTTCACAACTGATAATATGTCCCAGCACGGAAGCGCCCAAAAACGCATCGGGAGAAAATATCCAACTACCTTGCGAAAACGAATCTTCCGTAATATCATAAATTCTCGCAACTCCCTGCCGCACACCATTTATCGAAAACATAAAATAATAATCAAGGCCTTGGGCTTCACGTAATTTATAGTTTTGTATCCATTGCCTTTGAACCTCAACATCAGACGAAGTTTCATGAATAAATTTGCATAAACGAGTATCTGTCCGCAAAGTTGTAATAAACTCCGCATCATCGTCATTCACAAGACGAACTTGTAGTCCGTAACGTTCCAAAGTAAAATTTTCCGGTAGTTTTTTCATTTTTAAGTTCTATAGCCTAAATCGTTACATGGTTAAATTCGGAAGCCAATGCGATATTGAGAGTTGAGTAAGTGAATCCCAGACATCAAAGTAGGTCAGAACATCACTGGGAGTTACGGCGTCTACTTCAAATATTTCCGCCATTTGTTCTAAAAATTTATTCATTCTAATAATATATTATTTTGTTAAAAACTAATTAGTTGTATAACCTTCTTTAAAAGCCCTTATTTTAACTTCCATCTCGCGTATTTGCCTGTAATTTTCAACTTTTTCCATTCAATTAAATACAGTTTTGATTTGCAAAAGTACGACAATTATTATTGCAAACAAAATATTTATAATTTGGTTTAAAATTCTTTTAGTTTCTGATAAAGATGCCTCACAGGTAAACCCATAACATTATAGAACGAGCCTTCAATATATTCCACGCCGATATATCCAATCCATTCCTGCACGCCATAAGCACCAGCTTTATCGTATGGCTTGTAGCGTGATGTATAATAATCTATTTCTTCTTCATCAAGTTTGGCAAACTTGACTTTTGAAATCGAATAAAAAGAAGTTTGCTTTTCTTTGCCTGTCAGACAGACACCGGTTATTACTTCGTGAGTATTTCCCGAAAGCGAGCGCAGGATATTTCTTGCATCAGCCTCATCGGCCGGTTTGCCATAAACTTTATCGTTGAGCCAAACTATCGTGTCGGCAGTAATGAGCAGTGTATCGTTGCGCATCAAATCACGATATGCAGCCGCTTTCATCTGTGCGAGATAGACCGGGATTTCCTCCCGCTGTAATGTTTCGGGATATGACTCTTCGATGTCTGGCAAAGTTTTTACTTCATATTCAATGTCAAGCCCAGACAGCAGTTCTTTGCGCCTTGGTGAATTAGAGGCTAAAATCAGACGATAACCCTTTATGTTTTCAAGCATTTCTTTTCCGGATAATCAATATTATAGTGTAGCCCGCGACTTTCTTTCCTTTCCATCGCCTGCTTTATGACAAGGTATCCGACACAGATGATGTTGCGCAGCTCGCAAAGGCTTTTCGACACGACAGAGCGTACAAAGAGGCTTTCGGTTTCGCGATAGACAAGTTCCAGCCGCTCGAAGGCTCGCTCCAAGAGCAGATTTGAACGGACTATGCCTACATAGTTGCTCATAATAGCATTCACTTCGCGGGCGGTTTGTGTAATGAGAATCATTTCTTCGGTAAGCGATGTGCCCCTGTCGTTCCATTCAGGTATATTGTTCTGAAAATCATATTCTTTCAGGTGAGAAAGCGAATGACAGGCGGCTGCGTCTGCATAGACGATTGCTTCTATCAGAGAGTTAGATGCCAGGCGGTTAGCTCCGTGAAGTCCGGTGCGCGAACATTCGCCTGAGGCATAGAGCCGGTTGATAGTAGTACGCGAATCCAGATCGACCTTGATGCCACCGCAAAGGTAGTGTGCAGCGGGCGCAACAGGGATATAATCTTTCGTGATGTCAATGCCTTTGCTCAGGCATTTTTCGTAAATATGAGGGTATTCCTGTCTTGTTTCTTCGGCGTCTTTGTGGGTAACATCGAGATAGACAAAGTTACTGCCGCTGCTCTTCATCTCATTGTCGATGGCGCGGGCAACGATGTCGCGGGGTGCAAGCGAACCGCGCGGGTCGTAGCGGTGCATAAATTCCTCACCTGTGCTGGTTTTCAACTCTCCGCCATAACCGCGCAGCGCCTCGGTGATAAGAAACGAAGGACGTTCCATCGGATTGTAGAGCGCGGTGGGATGAAACTGCACAAACTCCATGTCCTGCACCCGTCCTTTGGCGCGGTAAACCATCGCAATGCCGTCGCCGGTGGCTACGACAGGATTTGTCGTCGTCTGGTAGATGTTTCCTATGCCGCCCGTACAAAGCATGGTAACGCGGGAGAGGAGTGTGTGAATTTCGTTCGTCTTTTCGTCGAGAGCGTAGGCGCCATAACATTCAATGTCGGGCGTATCTTTCGTAACCTTCATTCCAAGATGGTGCTGAGTCAATATTTCTATTGCAAAATGATGATGAAAAACCGTGATGTTAGGATGCTGCTTGACTGCTGCAATCAGGCTTTCCTGTATTTCCTGTCCGGTATTGTCTTTGTGGTGCAGGATGCGAAACTCCGAATGACCGCCTTCCCTGTGCAGATCAAACTCGCCCTGCTTGTCGCGGTCGAAATTCACTCCCCACCTGATCAGTTCTTTGATCTGACGCGGGGCTTCACCGACCACTTTTTCTACCGCCTGTCGGTCGCAAATCCCGTCGCCTGCGACGAGCGTATCTTCGACATGCTTCGCCATATCGTCCCAGGGCAGTGTGACGGACGCTATCCCGCCTTGTGCATAGAATGTATTTGCCTCTTCGAGAGTAGTTTTGCAGAGCAGTGCGACCCTGCCTTTATCGGCTACTTTCAGTGCGTAGCTCATGCCGGCGATGCCGGAACCGATAACGAGGAAATCAAATCGTTTAACCATTACAACTCCTTATATTAAAGTACAAAGGTAGTATAAAATCTTTATATTTCACACAGTCTGCTTCGGGAATATCAGAGGCAGTGATACGGGAATATCAGAGGCAGCGATACGGGAGTATCAGAGGCAGTGATACGGGAATATCAGAGGCAACGATACGGGAATATCAGAGGCACTGATACGGGAATCAAACAGATAAAACAAAAAAGAGATTTGTGTGCTTGTCATTGTAAAATATATTCTGTACATTTGCGCCTGATTTATACGATTCAAAAATGGAGCAGATGATTCTTCGTACCGAAAATTTAGTAAAGAAGTATAAGAGCAGAACGGTTGTAAATAACGTCTCAATCAACGTTAAACAGGGCGAAACAGTTGGGTTGCTCGGACCTAACGGCGCAGGTAAAACTACAACTTTTTATATGACCGTCGGACTTATTACGCCCAAGGAGGGCAAAATATTTCTCAACGAGACCGACATTACTGCATATCCGGTTTACCGTCGGGCGCAGAGCGGGATCAGTTATTTAGCGCAGGAACCGTCTGTGTTTCGCAAACTGTCGGTCGAAGATAATATCCGCGCCGTGCTCGAGATGACGGATAAATCGCGTGACGAGCAGAAAAGCAAATTGGAGACGCTTATTGCTGAGTTTGGATTAAATAAGGTGCGCAAAAGCCTTGGCGACCAGCTGTCGGGAGGTGAGCGGCGTCGGGTAGAAATTGCTCGCTGCCTTGCAATAGATCCGAAGTTTATTATGCTCGATGAGCCGTTTGCAGGAGTAGACCCTATTGCTGTGCAGGATATTCAGCAGATTGTCGAACAGCTGAAAAGCAAAAACATAGGCATCTTGATTACCGACCACAATGTGCACGAAACACTTCGCATAACCGACCGTGCCTATCTGCTGTTTGAAGGGAAGGTGCTGTTTCAGGGTACAGCCGAAGAGCTCGCAGCTAACCCGATTGTCAGAGAGAAATACCTTGGCAAAGACTTTGAGTTAAGGAAGAAACTGATGACCTGATAACCTGATCTGTTTTTATTTCAGCACCTGTGGATTTAATATGTTTCTTGGAGTTCTGCCTGCAAGCACTTCCGATGCGTTTTCGACAGGACGTGTTTTCAGTTCATAGAGTGATTCTTCTGAATAGTAACCTGCATGAGGTGTGAGAACGATATTGTCTAATTCGCATAGCGGATGGTCTTTCGGCAGTGGTTCGGTTTCAAAAACGTCAAGACCTGCACAGCGTATTACGTTGTTTTTCAATGCAGCAATCAGCGCTTCTGTGTCCACAACTCCTCCTCTTGAAGTATTGACTAATGCAGCCTGGGGCTTCATCTTTGCAAGTGCTGCGGCGTTAATAAGATGCCTGGTTGCCGGCATCAGCGGAACGTGTACCGACACAATGTCGCTCTTGGCGAGTACTTCGTCGAAAGTCACTACGGGGATACCGTCTTCTGTGGTTGTTCCGGGACTGAAGGCAACATCTGTCCCTATAACTTCAAAACCTGTGCCGCGAGCTTTCAGTGCTGCAGCGCGAGCAATCCTGCCAAGTCCGATGACTCCAAAAACCTGTTTAGAGAAGCGTTTGAGTGGTTTTACAGATGTAAGACTGTAGTCTCCTGATCGAATGGCTTTGTCTAAACGGACAATCCCTCGTGCCAGCGAAAGAGACAGTGATACGGCGTGGTCGGACACTTCCTGCCAGCAATAGTCCGGCACATTGCTTACTGCGATGCCACGCTCTGTGCAGGCTTCTATGTCGATGCTGTCAACGCCTGTGCCGTATTCACTGACGGCTTTGAGTTTCGGTGCTGATTCGATGACGCGGCGCGAAACGGGAGCGTATTGTACTACGATTGCGTCAGCGTCTTTTACGACTGAAATTACGTCTTCTTCTGTTTTACACTGTTTAGGTTTGTCGATCTCAAAGCCGTATTTGTCGGCTATGCTGCGTTCAAGGTCTATTGTTCCGAGATTGCTGTCTATGATTACGATTTTCATATAAACTGTTATTAATGTTATGGATTTGCAAAGGTAGTTGTTTTTTTGGTGAAAGTGTAGGTTTACGGATTTTTTATCTGTGTCTGCCGAAACTTCTGTAATCGTCCCGCTCAAACTCTGTTTCAGGCTCTGAGTATTTTTCACGCTGTTTGAGGATGAATCGAAGATATTTGATTTTCATATTTCTACTTAACCATTGCTGTTCGTAAAAAGTTTTTATTGAAAGGATTTCGTCTGCGGTATCGCTGCCGTACAAATCGTCTGTCGAAACCAGAACGGGAAAATCATTGAGTTTTATCATCTCGCATGTGTAGGCAAAAAGAAATGGACTGTCTGTTTTGAGATGAATGATGCCGTTCTGTGTTAATATTTTTCCATACAGGGATATGAATCTGGCAGAAGTCATCCGTTTGCCGGTTTTATTCATTTGAGGGTCGGGAAAGGTGAGCCATATTTCGGATATTTCTGACGGTGCGAAAAAATGTTCAAGCAGTTCGATATGTGTGCGCAGAAATGCTGCATTATCAAGATTGCTGTGCAGTGCCTGTTTTGCTCCGTGCCACATTCGCGCTCCCTTGATGTCGATGCCGATAAAGTTTTTTTCGGGATACTGTTTTGCAAGACCGACTGTGTATTCTCCTTTTCCGCAGCCTAATTCGAGTATGACCGGATTTGTGTTTTTGAAGAATTGCGCGTTCCAGTTTCCTTTTAAGTTGAAACTGTTTTCTTTTAATGTAGCAAACGGATATTGAAATACATTGTGAAAGGTTTGCATTTCTTCAAATTTCTGTAACTTGTTTTTTCCCATTGATACATGGTTTATGAATGCAAAGGTAATGAATTTTAGTGTACCGTGATTTTTTATTTGAACTAAATGTGAGTTTGAAAAATATGTTATACTTTTGCAGGTAATAAGCTGGTTGTTATATGATGAATGAAATTAAAATTGCCGTTATTGGGCTTGGATATGCCGGATTGCCTCTTGCCCGGCTTTTTTCTGAGAAATTTAAAACGGTGGGTTTCGATATTGACTGCGGGAGGGTTGATGCTTTGATGGCGGGACACGACAGTACGCTTGAGGTTGATGACTGTTTGTTGAAGGATGCGCTGCAAAACGGTTTTGTATGTACTTCGGATACTGACGGGATACGAGATGCAAATGTGTATGTTGTTACCGTGCCGACTCCGGTTGATGTGAATAATCATCCTGATTTGATGCCTCTCAAGAACGCCAGCGCTACGGTAGGAAAGGTTATTTCGCGGGGCGATATTGTGATTTACGAATCGACGGTTTATCCCGGTGTTACGGAGGAGGAGTGTCTGCCTGTTGTAGAGAAGGTTTCGGGTTTGAAATTGAACAGGGATTTTTTTGCGGGTTACAGTCCTGAGCGAATAAATCCCGGCGACAGGGAGCATACGGTGGAAAAGATCTGCAAGGTTACGTCGGGTTCTACTCCGGAAACGGCAGCGATGGTTGATGATATTTATAATGCTGTTTTGACGAATGGAACTCACAGGGCTTCGTCGATCAGGATTGCAGAGGCGTCGAAAATAGTAGAGAATGCGCAGCGTGATGTTAATATTGCTTTTATGAATGAACTTGCAAAGATTTTCAATGCGATGAATATTGATACCCGTGAGGTGATTGAGGCTGCAGCGTCTAAATGGAATTTTATAAAGATGAGTCCGGGACTTGTAGGTGGACACTGTATCGGTATCGATCCGTATTATCTTATAGAAAAGGCGCAGGTTTACGGTATTCTTCCGCGGATTATGTCTGCTGCAAGACGGTTGAATGACGGTATGGGTGAATATGTTGCGCAGCAAGTTATCCGACTGATGAATAAACGTGGAATAATGGTGAAGGATTCAAATATCCTGCTTCTTGGATTTGCTTTTAAGGAAAACTGTCCCGACATTCGTAATACTCGCGTTGCTGATGTTTATAATGCTCTTGCTGATTATACCGGAAATATTGTTGTTTACGACAGTATTGCGGATGCGGAAACAGTGAAACGGGAATATGGCATTGAACTTTGCGGCAGACGGATAGAAGAATTGCGGGGACAGTTCGATGCTGTGGTTTTGTGCGTTGCTCACGATGAATTTAAGTCATGCAATGTGAGGCAGCTGCTCACGCCGAACGGAATTGTTTACGACGTCAGGGGGGCGATTGACAGGAGGCAGACAGACGGCAGACTGTGATGGTAAATAAAGTGTGATGATAAATAAAGAGGGTGTGTCCGGTTTGACACACCCTCTTCGTTTTGGTGGTTGTCGTCGATATTATATCTTCGAAAACCTCCTTTTGTTTAAATTACTGACTATTTTTGGTACACGAATATTTTCTTAAATTCTGATGTACCGTTTTCATAAGTAATTTTTTGCAGTAAAATGCCTTTCGCAGTTGCTACTGTCGGACGTCCGAGCAAGTCATAGTATTCGATTGACTTGACGATCTTTGATGCATCAACATTGTCGATAGATTGTAGTTCGGTAATGTTCTGGAATTCTTTCCAGTTGTCTGCAGTTTCATAAAGTTCTTTTGTACCGAAGGGGACATAAAGAACACAGGTTGCTTTGTCGATCTCCGCGAAAGTTGTTTCGGTTGTTTCCGGAGGCGTTCCTGCTGTTATGTACAGGTCGGTCAGAGTCGAAATATTAAGAGCGTGACCGCCGATTGTGGTCAGTGTCGAAGGCAATGATACTTTTGTTACGTTGCCGCCGGACGACTGTTCGAATGCGTAGCCTCCGATGATTGTTACTCCTTCGGGTACTGTGATCTCGCCTGTGAATTTGTGTGCAGAGAATGCTCTTGTTCCAATGGATGTCAAGGTTGAAGGCAGTGTGAGCGTGCCTGTAACGTATGCTGATCCATTTGACCAGAAGGCTGCGTTACCGATTTTTGTTATGCCTTCTGAAATGGAAACGCCGGTTACTGATGCTGCATTAGGATATGGAGTCCATGATGTTGCATTGTCTACTGTGCCGTCTTCAACTCCGCCTATTTCTCCGATCCAGGGTGCGCCGCCGCCAACGTGTACTCCGCCATAACTGATGGGGAAGTCTCTTGTTGCGCCTGTTCCTGCGATTGCCACAATGCCTGTTTCGAGGTCAAGTGTTGCAGTGATGTCGCTAAGAGTAGGAGCTCCGATTTCCCATGAAGTGATGACGATTAGTTCCGGCTGTGCAGCGCCTGCATATCCTCCGCCTGCAATCGCGGTGCCGTAGAAGTCAACCGCCGGATAGCCTTCGGGAAGAGTTTCGGGAAGGATTTTGATGCCGTCGGTTGCCGGTCTGTAATTTTCGTCAAGCGGGCTTTCGTCGAGCGATACGTTGGTTTCGTCGGGAGTATAGTCTTTTGCCAATACTCTGTCGTAGGCATTGTAAGTGAGAGGAGTGCCGTTGCCGTTAATGTAGAAATCAGTACGTCCGTCAATATCGCCGAAGAATACGTTTCCAGTTCCGGTTACTGCTCCTGTGTGGTTGAAAATGGATGTTCCATGGTTTTCGCCCTGGCTGTTACCAATGAATGTACATCCGTAAACATAAATGTTTCCGCCTTGTTTGCCTTCTGCTGACCATACTCTGCATATAGCGCCGCCGCCGCCATCGCCACCGCTGTTGTTGGTGAAGATACAGGATTTGAAGGTGTAGATGCCGTTGCCTTGATGTTTAGAAGAGAAGGCTCCGCCCCATTCGTTTGTGAAGCCGTCAATGTGGAGGCGTTCTACGGTGATGTTACCGTCTATTATTGTTGCGTTTTCCTCACCGGTACCGACACTTAATGCCGGATAGCCTTCTTCGCTTGGCGTTAATTTGTGTCCTTCTCCGTTGATAATGATGGAGGATGTAAGAACCAAAGAGCCGGCAAGTTCGATGTCTGCCTTGACGTTAATGACGCCTTCAACTCCGATGGTGGTGAAATGTTCGATGGCGTCGTTAAATTCCTCTTCTGTTGCGACATCAATGGGCGTGACTTCTATAACGGCTTTGATTGTCGTGTTTGCGCTGATGGTGAATGTATATTCATTGCCGTCAGGTTCGACATCTGTTCCGTTAACGATCCATTTTGTGAGCGCTGTTCCTTCCGGTACGGTGGCTTCGACTGTGATCTCGCCGGTGTATGCGTCATCGGTGTTGGGTGTGCCCGCTGTGATGGTAACGCCGCTCGAAATGTTTAACAGATAATAGCCTTCTTCGCCGGCTTCAATGATGATTGCATCAACGGCTGTTGGAGTGTTGTCGATTGCTCCGCCTCCGCCGTCGCCCCACCAGGTGAATACCAGGCGCTGTTTTTCTGCGGGAATGATAAGACCGCTTGCTGATGTCCAGTTGGCTGCATCGGCGTATGTTCCCAGTTTGATGGATTTGTCGTTTGCCGTTCCTGACTGATCTTGCTGGTTAACGAGGAATTTGTTTGCTTCCGGAGTGACTGATGTTTCGGTAACATAAACCCGCAAAGCGTCCCAATCTGTGCTTTCGCCTTTTCCGTTGTACTGGAACGAGAGTTTTGAATATCCTGTTCCAACAGGAGCGTCAATATCGGCATAGATATGTGATATGTTTCCGGGGTATTTTGTGTCGTCGCCGTAGTGCCAGCTTGTGCCACCGTCGTCGGATATGTATGCGCTGCTGCTGCCTTCAAAGGAGGTGAGTCCTGTGCCTGTGCCTGCAAACCACTGTTCTGTTGTGCTGTTTACCGCGGTGAATTTGCCGAGACCGTTTTCGAAGTCTTCGAAGTATTCGGGGGCAATGGGAGGTTCACATGCAGGATAGACTTCTACTTCACCAACTGCGAGGTATGCGCTGCCCTTTTCCGGAAAATATATTACCATGTAGCGTCCGGCTGAGGTTTGACCGAGGTCTAACGTGACGAACTGCTCTGCAATGGGCAGCGACGAGAGGTTGAGACCCGTAACGCTTGCTTTTGCTTCGCCCCATTCGGAGGCGGGGATGGCGTCTGGCAGTTCGGTGAGCGACAGTTCGTTGTCGGTCAGATAGATTTGAATATCCTTGAAGTCGTCTGAATGGCCGTCGTTAAACTGCCGGAGTATGACGGAACCGACTTCTTTCTGCGCCTTCATGTCTATTACGAGATAGAGTTGTGAAGCTCCAAGGGACTGATGCCATCCGGTGCCGATGCTGCCGTCGAATACGGCTGAGGGGTATCCGTAGCCAAATTCTGGGTCCCATGAGTGATTGCCGCCTTTTGCTGCGATGCCCCAACTTTCGCTTACTGCATCGTATTTGAATTTGCATGCAGCGGGTTCGATGACGGTGATGGTGGCTGATGCTGTGAATCCGCCGTCGGCAGTTGTTGCGGTGATGGTTGCCTGACCGGCTGAAACGCCGGAAACGACGCCTTTGTTGTCAACGGTTGCTATCGTTTCGTCGCCGGACTCCCAGGTTACTGTTCTGTTTGTTGCGTTGAGAGGCTCGAAGACGGTAGACAGTTTTGCGGTTGTCAGTCCCCTTTCAATGCTGGCTGTTGTGGGGTTGAGCGTTATGCCGGTAACTGCGACGGGGTCGCCCAAACCTGACTGCGCTGCTCCTGCATAGCCGCCGCCTTCGATTGCGTTGCCGTAGAAGTCAAACTCAGGATAGCCTTCGGGAAGTGTTGAAGGAAGGATCTTGATGTCATCCGTTGCGGGGGCGTAGTCTTCGGTAAAGGGGTTGGCAGAGATAGTGACGACAGTAGCGTCGTTGTTAGGCAAAGTGCCGTTTCCGTCAATAACGTTGTATGTTGCGCCTTCCGGCTGGATGCTCCCTGCTCCTGATATAACGTTATCAGCGGAGCCTTTGTTATCGTAGAAAACATTGCCGATAGCAGTTGCTATACCAGAATGGGTAAAAACAGCTCTGCCGGCAACATTTGCTGCGTTGTTGATGAATGTACAGCCTAATACAGTACCGTTATTTCCATTCCACATTGATGCGATAGCTCCGCCATGATCGGACACACCACCGGATCGATGACCGTTGTTGGTGAAGATGCAAGATTTAATTGTAAACAGCGTCCCATTTGTGAATATGGCGCCTCCGTTCCCGTCAGCGAATCCGTCAAACCACAAGCGTTCAATAACAACGCCGCTGCCACCGTTTAATAGAAATGCGCCATAGTTCTGTCCTGACGGAACGAGTTTCTGTCCGCTGCCTTCGATGGTAATTGCCTTGTCAATGGTAATCCTGCTGTTTAGCGTAATTGTCTCCCCGGCAAGCGAGTTGTCGAAGGTGATTGTGGCGCCGTTGGAGGCATCGGCGATCACTTGTCGCAATGTGCCGGCGCCGGAGTCTTCGATTGAGGTTACAACCTGTGAAAAGGCTGTCCCCGTACTGATCGCCAGTGAAATGGCGATGATAAATAATTGGATTTTTTGTCTCATAAGAAAATAATTTTTTAAATAATTAAACAATAAAGGATTTGTGTCAG
>JAIRYM010000016.1 GCA_031267615.1 Dysgonamonadaceae bacterium
ATTATCTTTTCTCCCAAACTGTTTGGCGAACTTTCCAATATCATTATCTTTTCTCCCAAACTGTTTGGCGAACTTTCCAATATCATTATCTTTTCTCTCAAACTGTTTGGCGAACTTTCCAATATCATTATTTTTTCTCCCAAACTGTTTGGCGAACTTTCCAATATCATTATCTTTTCTCTCAAACTGTTTGGCGAACTTTCCAATATCATTATTTTTTCTCTCAAACTGTTTTGCGAAATTGAAGTTGTATATGTATGTTTTTTTAAGAAAAATGGAGATTTTTTTAAAAAAACGGCTTTTTTCTCATTTTTTTTGTAAAAGTTGTTGGATATTAAAAAATTTATTATTACCTTTGCAGCGATATTGTTTAATTAATTATTTTTTAAAACAAAATTATTATGGCAAAATTTATAGGATTAAATTTCAGTTACCTGCCGAATGATGCTCATTACAATTACGTCTCCAATTTCGACGATTCTCTTAAAGACGCATCTGAGGCAATAGAAACTGCCGTAGGATCGCTTGTGGATGATTTCGATGCGCTTTGCATTGAAGAATCTGATCTTATGAAGTGGGTCAGAAAGAGTGACCTTACTAAAAAGATACAGGCGGCGGACAGAGATCTTGACCGCACTTTCAGCGCTCTCCGCGCTGTTGTAAGAGGGCTTACATACTCCAAGTCAACGAGTATTTTGCCGTCTGCAGATTATGTATACACGATGCTGATGAAGTATGGAAATGTGAACGTAAAGCCATACGAAGATCAGTGCGGTATTGTGAAAGCTGTTATTGAAAATGTATCTGCAGGAGGAGACTATGCGACAGATGTTTCGATACTTGCAGCGGCTCCCTCTACGATTAATGCTGCTATCAGTGATCTTAAACAGAGTTTAACAACTTTTGAGACTCTGCTTGGTCAGCGTGACAAGAAGAAAATGAAAAAACCGAAAAGATCTTTTAAAGTTGTCAGGCGTGAAATTGAAATTGTGTATCATAAAATTACAGAAATTATTGATGCATATTCAATTTCAAGTACAGACGCTTCATTCAACAATTTTATCGATCTAAACAATGAAGAAATAGATCGTCTAAACGGAGAGCACCAACATGTTCGTTACAGTATCGCAAAGTCGCAGCCGGCGAAAATACCTGATCAGCAATATACAGGATATCCAGTTACACCGGTACCGGAGGTATTGTTTAAAGACAGTGACGGAGTCCTTCATCACCTTTCTCTTGGGAAAGATTTCTATCTAAAGTACAAAGACAACAAAGAGGTTGGAAACGCAACGATGTTTATACACGGCACCGGCAAGTATAAAGGAAAAAGGACTACTGTGTTCATAATACACCATACTTAATATGAGAGAGTTAACAATTAAGGATTAAGAATTAACAATAATGTAACTGTTATGCCATTGAATGGTTGCTTTTTCATTCATATTTTATGTTATTAATTTGATTTTTTTTCGATCACAAAATGGCAGTTAATTTTTAATTCTTAATTGTTTATTATTAAAAATATAAAAAATGGGGCACGAGTAAAATACTAAATAACAGACAACAAAAATATTGTAAACAATCGTTTTATAAAAATATTTTTTGACATGAAAAATTTGAAACTGTTTTTAACACTGTGCATTTGCTGCACAGTGATTGCGGGTAAGGCGCAGAATCTTTTCTCGAAAGGAGACAAAGTTGTGGGACTTGGAATTGGTCTGTTTGAATACGACAGATCCGGTTTCCCGTTTGCCGCATCTGCTGAATTTGGGCTCAAGGATAACCTGTTTGATGAAAACTCATCTCTCGGAGCCGGCATACTGGCTGGATATTCTGCAGACAGATATGAAGGGAAAGACTATTCATATTTCCTGATCGGAATACGAGGTGCGATGCACTACAAATTAGTTGAAAAATTAGATACATATACCGGACTGATGTTCGCTTTTGAAGGCGGAAGTAACAGAAACAGAGGATTAATTCCAGGACTGTTTGCAGGCGGAAGATATTATTTTACAGATAATGCAGCAGTGTTTGGAGAAATCGGCTATGGTATCTCCCTTCTGCAAATTGGAATTTCAATAAAATTATAACATGAAAGACTGTAAGACAAGCATAAATCAGCACAGGCTAAGGGTAAAGAAACTGCTGAAAGAAAAAAATGCAGACGGGTGTTTGATTTATTCTTCGGTGAATAAATATTATCTTTCAGGGCTTATTTTTAAGGGGTTTATCTATATTCACAAGTACCGTGATCCGGTATTTTTTGTGCAGAGAGAAACAAGTTTGGAGGAAACGCATGTTTTTCAGATAAAAAAGCCAGAGGAAATACCGGCGATACTTGAATCATTAAATTATCCGGATATAAATTTTCTGTTTATGGAAAAGGGACAGATGCCGTATAATGACTGTGTGAGACTCAAAAATATATTTAAACCGGAAAAGACAGGAGATGCTACGGAACTGCTTCGCATAGCGCGAATGATAAAAACAGAATGGGAAATAGAACAGTTCAGAATCTCTGCCGCCAAACATGCTGAGGTTTACGACATGATTCCGTCCGTTTTCCATAAAGGAATGAGAGACATTGATTTCCAGATAGAAATAGAACGTCTGATGAGGCAGAACGGATCTATCGGCTTATTCAGAACGCATGGAGATATGGAGATTTTTATGGGAAGTTTGTTGACAGGCAATAATGCTTCTACGCCTTCGCCATACAACTTTGCACTCGGAGGAGCCGGTATTCACAACAGCCTGCCAATCGGCAGCAACGGAGAAATAATTGACAGCACAAAAACCGTAATGGTAGATTTCGCAGGCAATTTTACGGCTTACATGACAGATATGACACGGGTTTATACAACCGGGGAGCCGGGCGATGAAGCAGGAAAAGCACACAAACTGTCTGTCGAAATGCACAAACGGTTAATGTCCGAAGTCAAACCCGGTGTATCCTGCTCTTCAGTATGGAGATGGTCTAAAAAAATGGCTGAGGAAGCAGGATTTGGAGAAAACTTTATGGGCAGAAAGTTTAAGGCTAAATTTGTCGGTCACGGCACGGGACTCGAAATCAATGAACCTCCGATACTTATGGAACGCTCAGGAGACGTTTTTCAACCCGGAATGGTTTTTGCATACGAACCCAAATTCGTATTCGATGGCGTCGGAGCAGCAGGCATAGAAAATACGTACATCGTGACAGAAAGCGGCGTAGAAAAGCTAACCGTATTTGAAGAAGATATTATTAAAATCCCCTGAATCATATATATATATGAACAACAAGCTGGCAAAATATCTGTTTACACGTCCCGTAACCAAATTTAAAAAGACAGTTCGGAATGACAGAACATTAATAATCTCAGTCTCCTCTACAGAAATAATGCCGTCACAGAGCATCGTGATAACCGGCAATCAGCCGCAGCTTGGCAACTGGCAGCCTGAAAAATCACCAATAATGAACTGCATACGGTTACAGCAATGGAAAATAGCTCTTGACGCCTCAAAACTTATCGGCAGCGTAGAATACAAATTCTGTGTGGTCGATACCGAAACCAGAAGACCCATCCTCTGGGAAGATGGAGAAAATCGCATACTGCCGGCAATTCCAGACAAACAGTTTTTCAGTATAGAAGTCGAACCGGCAATTCGCATAAAGCCGGTGAACACGAGAATAGCAGGAACAGTAATACCTGTATTCTCACTGCGAACAAAAAAAAGTTTCGGAATCGGAGACTTTGGAGACTTGATACCATGCATCGACTGGTTAGCGATGACGGGACAGCATATTCTGCAGCTGCTGCCCATAAATGACACAACGAAAGACCATACGTGGAAAGATTCATATCCATATAACGCAATCTCAATCAATGCCCTTAATCCGCTGTATCTTAATCTGAAGAAGCTAGGAATTCTTCGCCACAGCGGAAGACGGGCCCTTTACAGCATGGCAAAAAAGAGATTAAATTCATTGCCGGAAATAGACTACAATAAAGTTGACTTTTATAAATGGAAATATTTTCAGGAGATTTTTAATCAGGATGGTAAGAAAACATTGCAGTCAATAGAATACAGTTATTTTTATAAAGAAAATCAGGAGTGGCTGATTCCATACGCATCTTTTTCCGCAAAAAGAGATGGCAAGGATAAGAATCTGTATCTTTACCTTCAATTCCATCTGCACAGGCAACTGTCGCAAGCAGTTTATTACGCACACTCAAAACGGGTGCTGATCAAGGGAGATGTTCCTGTAGGCGTCAGTCGCAAAGGCATTGACGTCAAAATGGACAGGAAACTTTTTAATACATACTTCAATACCGGCGCACCGCCTGACGCCTTTTCCGAAACCGGTCAGAACTGGGGCTTTCCGACATACAACTGGAACGTAATGGAAAGCGATGGCTACAGCTGGTTTAAGAAACGATTCATCAATCTTGGCAAATATTTCGACGCATACAGGATCGATCACATACTTGGTTTCTTTCGCATCTGGGAGATTCCAACGAGATACACGTTAGGAATCTTTGGCAACTTCTATCCTGCGATTCCATATTCTGAAAAAGAAATTCTCGCAACCGGTTTTCCGTTCAAGAAAGATATACATACAAAGATACAAAGATTAAATGAAGACAGCAAATTACTGTTTGTAAGCGACCAAAGACAGAGCGGGTATTACCATCCGGCAATAAATGCAAGGCAGTCATCTATTTACAAAACACTTGATGAACAGTCAAAGCAACAGTTTGATTGCCTTTACGACGAATATTTTTACCACAGAAACAATGAGTTATGGAGTAAAAAAGGTAAAGAAAAATTGCAGGCAATAACCATGTCTACCGATATGTTACCCTGTGGCGAAGACCTTGGAATGATACCGGACTGTGTACCGGAAATAATGCGCGAACTAAACATCTTGAGCCTTGAAATAGAGCGCATGTCAAAACATTCAGGACGCCTGTTTACAGATATAAATAACCTTCCATACCTCTCAGTCTGTACAACATCGACGCATGATATGAATACACTTCGTTTGTGGTGGAAAGAAAACACAGCATTAACACAACAATATTACAACAATATACTTGGACGCTCAGGCGAAGCGCCGGCAGAGTGCACAGACGACATTTGCGAACAGATAATAGCTAATCACCTGAACTCAAACTCAATGCTGGCTATACTTCCATTACAGGACTGGCTGTCAATAGATAATACAGTCCGGCGCATCAATGATGCGGAAGAACGTATCAACATACCGTCAAATCCCGATAACAGATGGCGTTACAGTATGCATCTCTCGTTCGAAGAATTACATCAGGCAACGGCGCTAAATGAAAAAATCAGGCGACTTGTTATCAAGTCAGAAAGACAAATAGAATGACAAATATTACAATACATGGACGAATTATTACACACATCCCGTCACCTTAGACTTTCAGAACTCAATAACATCATATCAGTTCTGTTTAAAGACGTCTTTCAATCCAAATACTGGGTTCTGGCTGAGACATCTGATGTACATTTAAACAGCACCGGACACTGCTATGTAGAATTTATAGAGAAAGATATCCAAACCGGCAAAATTATTGCAAAGGCAAGAGGATATATCTGGGCGAACACATACAGGATTCTGTCACAGCAATTTGAAATGACAACAGGCAGGAAATTCGCGTCAGGACTGAAAGTGCTGATAAATGTTTCTGCAGAGTTTCATTCCGTCTACGGATATGGCTTAAATGTCCATTCAATAGATTCGAAATACACGCTTGGAGACTTGCAGGAAAAGAGAAATGCAATTCTGCAGCAGCTTAAAGCAGAAGGCGTTCTGACAATGAATAAGGAATTATCACTTCCGCCGCTTCCCCAGCGCATAGCAGTTATTTCCTCCGCCACAGCAGCCGGCTATGAAGACTTCGTACATCAACTTTCAGCCAACAGTTCAGGATTTGTATTCTATCCCAGTCTTTTTCCAGCAATAATGCAGGGCGATCAGACAGAAAAATCCATCATTTCCGCTTTAGATAAAATATTTGAACACAGAGATCTTTTCGATGTTGCAGTAATCATCCGCGGCGGAGGCTCAACATCAGACCTTGCGTCATTTGATTCATACCTTCTCGCCTCAAACTGTGCGCAGTTTCCTTTACCCATAATCATCGGCATCGGACATGAAAGGGACGATACCGTGCTTGATTTTGTAGCCTTTCACAGAGCGAAAACCCCGACAGCAGTAGCAGATTATCTGATAAACAAAATGGAAGAGACATCAACAGTATTGAAAACTTTCACAGACAGCTTGAAGATCATATCAGACAAGCTTATTGAAGATAAAAAATCCATGCTTGAAATTCTTTTGCAACAAATCAGCAACACAACACAACAGTATCTTTTGAAAGCAAATTCGGACTTAGAATCAAAAGCCACATTCTTCAAACTGTCTTCACCGCAATACATTCTGAAGAAAGGATATTCAATAACAATGAAAGATGGCAAATCGATAAAATCTTCGGCGTCTCTGCTTCCAGGTGATGTCATCGAAACAATTTTATACGAAGGAAAAATAGAATCAGTTCTCAGGTAACACTATTCTTGTTAAAAATATTTATTATTATTTTTGTAACAGAAAATTTCATGGCAATAATATCCATCATAGCAGCAGCAGGCACAAACAACGAGATAGGACGCCAAGGAGGATTACTTTGTCACCTGCCCTCAGATTTGAAACATTTTAAGGCAATAACATCAGGGCATACCATTATAATGGGACGGAAAACATTCGAATCTCTACCCGCAGGCTCCTTGCCGAACCGTCGTAATATCATTATAAGTCGCAATAAAGATTTGCAGCCTGAAAAAGCAGAAGTATTTCCTTCGTTAGATTATGCGCAGGTAAAGTTAATGAATGAAGAAGAAGTCTTTATCATTGGGGGAGCACAGATTTATCGCCAGGCAATCGAGTTTGCAGATAAAATTTACCTTACACGTATCTTTGCCTCTTTTCCCGATGCAGATGTCTTTTTTCCTGAAATAGATAAATCTGTCTGGAAAGAGATTGCCCGTGAAACTTTTATGCCGGACAAAGACAGCAATTCAGCTGTAGCCTTTTCTTTTGTGGAATATATCAGGAAGTAACACTTTGTTGAAAGTTACTTATATTAAGGCATTTATCAAGAGTAACTTCTCCGATTCGCGTTCTCACGAGCGACGTCAGGTATGCTCCTGACAGCAGTGCCTTCCCGATGTCTCGCGCCAGAGCTCGTATGTAAGTCCCTTTACTGCACACAACTCTCAATTCTAATTCACAGGGACTGAAATTTAGCAGTTCGATTTCATCAATAACAAGTATTTTCGGTTTTAAATCTACATTTAATCCTTTGCGAGCAAGTTGGTATGCCCGGTTTCCATTGATTTTACATGCAGAATATGCTGGTGGAATCTGCTCAATCACACCGATAAACTGCTGCAATACTTTCAGCACATTATTTCGCGTGATATGTTCTGTCGAATACTTTGCATCTACCGGAGTTTCCATGTCGAAAGAAGGTGTTGTTTCGCCGAGTCGCACAGTGGCAACATATTCCTTCGTTTGTGCCTGCAGTTCATCAATATGTTTTGTTGCTCTTCCCGTGCAGAGGATAATCACGCCGGTTGCAAGCGGGTCAAGCGTGCCAGCGTGTCCGACTTTTAATTTTTTTATTTTAAGATGTTTACAAAGGATATTCCGGATTTTGTTTACTAAATCAAAAGACGTCCATCCGAGTGGTTTATCAAAATACAGAACTTCGCCGTCAATATAATTCATAATCAGAACGAGAAAACTGTCTCTTTCAGTATCTCGCTCACGGTAGGATGCGGGAAAACTATCTGTTCAAGTTCGGCAAGTGTCATTTCCTGTTCAATAGCTATGCAGGCGCCGTAAATCATTTCGCTGCAAGGGTTGCCGATAATATGAACGCCAATCACTTCGCCGTATTTTTCGCCGGCAATCACCTTGCACAGCCCCACACCGCCTTCATTTTCGGCAACAAAACGTCCGGCGTACGCCATCGGCAGTTTGGCGATGCGATAAGCGATGCCTTCTTTTTTCGCCTGCTCTTCGGTCAATCCGGCGCACGCTACTTCCGGATTGGTATACACTACTCCCGGAATGGCGTTGTAGCGCATCGTATCCGGGCAGGAGTTGGGCGTATGTATGCCCCTGTAAAGATTATTGACAACAACCTCGCCTTCGCGGCTTGCTGTGTGGGCAAGCATCGAAAATCCCGTGACGTCACCTGCAGCAAAGACATTCGGCACGTTAGTGCGCATTTGATTATCAACTTTCACTGCGCCTTTAACGAGTTCTACTCCGAGATTTTCGATTCCGAGTCCATCTGTAACCGCTCGACGACCTGCGCTGACAAGTATTTTGTCTCCTTTCACAGATTCGGTTTTCCCTTCGGGCGTAACGTAAACGACTTCATGTCCACGCACTTCATTAACGCGGCACGAGAGGTTGAACTTGACGCCTTTCTTTGCATATATATCGCGCAGCATCGCGCTTATTTCGCAGTCGAGACCTCCGAGAATTTCGGGAAGCATTTCAACGACAACAACTTCGGTACCAATTGAGTTATAGAAGCTTGCAAATTCCATACCGATAACTCCGCCGCCAATGATGACGAGCGATTTCGGCTGTTCAGTCAGCGCAAGTATCTCGCGGTTAGTCATAATAATATCGCCTGCTTCCTTGATGCCTGGGATTGGCGGCACAAAGGCTTCCGAACCTGTGCAAAGCAGCAAATTGGCGGCATGGTATGATTCTCCGTTGCACGAGATTTCGATGCCTTCCGCAGAGCGTCCTTTCACGTACGCTTCGCCTTTTACGACCTCCACTTTGTGGGTTTTCATTTTCGAGCCAACACCTGCAACCAATTTTTTGACTACCTTGTTTTTGCGGGCTACTATTTGCCCGAAATCATATCCGACTCCTTCGGTGCGGATACCATATTTGTCGCCATGACGAGCATAGTCATACACTTTTGCACTGTATAGCAGCGTTTTTGTTGGAATACAGCCTTCGTTGAGGCATACGCCGCCAAGTTCGCGTTTTTCAAACAGGACAACGCTCAATCCTTTTTCGCCTGCACGCTCTGCAGCCACGTATCCGCCAGGTCCACCTCCGATAATTGCTAAATCTTTCATGTATTTATTATTTATTCAATCGTTCTCTCTTACTGTTACTATTAATAGATTTCAGATACAATAAAATTCATTCCCAAGCCAGGGCACCTGCGCCGAGTATTGCGGCTTCCGCATCATTCAACTGCGATACAAGTATTTCCGTCTTACCGCGATAGATGCTAAAAATATTTTTGTCGAGCGATGCTTTCAATGGTTTGAGCAAAAAGTCGCCTGCGTGAGTAAGTCCGCCAAAGAGGATAATAGCTTTTGGGCTTGAAAATGCAATAAAATCGCAAAGCGCTTCGCCGAGAAGTGTTCCTGTAAAATTAAATATCTCAACAGCAATTCCATCGCCTTTTTGTGCAGCATCAAAAACATCTTTCGACGTGATTTCGCGATTGGTAATGCGTCTTAATGACGAGGCTTTTTCGGGATTGATTTCGAGAAATTCTCTTGCTGTACGTGCTACGCCGGGGGCGGAACAGTATGTTTCTAAACAGCCTGTTCGTCCGCAGCCGCAAAGTCGTCCATTATGACGAATAATGCGCACGTGTCCTAACTCGCCTGCAAGTCCATCGTGTCCAATAACTAATTGTCCGCCTGCCACAATTCCGCTACCCAAGCCTGTTCCAAGTGTGATAAAAATAAAGTCTTTCAAACCTTTCGCCACTCCGTAAATCATTTCACCGATTGCAGCTGCATTGGCATCGTTAGTCAGGCGACAAGGCAGATTTGTTTTGCCAGTTAGCATTTGTGCAAGTAAAATCTTTTCTCCCGACTTTGCCCATTGAATATTTGCAGCCATTGAGATAGAGCCGTCGTGTATATTGCCATTCGGCACACCCATTCCAATTCCAATAATCTGTTCTGACAGGTTATTTTTGGTAATCAACTCACTAATAGCATCGCCGAGTGCATTTATATATTCTTCGCCAGAAATGTAATCGCCTGTTTTTATTGAAGCACGAAATAAAATTTCGCCGCGACGATCCACAACTCCAAAAGCAGTGTTCGTTCCTCCCGTATCTACTCCGATTACATAGGATTTGTTCATTATTCTTATTTTTTATCTAAGTATTTTGCAAATTTCCTGATTTATTTTGCGAAGCCTGTCTTCTTCGAGTTTCACGACTTTGCGGTCATAAGTCATCAAACCGTTCACTTCGCCTTCTACGTCGGTTGTCTGCGTATAAACTGCTGCTGAAAAACCAACAGGAATCAGCGTTTTCAGTATTTCAGCAAATTTAACGTATTCGTCTGTAACTTCTTTTGAATTTTTAAATTGAACATAACCCCAATTCTTGTCCGGTTGCCAAAGATGCTCTGCTACAGGCATTCCGATACCGCCATATTCACCGAGAACAGTTGGGCGTTCTGCATCATAGAAATACAGGCGCGGTTGCGGATAATTGTGTAAATCAAGCATATCGCCGACTGGATAATGATTACCTCCACTTGCGGGATTAACAAGTCGCGACGGGTCGCAGTGCTTTGTCCATGCAACAACTTCGTGTGTTTTGAACTGTCCCCAAGCTTCGTTAAACGGCACCCATACAACGATTGAAGGATATGAAACGAGTGCATCTATAATTTCTTTCCACTCTTTATAATAGTTGTTTTCAGATTCTTCTGTACGAATAAATTCTCCGTATTTGTAATATCTATCTGTGTACCACCGCGGACTGCTTTCTCCTCCGCTCGGCATATCCTGCCAAACTAACATCCCAAGACGGTCGCAATGATAATACCAGCGGGCTGGCTCAACTTTTACGTGCTTGCGTATCATATTAAAACCAAAATCTTTAGTCTTTTCTATGTCATAAGCAAGAGCTTCGTCTGTCGGCGCAGTATAAAGTCCGTCGGGAAACCACCCCTGATCAAGAGGACCGAACTGAAACAGATTCTCATTATTCAGTTGCAGGCGTACAATACCGTTTTCATCACGTTTCGTTGATATTTTTCGCATTGCACAGTAACTTTTTACTTTATCAACTGGTTTACCATCGCTTGAAAGCGTAATTTCCATATCATAAAGGAATGGTGAATTGGGCGTCCAAAGTTTTGCGTCCGGAACGTATAGTTCTATTTTTTCGGAAATAACCGATTTTATTGAAGATACGACTTTGCCATTGTCAATAATTTTCACTTCGGCAACGTCATAAGTAGCAGCGCCTGCTGCATCTAATGTTACATTTATCTGACTTTTATCCATATCAGGCACTGTTTTGAGCGAAATGATATGTTTTTCATGAACAGGTTCAATCCAGACAGTTTGCCAAATACCCGTAACGGCTGTATACCATATTCCGTCAGGCTTGTTTACTTGCTTTCCACGAGGCTGGAAACTTTGGTCTGTCGCATCCCAGACTTTTACGACAAGTTTTTGTTCGCCCGACGTAAGAAACGGTGTGATGTCGAAACAAAACGGAGTGTAACCGCCTGTATGAATTCCGATTTTTATATCGTTGAGAAAAACTTCAGCTTTCCAGTCCACAGCACCGAAATGCAGAATTGTGTGGCGGTTTTTCCACGAAGAAGGCACTGTGAAAGTGCGGCGATACCAAAGTTCATTGTCTTTGCCGACATTTTTTTGCACTCCCGAAAGCGAAGATTCTACGGCAAACGGCACGAGGATTTTTCCGTCAAACTGTTGCGGTTCACGCTGTCCTTCCGGAATGATTGCATAATCCCAAAGTCCGTTCAGGTTCTGCCATTCCGACCGTTCCAATACTGGACGAGGATATTCGGGTAATACTTTTTGTGGATTGATTTTTTCAGCCCAGGGAGTTTTAATTTTATTGCCTGCCGGTGTCCACTGGGCCGAAATGTTTATTGACAGCAGGATACAAAATAATAATAAACAATTTTTCATTTAATATAATTTATTTTATTTTCCGATTTTGTTTTTTGTAACATATTACTTTTTCAGCGGAAAGGACAGGATTCGAACCTGCGAAGCCTTTTCTGGGCTTACACGCTTTCCAGGCGTGCCTCTTCAACCACTCGAGCACCTTTCCATGGTGTCAAAAAACGGTGCAAAATTATATATTTTTTTTGAACCTGCAAGCTATTTTGCTATTTGTATTGCAAATTAAATACAGCATTGATACATTCCGGTACTGAGTTTTTCGTGCATCGCAGCTGCTGCTTTCCGTCCGTCGCCCATAGCAAGTATTACTGTAGCGCCGCCACGCACGATGTCACCGCCTGCAAAGACGTCCGGTAAATCGGTTTGCAACGTTTTCTGATTGACGGTAACTGTTCCCCATTTACTGACTGAAAGTCCCTTAAAGGTGTTTGGGATAAGTGGATTCGGAGATACGCCGATTGCTACAATGACTAAGTCTGCATCGACAGTTTCCGTTGCGCCTGGTATTTCAACCGGACGACGACGACCTGATGCGTCCGGTTCGCCAAGTTGCATCTTTTGTAATATCATCTGTTTGACGTTCCCTTTTTCATCGCCGGTATATTTAACCGGATTATACAGATTCATGAAAATAACTCCTTCTTCTTTGGCGTGATGAATTTCTTCTATTCGTGCAGGCATTTCTTCTTCCGAACGGCGATAGACGAGCATCGCTTTTTCGGCGCCAAGCCGGCGGGCTGTACGTACTGCGTCCATAGCTGTGTTGCCGCCGCCGATAATTGCAACGTTTTTACCGAAAAACACCGGCGTATCTGTTTCTGTCCGGTTTGCGCCCATAAGGTTGATGCGAGTCAAATATTCGTTTGCCGACAATACGCCCGACAGGTTTTCGCCTTCAATATTCATAAAATTCGGCAACCCTGCGCCTGTGGCGATAAAAATGCCTGCAAAATCCTGTTCGTGCAGGTTTTCGTATGTTAAGGTTTTACCTACTATGCAGTTCGTAATAAACTTTACTCCTGTCTGACGCAAGTTTTCTATTTCTTTATCTACGATTTTGTTTGGAAGGCGAAATTCTGGAATACCGTATTTCAACACCCCGCCTATTTCGTGCAATGCTTCGAAAACAGTTATATCATAACCGCGATTAGCCATGTCGCCGGCAAATGAAAGACCTGCCGGACCGGAACCGGCAACTGCAATTTTCAAGCCGGCAGAGCTGTTTTTCGCAACATTTTTATCTGCGACTGCGCTGTCGGCTGCAAATCTTTCCAGATAGCCGATTGCGACTGGCTCAAGATTCATTTTATGGTAAATACATCGACTTTCGCACTGTTTTTCCTGTGGACAGACGCGACCGCAAACGGAGGGCAAGGCTGATGTTTCTTTCAGCACTCGCGCTGCTTCGTCAACATCGCCCCGTTCTATGTTTTTGATAAAGCCGGGAATGTCTATTTCTACAGGACAGCCTTCTATACAGGTTGGATTTATACAGTCAAGACAGCGTTTCGATTCTTGCAATGCCTGTTCTGCCGACAGGCCGCGGTTTACTTCTCCGTAACTTCTGCTGCGCTCTGCTGCATCCAGTTCCGGCATCTTAATTCGTGGAACAGCTGTTCTTTCTTTTGCTTTTATACTTTTGCGAAGTTCTTCGCGCCACGTCTCGTTGCGACGGTTATTTTCCAGGTTCATTCTTTTAGTGTTAGGATGTGCAAAGATACGAAAATAACTTAGAATTGAGAATTGAAAATTGAAAATTAATGTTTTTTTTTTCTCTCCTTCTTTGGAAGGGACAGGGTATATATATATATTGTCTTCGTAAAACAAGTCTGCGGAGCGTCTGTCCCCACGGGGACAGAGGCAAAAACAGTCTGCAAACACTCTGTCCCACAGGAACCCTTCTGTAGAATCATACCAGTTCCAGCACCATTCACAAAGATTACCGCTCATATCGTACAAACAACGCTCGTTGTAGTCTCTGGTTTTAACAGAGTGGGTACCGTAACCTGAATTACCGCTGATTTGATCTATATTTTCCCAATACCACGCAACGGTTCCAACAGTACTGCTGCCTGAGTATGTATAATTGTGCGTCTGGATACCGCCGCGCGCTGCATATTCCCACTCGCTCTCGGTGGGCAAACGATAACCATTGGCAGTAAAATTGCAGGTAGCGGCATCCCAACTGATATTACCGGTTGATGGTATGTCGGTGTAATCCAGATTTAGCCAGTCTACCTCATAGTTGTTTACATCTACGCTATAACAGGGCTCTTTACCCTCCATTATACTTAATTTATTACAATACGTTATAGCGTCATACCAGTTGATCATGTCCGCAGGTTTGGATGAGGACGGCGCGTAATTTGAATTAGTGCTGCACTGAAAACTCGAAGGGTTTATTCCCATTACATACTCAAACTGCGCCTAAGTAATTTCTGTTTCAGCCCACTGCAAAGTGGGAATAACTGTGTTAGTATTGGTATTGCTGATGCCGTAGTTCCAACTGTTGCTGCCTGCTACGGGAAGCATCTTTGGCTTCAAAAACGAAGCAGGGTAATAATACTTTACGCTTATATTGGTCTGTGATTCTGCAAAGATTATGCTATTGCTGCTCTGCTTGCCCTGAGAGACGGCATTTGATATACCCACAAAAAACTAATACTGCACTGCATTAAGGTCAGGGGCGGTAAAGGTTTTGTAGCTGTTACTTGCTGTTATGCCGCAAGTAATCGCATTATCACTTAAAGCTACGGGCGGAATGGCAGGGGTGTTGTTGTAACAAATCTGTATCCACTCCACCCCATTCCACGTCTCAACACATTTAGTGTCAATATTGAAAATCTGCAAGCCCATAGCATCGGCAGTGGCTTTGGCGCCAAATGTTACCTGCATGTCGTTGCGCTCCTGTGTAGAAAGTTGCGGAAGACGCAAACCGCGTGTACCGCCGCCTTCTAACTCAAGTATGGAAAAACTTTCAGGATCCTTGAGATCACCAATTGTCACCTGCGCGAAGGCGCAGTTTGCGCTCAACATGATGAACGCGGTCATTGTTAAAAGAATTTGTTTCATTGTTCTAAATAAATTTATATAGTGATTGTTTAATTCTAAGGAATAATTGCACTCTGTATTTCTGTCCAGGGACCTTTCTGACCGCGGGTGTTTTCCCAACGGCCGATCAGATAAGCGAAGATCATTATTGCCAGTTTGTGGCGTTTACTGTGCCCTGAGGGTATCCAATCCCTGTTATTCATAGGAATAAAAATTAATTTGGTTATAAAATTTTCCTGTTTTGGTGTTATAATTTGTGTTTTGGGACGCCCTGAATTTAAAATCGGACGCCCTAAATTGGAAATAGGGCGACAAATTTTTAAAACTGTACGTACCAAATTTAAATTAAAAACGCCGAAAAAAGTTTTGGGAAAACCCGAAAAAAGTTTCATTTCACCGCAGCAAAAAGATAAACCGCCCGAAAAAATTTTCGGCATGTTTAATACAGAATTTATAAGTAGATTGTCGGTTACTGGTCTGAGGGGGGGTCGTGTGGTATAAACTGACACACTTTTTCATGCGTCAATTGCGAATTTTTGAGGTAAAAATGTTCGTTTGCCATTTCCATTTTGTTATTAACGGCGACAAAGGTAAAACAATTTTTTAAAACGGCAAATTTTTTTATGAAAATAATTTTGCATAAAAGGTCGATATGCTAATTAGCGGCATTTATTCCGCAGGAGAGAGCGTAGAAGCAATGCAAAAATTACAATTAGAACCGGACAAAATTTTCAGAATATTTGTACCGGTTCTAATTGACATCTTTATTATTCAACCGTTCCTTTTATCTTAACTTGCACAGTTTCTGTCTTATCACCTTCGGCAATAGTAATAGTAACGGTCTTTTCAAACGGACCAGGACGTCCCTTTGTGCTGTATGTAGCCTTTACTTCGCCTGATTTCTTGACAGCAATAGGCTCTTTGGTGTAAGAAGGTGTGGTGCAGCCACAAGATGCTTTAACATTTTGCAATACGACAGGTTGTCCGCTGTTGTTCGTTACCGTAAAAATCGCGCTCACATCGCCGTCGCTTTCTTTGACGGTTCCAAAATCGTGTACTGCTTTGTCAATCGAAATATTGTTTTCGGTTGTGATTTCAGGAGCAGTTTTCTTGTCCTTTTTCTCGTTCTTGGCGCTTGCCAACATACACAAACCTGCAAAAACAGGAATGATAATTGCAAATTTTAAAATGTTCCGTTTCATTGTTTATATTATAAAATAGTTTGTATTTAGAATTGCAAAGTTAATATTTTCAACTGTAAAACTATATCAAATAATCAAAACAGACAAAAATTCAGTAAAAAATAACATAAAATTTGTACATTTGCGCCGAATTTTTAATGTTAAAACTAAATGAATCATTTTTATACGGTTAAATCAATCGCTTTTGCGAGTATATGTTGTGCCGCGCTATCCTGCTCTGATGAGAATCAATTCAGTATTTCGGGAAATATAGAACATGGAGCAGGCAAAACTCTGTATTTCGACAATATCACTGCATCGTCGGCTGTTTTGCTTGATTCTGCTGTTCTGAAAGGCGAAGGTGCTTTCCGTTTCACAGGCAAACGTTCCAATGCGCCTGATTTTTACCAGCTTCGGCTTGATGGACAGGCAATCAACATTGCAGTGGACAGTACAGAAAAGATTACAGTCAAAACTGATACTGTCAGTTTTGCTCGAAATTACACCTTAAATGGTTCTGTAGAATCGGAAAAAATTAAAGAATTAACTTTTCTTCAACTTACCGCAAATCAAGATTATCGCAAATTAGCGATGGCATATCATGATAAAACTCTGTCTCTTGATTCATTTCAAATAAAAATTCAGGAAGTTGCAAACTTGTATAAAGAAAAAGCGAAAGAATATATTTTTGAAAATTTATCGTCTGCTACTGCATATTTTGCTTTATTCCAACAAATTAACGGCTTATTAATTTTTGACCCTTACGATAAGTCAGATTCCAAAGTTTTCGGCGCTGTAGCAAATCTTTGGAACGCAAATTATCCTGATGCACAGCGTACTAAACATCTCAAACAACTATTTACCAATTCGTTGAAAGTTATACGTTTCGACAATATGAACATGGAAAACCATATAGTTTCTAATATGGAATATTTTGACATATCGCTCCCTTCGGTTGATGACAGCCAAATACGACTGTCAGAAGTCAGTGCGGGCAAAGTAATTCTGCTTGATTTCACAGCCTACGAATTGGAAAATTCACCTGCACGCAATGAACTGTTGGCGAGCCTTTACAAAAAATATTATGGTAAAGGATTTGATATTTACCAGATTGCACTTGACGCCGACAAACATTTTTGGAAAAATGCAGCAATGAATCTTCCCTGGAATTGTGTGATAGAACCAAAATCTATTTATTCAGAAATACTTAAACGCTATAATGTAAACAATATTCCCGTCAGTTTCATCATCGACAGAAAAGGGAACATAGTTGCACGTATTGACGATATTCGTCAGGTTGATAAAGAAATACAGACAAGACTTTAAACTTATAATGAGGGATAGCATGAATATCCAGAGGCATAAGTTTTTATTGCATCCAACCCACTTTCACAACAAAATTTCGCCCCTCGTTGTAAATGCCTTCGTTTTTGTATCGCGACAGATGGTCAAAATATTTTTCGTTCAACAGGTTATTGGCAGAGAAATTTAATGTTGCCTGCTGCTTTCCAAATTTAAATTCAAAGTTTAATCCGACATTCATGACATTGTAGGTGGGTGTTGCCGTTTCTTCTTCTGCAAGCGCATTTTGGGAGAAAGAATATAGATTTTGCAGATAAATCGAATATTTTTTCAGGATTTTTTTGTTTGCAAATGTTATACTGACATTGCTTTTCAATTTTTGCGAAGGCATCAGCGGTAAATAATTTTTTTCAGTATCACGACCGAAAGTATTGGCGTATGAACCTTCAATATGCAGCCAGTCAAGAGGGTGCGGATGCAGGTGAAATCCTGTTTCTCCACCATAAAGGAACGCATTGGTTTGTAAATAATTATAAACATTTATATCATCTATAATTTCGCCGGTCGGCTGAATATAGATAAAATCTCGAATATAATTGAAGTAGGGACTGATAAAGGCTTGAAAATGCAGAGTGCGGTAATTGAGCGAAGCATCTGCCTGATAACTGTTTTCTGTTTTCAGAGCTGAATTGCCGATTTCGTAACGATTTGTACCCTCATGAACGCCGTCACTCAAGAGTTCAAACATATTTGGGGCGCGAAAACCTGTTGAAAGATTGGTACGTAAAGACAAAGTTTTGTTTATGTCTTTTACAATCGGCAGAAAAATACCTGTTGAAAGATTGAATGACGGAAAATTTTTGTGTAGAGGTTTAAAATTTTCAACCTCTACCGTACTGATATTACGATTATCAAAACGAATGCCTGTTTGCCAAAACATTTTTTCGCCGTAATAATAATTCGCCATTGCAAACGCGCCAATATCAAATGTTTCGGCATTTGGAACAAGCATCTCTTCGCCGTGATTTCTGTTCGTCTGATACATACCCTGACTGCCTGCAACAAATTCCCATCGTTCCCGTCGCTGCGAATACCATCGGGCATTATACAGCATCGTGCCTAAATTCATTTGTAGTTCGGGTGTTTCTTCTTCCTCAAATTCCTGTCTTTTATTGAAAACATACCCCAAATCAAATTTCAGCCGCGAATTATTATCGAAAAACAGTGTGTTTTCCCATCCGATTATATGTGTTGCAAGATTTTGATACGGTATTTCGGGACGATGTCCTTTTGTGGAGGTATCTTCATTTTCCGTTAATCCGTATTTTTCATTTAGATAACTGTATTTTAATGCTGTACTGATTTTTTCATTAGTAAAAGCAATCGTAGATTTTATATCGCCTGTATTGAAACGGCTGTTAGGCACTCGATCGTTGAATCCATCGGCATAATCGCGATGTGCAGTATATCCGCCAAACAGATTGAAATGTAAATTGTTTTGCGACATTTTGAGTTTACCTGTATTGCGCCAACCGCTCGTGTTTGAGTGAAATTCAGAATTGACGGCAGTCTCGATATTGTTATTATCGGCATATCGCTCGCCAACAAAATACAGCACACCGCCCAAAGCATCACTACCATAGAGCAACGAAGATGGTCCCTTGATGATTTCCACCTGTTCATAACCATTATCATCCAAGCCCAAGCCGTGTTCGTCGCCCCACTGTTGATTTTCAAGTCTCACGCCCTGTGCAAAAACGGCGATGCGGTTACCACTCAACCCACGAATAACGGGTTTCCCAATGCCCGTTCCTGTGCTGAAATTATCAATTCCCGCAACATTTGTCAGTTTTTCGCTTAACGAAATTCCCTGAAAAAGCGTTTTGCGCAAATCCAATTTTTCGACATTGGCAACGTTTTCTCCTTGCAAGCGCGAAGAATATCCCGATACGGTAAGTTCCGGTATATAATGTACGGAATCTGCCACTTGACTTAAGGCAGGCAGAGCGAAACAGCATAAAGCAAGGCAAAGCGCCGCAGTTGTGTGTGCACAGCGTGAACAGACACCTGTAAGAAACGTGGAAACAGATGATACGCGATAGCCTTCAGGAACTTGCTGTGTAGCGAGCGGCTCGTCGAGACAGGTAACGATATTGCAGTCTGTGCAGCGGAAATGCGCGTGGTTGTCGTGATGATGCCCCGCAATACAATTGTGGCAAAGTGAAAAATAGGTTTTTCCATCTTCTGCTGTAATTTTATGAATTTTTCCGTCTTCGCAAAAACCGTTCAGGATACGATAAATAGTAACTCTGTCGATTTTTTCCGTGAGCCGTTGCTCGATTTCTTCATGGCAAAGCGCCGAAGATGCTTGTTCCAATACATTAAACACCATCTGTTTAGTCTTTGTGTTACGTTTGTTTTTATCCATAATTTAGAGAAAAAAATTGTTATTAACGCCACAAAGTTACAATAAACTTTTGATAATACAACATTATTGCATTATTTTTTATATAGAATATATGACAGTAAACTTTCTTATCTTTGCATTTGAATTTCACAAATAAATTAACTTTATGAATCCGCTTGTAGAATGTGTACCTAATTTCAGTGAAGGACGCAACAGGGATAAAATAGAAAAAATCGTCAATCCATTTCGGAGTAGAGCCGGGGTTAAACTGCTTGATTACACCGCAGACAGCGACCACAACAGAATGGTTATTACTGCCATTGGTAAGCCTGAAGCAATGTATAATGCTGTAATTGAAGCTGTCGGCATTGCTGTCAAAGAGATAGACTTGCGGCAGCACAAAGGACAGCATCCGCGTATTGGCGCAGCAGATGTCATTCCGTTTATTCCGTTGCGCGATATGGATTTGGCTGCTGCTGACGCTTTGGCGAAAAAGACTGCAGAAAGCATTGCTCGACAATATGATTTACCTGTTTATCTTTATGAATATTCGGCTTCGGCGGAACACCGGCGCAACCTTGCATCTGTCCGAAAAGGAAACTTTGAAGGATTGTCGGAAAAAATGCAACTTGCAGGATGGCAACCCGATTTCTGCACTGCAAAGCCTCATCAAACGGCTGGCGCAACAGTTGTCGGTGCAAGAAAGCCTTTAATTGCGTTCAATATAAATCTTGATTCCGACAAATTGGAAATCGCTCAGGCAATTGCACGCAACATCCGATTCAGCAACGGCGGATTGCCGGCTGTTAAAGCATTAGGATTGAAACTTGAAACACAAAATTGCGTACAGGTATCTGTGAATCTGACGGATTATACACAAACATCTATTTATCAAGTCGTAGAAACAATACGTACAGAAGCGGCGAAATATGGCGTAAACATTAAAGGCAGCGAACTGATAGGTTTGCTGCCTTTGCAGGCTTTGACCGATACTGCGGCGGCATATCTCGGATTGCAGAATTTCTCAGTAAGTCAGGTGCTGGAAACGCATCTTTGAAAAGTGAGAAACGGTGATTGCAGTTGCAATCATGCTTCATTCAAGAATTTCTTTTCTTTTTGCCGTACTTGTAGTTTTTGTGTGATTTGCCTGCTCCGCCAGGTTTCTCAGAAGGTCGTACTTCGATTGTTTTTCCATCAACATTAAGCCGGTTCATTGCGTCAATGACTTGACCTGCCATTTGTTTATCTACCTCGAAGAGTGTGAAATCGTCGTGGAGTTCTATGCGTCCAATCTCTACTCGCTTCCCTTTTACACTGCGATTGACTATGTCTATCAGTTGCGCTGGCATCATGCGGTTACGGCGTCCCAAGTTGAGTTTCAGGATTTTCTTACCCTCTTCGGCGCGGTCAGCTGTAAGGTGGCGACGACTTGAATCCCTCTGCTTCTTAGAGGTTCTTGAGGTTTGCGATTCATTTACATGCCTGTCGTCCACTGCTTCAATCGTTGCTGCGTTGCGGTAATAATTGAGCAGACGTTTAAATTCAAGCGAAAGCATGCGTTTTATAATATCCTCTTTGTCGAGCCATTCTAATTTGTGGAAGATGGAGGGTACGATGCGGGCGATTTCGTCTTCATTGACTTCGACCCGCTCTATCTTGTCTGCAAAGTTGAATATCTGTTTCTCGCAAATAGTCTTGCTGTCGGGGACAACGCCCTTTTCAAATTTACATTTCAGAGTATCCATTATTTTGCGCAGCTTGCCTTTTTCCTTAGAATGGCAGATGGATATTGAGATACCTGTCTTGCCGGCACGCGCGGTGCGACCGCTGCGATGAGTATAGATTTCGCTGTCATCGGGAAGTCCGTAGTGAATGATATGCGTCAGGTCGTCAACGTCGAGACCGCGGGCTGCGACGTCGGTAGCAACGAGAAACTGAAGGTTACGGTTGCGAAACTTCTGCATCACAAAGTCGCGAGCAGTCTGCGTCAGGTCGCCGTGCAGAGAGTCGGCATTGTAACCGTCGCGAATGAGGCGGTCGGCTGTTTCCTGTGTTTCAAGGCGGGTACGGCAAAAGACAATACCGTAAATGTCGGGATAATAATCGACTATCCGCTTAAGCGCTGCATACTTGTCTTTCGCGTGAACGAAATAGTATATATGGCGGATGTTTTCGTTGCCCTGATTCTTTCTTCCGATAACGACTTTCTGCGGTGTGTGCATGTAACGCCCTGTTATCCGTTCGATCTCGGAAGGCATTGTAGCCGAGAACAGCAGCATGTTACGCTCATCAGGCGCCGCGGCAAGAATCTTTTCCAGATCCTCGGAGAAACCCATTGACAGCATCTCGTCTGCTTCATCCAGTATAACGTTTTTGATGGTAGAAAGGTCTGCCACACGGCGGTGCATGAGGTCAAGAAGCCTGCCGGGGGTAGCGACTATAATATGCACGCCCCGCTTGAGGGCTTTGATCTGACTTTCGATGCTGGAGCCGCCATAGACAGGCAAAACCGTAAGGCTGTCAATATATTTGGAATAGTCGTTCAGGTCGGACGCTATCTGCAGACACAGTTCGCGTGTCGGACACAGGATCAGCGTCTGAGGCTGCCGGCGGCGCGTATCTGTCTGCTGCACAACCGGAAGCCCGTACGCAGCAGTTTTGCCGGTACCGGTCTGCGCGAGCGCAATTATATCGCCTGCGTTTTGCAGCAGCAGCGGAATAACCGCCTCCTGAACAGGCATAGGTGAATCAAAGCCCATCTCGCTTATCGCGCGAACGAGCGGTGGCGTAACGCCAAGGTTTTCAAATTTTATCATTGGGATATTGTTTTATTTATTAAGTGTTATCCACTTTTGGTTTACCGTGTTTGTAAAAAGCGTGCAAAGGTAACGCTTTATTTCGAGAACAGCAAATAAAACCGCTAACTTTGCGCATATAACAGTAATATAAGCATTTTACCTGTTAATAATTAACCTTTGCATTAAGACAAACCGAAGACAGTTACTGAAAACCACCAGCCGCTCCCCTACCCTGCACGCCCGCCTTCCCCATCCCCGTACGCCCTTTTCTTTGGGCGTGCCGGCTCCCTGCGGGCGCCGTCGGGCTTTCCGCTGCAATGCCTTCGGCATTTCCGCTGCAATCCCTCACGCGTCCGTTATTCACCATCCCACGTTGCAGGGGCACCCCTTGTTGGTGCCATTCGTTGCAACATCACACAGGGGCGCCCACAAGGGACGCCCCTACATTCATCAATACCACACCCACCAAAGAAGGTGAATATATGCGGTACGTGTTTTGCATATTAAAAATAATTAGTATATTTGCGCCTCCATTATTCATTAATTTAATTCATAAACAAATGGCAAAGCTACATTATTGGAAGGTTTGGCTGAGACCAAACACACTGACGAAAGAAGCTGACAATGACTATTTCGCAGAAGTATCAACAACGGGTTACACGCTGCGTAACGAAGACATTGCGCGGATAATCGTAAAAGGGAGAAGCGAACTCCGCTACGACACCATACTGAGTATCCTGAATGAGAGGGACGCGGCAGAGAGAGATGCGCTTTCGAATGGCTCACCGGTGCAGAGCGGCAACATGCGCCTTACACCGCGCGTGACTGGCAAGTGGACAGGAACCGACCACGTCTACAACCCCGCGCAGCACCGTATCACTCTTGATGCAGTGCAGACCGTCGAAATGCGTCGCACGCTCGAAGACACGGGCGTCGAAGTACTGGGCAAAAAGATTGACGGCGGCGCCATCATCGGACTTGTTACCGACGTTATGACCGGCAAGACCGATGGTACGATCATCGTTGGCGGCGACGTCATCATCACCGGAGACAAGATCAAGATTGCGCCCGCCGGCGAATCGGGACTTGGCGTCTACTTCATCAACGAATACGGAGACGAGATCGCCCTCGATCACCCCGCCTCTGAGAACACCCCAAAGAAGATCATCTGTCGCCTTCCCGCAGACATAACAGCCGGCGGCGTGTACACGCTGAAGATTGTGACACGCTTTTCAAACAGTTCCACATACATTAATGATCCACGTATCATCCTGTACGACATTCCTCTGACAGCAGTAGCGCCTCTGTAGGGGCGCCCCTTGCGGGCGTCCGACCGGCACACGGGCGGAAACATTTGACGGACTGTAGGGGCGCCCCTTGTGGGCGCCCTTCGTTTATATTACACAAGGGCACCCACAAGGGATGCCCCTACATTGGCGGGAACGTTTGTATGATACGGGCGACGTTTAAACGTGACGTCGGGCGACGTTTAGATGCAACGTCGGGCGACGTTTAGATGCGACGTCGGGCGACGTTTAGATACGACGACGGGCGACGTCGATGTATGACGACGGGAATGATCGTAGGGGCACCCCTCGTGGGTGCCCAATCGGTGCACGGGCATAAACGTTTAACGATTGTAGGGGCGCACCTGTGTGTGCGCCCTCCGAAGGAGTGGAACGTGCGCGGACGCGCAGGGCTACGGTGCGACGAAGAGCAGAAGGCAACAGTACGCACCAAGCGCCCGCGCAAGCGGGAAAGCGCCCCTGAGGAAAAGAAGTACGAACATGCAGGGGCGTCCCCTGCGGGCGCCCTTGTGTGATGTGCCCGTCAATTACCCTCTTTGCAGCAAAAAGAAGCCGCGCCCCTGTGAGGCGCGGTAAGCATTGACTCCGCCCGTGGTGACGAGCAGCGTCAGGGAATCAGAGGATCAAAGGCAGGTATTATTTATTGACTGTACAAACGGTTAAGACTGCACGGAAGCGCTATGTTACGGATAGCAAGACTTTGAAGCCAGCCTTCCCTGTCAGATTCGAGCAGCGTTTCCTGCACTTCCCGAAACAGAGCGACTTCTTCAGCAGTATAGGAGTCAGACGGACGTCCATGGAACACATCCAGTTCCTCGTCATCATAATACTCTGCCGGACGGCTGTGTACCGAGGCGGTTTCCGGACGGTTGTGAACACAGGTTTCGTGCAGTCCGCAACATTCTATCTTGCCGGTTTTCCAGTTAATGCGCATGATATGGTGCTTTTAAGAAAAGCCCGACAGGTTGTATTTATGCCGGGCTTTTCTTTTATGTAACAGTAAACTATTTCTTTTTGCCTTCCTGAATCTGGTATGCAATCGGGGCTGCGGTAAACAGCGACGAGAATGTTCCGATGAATACGCCAAGCAGCATCGCAAACGAGAAACTCTTGATAGAATCGCCTGCAAACAGGAAGATTACCAGAAGTACGATTATTGTACTCATCGACGTGTTGAACGTGCGGTCGAGGGTAGAATTCAGCGCTTCGTTAAACAGTTCGTATTTGGGACGCTTCGGATACAGGTGTGTGTATTCGCGAACCCTGTCGAAGATTACCACCTTGTCGTTGATTGAGTAACCTATCACGGTCAGTATCGCGCCTATAAATGTCTGATCTATTTCGAGCGAGAACGGCACCAGCCCCCACAGTATTGCGTAGACGCCGATTATAAACACGGCATCGCCGGCAAGGGCAACGCTCGCGCCGATACTGTATGATATGTCTCGGAATCGCAGCAGGATATAAAGTCCGATCGCAATCACAGCGAAGATGACGGCATAATATGCACCTGTTTTGATGTCTTCTGCAACGCTTGGTCCTACTTTTTGGGAACTGATGATGCTTCCGCCTGTATGGTTTTCTCTGTCTACGAAGATCTCTTTCGAAATGTTTTGCGTTAGCAACGGCTTGAGCGAATTATACAGTTGTTCTTCTATGTCGGAATCAACGCCGCTGTCGTTATTTTTGATGAGGCAGTTTGTGCTGATGCGTACTGTTTTGCCGTCTGTTCCGATAGCAATCACACTGACGCTTGCATCCGTGATGCCTGCTTCGGGATATTTCTGTGCGAGTGCTGAATTGGCGTCTTTGAAATTGTTGGTAATCAACTCGCGCACCTGTTCTACATTTTCAATCGGGTTTTCAAACTGTACTACAAAGTTACGTCCGCCCGTGAAGTCGATACCCTGATTTAAGCCTCTTGTGAATAAGGCAACAAGGCAAATTGCGACTACTATACCGTTGATTGTATAGATCAGTTTGCGGTTGCCGAGAAAGTTATATTTTGGGGCAATGAGGAATCCGAGAACTTTCTTTGAGAACGCAGTTGTGAATGTCAGGTTGAGCAGGTGTCCTTTTGACAGAAATGTTTCGTAAATAACGCGGGTAAGGAACACTGCTGTACCGAATGAAATCAAAATACCTATAATAAGCGTGGTTGCGAAACCTTTGATAGGTCCTGTTCCAAACCAGAAGAGGATAACGCCTGTAATGATGGAGGTGAAGTTGGAGTCGAATATTGCGGAAAATGCTTTCTGGTAACCTTCTTCAACTGCTTTCTTTACCTGTTTCCCGCCACGTATTTCTTCTTTGATGCGTTCATAGATAAGTACGTTGGCATCGACTGCTATTGCGAGAGCAAGCACTATACCTGCAATACCGGAAAGGGTCAGCACTGCATGGAACGATGCCATAACGCCTATTGTGAAGAACAGGTTAAACAGCAGAGCCAGGTTTGCAATCAAGCCCGGTTTCCATCCGTAAATTATCATCAGGTAAGCCATCAGTACAGCGAGAGCAAAGAGGAACGAAATTATGCCTGTATTAATTGCTTCCTGTCCGAGCGACGGTCCTATCATTTCTTCCGAAACGATTCGTGCAGGCGCCGACATTTTTCCTGATTTCAACACGTTTGCCAGGTCTTTTGCCTGTTCACTTGTGAAATGTCCTGTAATCTGTGAATGTCCGCCTGTAATTTCCTGGTTTACGTTGGGGTATGAATAAACATTGTTATCGAGTACGATAGCAATAGCCTTTCCAATATTATCTTTAGTCAACCGCGCCCATCTTTTTGCACCTTCGGAATTCATTGTCATATTGACTTCCGACGAACTGCCATACTCCGAAATCCTGTCGCTTGCATCTGTAATCACGTCTCCTTCGAGTGGCGGACGTCCGTCTCGCGTTGTGATTTTCAGAGCAACTAGCTCGTAAATATCCGATCTTTCGTCTCGTGGTTTAACTGTCCACTTCGGATTTAACTGTCGAGGCAAAACTTCCTTTACCTGGCGCATATTAAAATATCTGTCCACTAAAGGCTTGTTTGCTTTGGGAACATATCCGATAACGGCGCTTTCAAGCGGTTGATTGGGAGAAAATCCAAGTGCATAAAACAGCGGATATTCGCGTTGGTATTCTTTCAACTGTTCTGCCTCTGACTGTGTATTGACAGTAGCGGTTTTTGCGCTGTCGCTTTCAAGTAGCAGCGAGTTATCGGCTGCAACACTGCTTGCTATGTCTGTATTTTCAGTTGTCGCCGCTGTTTTTGCTGGTGCTGTTTCTGTTTCTGTTGCCGCTGCGTTTGCTTCGGCTGCCTTTATTGAATCGGAAATAATTGCATTTGCGGCAAGCAATGCTTGATGAATATCTTTTTCCTGAAATGTTTCCCAAAATTCGAGGTTAGCGCTGCCTTGCAGCAGTGTGCGTACACGTTCTGGCTCTTTGATACCCGGAAGTTCGATAAGGATACGTCCATCCTGTTCGAGTTTCTGAATGTTTGGCGCAACTACGCCAAAACGGTCGATACGAGTCCGCAACACGTTGAACGAGTTATCTATTGCACTTTTGAGTTCTGCTCTCAATACCGCTTCAACCTCGTTGTCATTGCTATTTGGAGTTATTTTTTCTCTCAATTCAGCCATACTGAAAATTGCAGACAGGCTAGCGCCTGCGTCAATTTCTCTATATGCCTCACGAAACAGGGTAATGTAATCCTTGTTGCTCGTGTTCCGACGTTCGGAAGCAAGGGCAAGAGCGCGGTTGAAATTTTCGTCTGTATTGTAGTTTGACAGTGATTTAAGTACGTCAACTACGCTTAATTCCATAATAACACTCATACCACCTTTAAGGTCAAGTCCGAGGTTTATTTCCATAGTACGGGCTTTTTGCAATGAATAGCCAAGCCATACTGTTTTAGAAGACAGCGAGTCAAGATAGTGGCTCGCAATTCCATTACCTGCTGCCTCATATTCGTTTGCCTGCCTGTAATATTTGTTCGTTACGAAAGTAAACGAAATATAAAACAGAGAAACGAGGCTCAACAGGACAGCAAAAGTAGTTATAAATCCTTTGTTTTGCATTTGACTTTTATTATTTTTATTTTTTTACTGTGTTTCTGCTTTTTGACGTGCAAAGGTACATTAAATTTTTTAAATATGCGCAAAATTTCAATGATTTTTCTTTAACAAAGATAAAAGTTACACTGGCTTTGAAAATTTCCGGTCTGTGTTTTGCTGCCATTTATCGAAAGCTGCCGCAATATTACGGACAAATAAACGTCCGTCTGTCGTTATCTCAATGCGACTGTCACTCATCTTGATAATTCCGTCGTTTGCAAATTCACGAAAGCGTGCAGCATCAAATGAAGTGCTATTCTTTATTGTTTCTACCGTCATTTCGAGCCTGTCGGAAAGTTCGTACCAATCAATGCAGTAATTGCACATCAGAGTTTCAATGACTTCGCGTACAATCTGTTCTTCTTCAGAAAGAGTATAACCTTTAATAGTTGCCAGTCCGCCGTCAATATGGGAAATATAGTCTTCTATATTCTTGTCGTTCTGCGCATATACTGTGGCGAGTTGGCTTATTGCAGTAACGCCAAAAGCATAAACCTGTCCTGTGGTACGGCGAGTGCAATATCCTTGAAAGTTACGGTGCAACTGGCGGTTTTGCAGAGCGAAATACAATTCGTCATCAGGCTTTACAAAATGGTCAAGTCCGATTGCCTTGTATCCGGATTGTAAAAGTATTTCTCTAGCTGTGTCATAAATGCGGTTTTTATCGTAAGCGGAAGGAAGTCCGATTTTTTCAAGTATGAGTTGACGCGGATTTACCCAAGGCACGTGAGCATAAGAAAAAGTTACAAGGCGGTTTGGTTGCAGTTCGACTGCATGACGGACTGTCTGCGAGAAACTTTCGACGGTTTGCAAAGGCAGTCCGTAGAGTAAATCAAGGTTTATCTTTGCTCCTGCTGTCCGTAAAATATCGAAAACAATTTTTACAGGCAGTTTCGTCGGGCGGCGATTAACAGCTTTCAAGACTTTCTCATTAAAATCCTGAATACCGATACTGAAACGGTTAAATCCAGTATCGGCAAGCACCTGCAAGTCGCTTTCATTCAAGTAAGCGGCATGACATTCGATAGCGATTTCAGGATTTTCGATTTGAGGAAAGGCCGACAAAAGATGAGCATTCAGTTCTTTCAAAACAGAGGATGGGAGGACAGTTGGTGTACCGCCACCATAATGTATTTGTGCGATTTTTCTTTCAGGATTGAGATTCTGTATAACAATGTCAATCTCTTTATGCAGTGCAGCGACGTAACGTTCAATCGTATTTCGGGTACCCATTGCAAACGAATTGCAGCCGCAATAGTGGCAAAGATGGTGGCAAAACGGTATATGCAGGTAAAATGAAAGATGCGAAGGTTTGTTCTTGTTTGATTTTTTTAGTGCTATCTCATAATCTGTAGCAGTGAACTCTTTACTGAAAAAATTTGCAGGTGGATAACTTGTATATCGAGGAACAGGAACATTATATTTTGCGAGAAGTTTGCTCATAGTTAATGGAATGTACAAAAACATAGTCTCCGCCAATGCTTTTATCTAGCTTTTCAATTTCAACAAGTTGGTTTTTGTATAGTTTATAAGGAATGTATCCTGATTGTTTGAAAAGCGCAACAAGTTTTTCTTCATTTTCCGCCCAGACTTCAACCTGAACAATCGGTTTAAAACGCTCGATAAGTTCAATCATATCAGCAAGTACAGTATATTCAAACCCTTCAATGTCGCACTTGATATAATCTATCTGCTGTAAATCCTGAAATAAAACTGACGGTCTTTTCATTTTCGCTTCAAACCGAAATTTTTGTTCATTGAGATCACCATCTTTCTGTGAATCATAAACGTGTGGAAGTCCTGTATTGTAACAGGTTGCCGAAGACGAAATGACAAGTTTCACCTTCTTTTCTTCTGCGCCAAGCGCGTTTGGATAAAGCGTGATGTTTGTGTATTTTTTCGCCTGCTCATTAAAGACTTTGTTATAAGCCTGAATTGGCTCAACGGAATATACTTTACCCTGTTTTCCAACCCAATCGGCAAAAAGTATTGAATAATAGCCCAGATTCGCTCCAATGTCAATTACAGTGTCGCCTTTTTTGATTAAGTTTTTTACATAATAATGATAATCATACAGATGTGAAAATTTTAATAAACCTGTTCGATACAGTAAAAAGTAACTTCTTTGAAGCACGCGAAGATAGTTTTCAAAACTTAAAAACTTATAAATAAGTGTTTTAATAAAATTTATCATATAGTGAAGTTTTTATATAATCAACACTGTGCAATAAGCGGCGATGCCTTCTTCGCGTCCGACAAAACCCATACTCTCGTTGGTAGTGGCTTTTATAGATATATCGTCGGGACTGACGTTCATTATTTCTGCAAGGCAGGTTTGCATTTGTGGAATATGTGGATTTAGTTTTGGTTGTTCTGCACAAACTGTTATGTCGGCATTTCCAAAAGAATAACCTTTATCTGCAAGCAGTTGCATTGTTTTTTTTAACAAAATTTTACTGTCTATATCTTCGAATGATTTGTCGTTGTCGGGAAAATTACAGCCAATATCACACAAGGCTGCGGCGCCGAGTAAGGCGTCGCAAAGAGCGTGAATCACAACATCAGCGTCAGAATGTCCTAAAAGTCCCTGACGGTGAGAAATTTCTATGCCGCCGAGATAAAGCGCTCTATCACGTGCGAAACGGTGAACATCGTATCCAAAACCAACTCGAAACCTGCTCATCGCATCAGATTTTTCAGCCCGTCCATGTCGAAACTCAATGAAAAGCGCAGGGTCTGGTCAAGCGGATTGGACGGAGTTGTTGAAATCAGGTATGCAACATCAAGTTGAAGAACTTCCATCTTAAAACCCGCACCGGCAGTAAAATATCGGAAATTACCCTTGTTTGGATTTTCATAAAAATAACCGCTTCTGATGAAGAATTTATTGTCATAACCATATTCAATACCAAGTCCACCACGAAGTTCCTGCAACTCTTCCTTAAATCCACCAGGAGCATCGCTGAACGACTTGAAAATTCCTGCTATCGGGGATTGGTCGTTATATTCACGCCACTGTCTTTGCTGTTCAATTTCATCGCTGGACCTTAGCGGCGGAGTAGGAATCAAAAACTTGTTTATATCCAGATTAAATGAAATAGTATTATAATCGTCAAGCGGAGCCAGAAGAGAAGCTCCGAGCCGTAAGTTTGCAGGAAGAAACTCATTCGTGATAGCACCATTGTAAGATAACTTACTGCCGATATTTGAAATATCGAATCCCAGACCTAACATACATTCGCTGTTGCCGAGCATCACATATTTGTTGTAATAGCCGGCAATGTCGCCCGCCCAAGCAGAACCTGGCGTTATGCCATTGTTGCCTGCCGCAGATGCGCCAAGGTCGGAATATATGAATCGCAATCCTGCCGCCATAGAAAAGTTTTCATTCAATTTAAGCGAATACATCACATCTGCAGTCATTTCATAAGGACTGACGGTTCCCATGTCATCATCCGGGGAAGCACCTGTCATATGAATCTCACCGATTGAAAAATATCTCAGGGATCCGCTCAAAGCGTGCCTGTCCTCTTCTCCGAGTTTATAATACCCAACAAGATATCCGAGGTTAATATCATCTACAATTTTTCTAAGCCATGGAGTATAGGTCAACGCTATTCCCGCCTTGCTGTAAGCAAAAGCATATTTTGCAGGATTCCAGTGCTGAGAATACACGTCAGGCTCGGTAGCCGCACCCACATCACCCATAGAGCCTGCACGGGCATCCGGAGCGATAACCAGCGTTGGCACTGCATATCTGATAGGATTGAAATAACTTGCAGCATCCTCATCAGGCTGAGCTTTTGCAAAACAGGAGCAACCAATCAACAGAAGAAGTGCCACAATAAATTTTATTTGTCTCATATTAAAATTTTGATGTTGTTTTTAAACTGTAACAGATTAAGTTTTATTGTTTCAAAACTATAATTTTTTTCGCTCTACTGACTTCCGTACTGCCGGCGGTTTTCACCATTGCCCGATAGATATAGACGCCGGGATTGACGCGGAACCCTCTTGTGTCGGTCAAATCCCATTCAAACGAGAGGTTTTTGTCCATACCGGCAGACGCTTTTTTAAAAACTGTCCACAAGGTCTGTCCCGAAAGGTCATAGACGTTGACTATAACTTCAAGCGCGGTTTCAGGCAGATTACTTTTAAATACAAATCTAGTATCTATCAGGGCGGGATTGCCGTAAGCCGTCAAATCAATAATTTCCGGTTTGTATCCTTTAACAACCCTGAATGTCAGCGAATCTTCCGAATAATTGTTCATTATATCCCAAACGCGGAACCGCAGACGATGTTCGCCATCAGGCAGTTCAGGAATCGAAAAGCCTACAATTCCTGTTTGAATATCATAAATCTGATTGAGATTATATTCCCACTTGTTGTCTATAAAAATCTTTATGTCGTGTCCAATGCCTGATCCAGAAAAATTGACGCCATCTTCGTCGAACACAGAAGCAAAGAAGAATGGAGTCGGATTTACAGCATCGCCGTCTGTAAACGATTCTGTATTAAGATACATTGCCTTTATTTCTGGACCTATGCCGTCATTTTCAACATCTTCATTAGTGCCGTAAAAACTGTATCTTTCAAAATATCCCGATGCATCACGCAGCAGTGTGTTTTGTTTATCTGCCGCATAGAAAATCATTTTTCCGTTGTCTTTAGTGTATGAAATATCTTTCGGAACGGTAAATGAAAATTCAAATTCCCCGTTTGTTACTGCCGTAGAACCGAGGAAAACCTGATTAGGATACGACGAATATGTAAATCTGTCGCCTGTCGCATCCATAACTGTTGATTCGGTTATTTTCTTGCTGTCGAATACAAGCGCTTCAAGGTTGCCCGAAAAATTACTGCTTTTAATGCCTGACTCGTCAGTAATTATTCCGCGAACAGCAATATTATCTAATGCCCTGAAATTTTTAATTTCGCTATCGACAGGTTCACCGTTAACCGTTTCAATCTCAACTTTCCATTCTGGATAGTTCAATCGCAAAGCGGGGTCGCCGAGCAGGACATAGTTGAGTTTGTTTCCATCGGATTTCAAATCAAGTTTACTTTGTCGCAAAACATCGCCGAGACGAAGATGAGCACCCGATGCGTCTTTTTCAAACAGATATTTAATCAGTTTTTGGTTAATCTGAAAATTGTTTAATTGATAAACAACTCGCGAAGTAGTATAAAGGGCGATTGCACCGCTGTTTTTATTGAGAAACGCTTCTTCGCCAGCCGAAGTTTGAACACCATCGTACCAGCCAAAATCACAAGTAGCGGTAATCCAAAGCGGCAGGTTTGCAAAATCCATTTGCCTGATGTCAGTAATATTAATCATATCTTCTGACGACCAAGCCTTTGTGCTACCATGTCCTGTGTAGTTCAGCAGAAAACAGCCTTCTTTCAGCGTATTCAAAAATCCCTTTTTGGCTTCTGGATATGTAGTGTTTCCACTAGTATTTACGGCTTTATATGCGTCCATAAAATACTTGTACTGCATATATTCGGGATGGTTAGCGTCGATATATTGCGCAAGCGCATCCGCTTGTTTGGCGTGAGTACAAAAATCGTTTGGATTATTTGAATCTGTATTGTCGGCGGTGAAAATGATTTTGCTTTTCCAATTACCTGCCTGACTGTTATTCATATAATTGAGGATTTTATTCACAGCATTGCTTGCTTGCAAAGTTGAACTTACAGGAAGTCGCCCGATGCCCAAGTCAATGCCTGCCGAAACGACAGACAATCCTTCAGAATCGTCGAGAAATCCGAAATAGTCATCTGTTCCGTAAGAGTATGATTCATCCAGCGATTCCTTCATTTGATAGGTCAGCAGAAAATTTTGAGGATTGAGTTTTGCACATTCCGAAGTCAAATGTCGGTTATCAAAGATACCATCGCCAAATAGCAACAGGTATCGCGGTTTTTCGCTTGCGACAATTGCTCTGTCGTAAAACATTTTAACAAATCTGCGATATGCCGTACCGTCAGGCGTTCCAGATGAAAATTCGTTAAAAACTAACTTATCATCAACTACCGTAACATTAAGCGATTCGGCACGATGCCGTTCTGCAAGGGTTTCTGCATAAGGTAGATACATAGTTGGAGCAAGAATAATCATATCTGTTTGAGGTAAGGCATGAAGGTCTTGATTCGCTATTTCGCCTACTAATTGTGGTGTAGGAAACTGTTGAGTAATATCCACCATTACATATTCGTGCAATATATTATCCTGATTTGTTGAAAATGAAAGTGTTGTACCGTTGAGGTTTGCATCTTGCCGATTTACTTTGTAATTACCTGTAATGTCCCATATCTGACTGTTCGCCGATGCTTTATCAACATTATAAGTAACAGGTTTGTATATGCTTTCGCGATTGCGAAAAAAAGTATAGCCTGTATTATAAAATTGCAGTAAACGCTTCATATTTAGCGTAATATGGTTCAGATTGGCGCGTGAATGGCGTGAAGGATGGCAAGATACAGTGAATGTTGTATTTTCCGATTTTTCTCCGTTCCAACTGTTCCAACTTTCGAGCATATTTGCTTTTTTTGATGTATTCGAAAAAGTTACAAAGTTCAGTTTCACAATCGTATCATTCCCAAGAGCTAGTGCAACTATATCAGCAGCGCTCGGCTTTGAAGCAAAAGAAAGTTTCACGTTGCCCGCATCGGAAGTTATGCCCGGAATGGAAAATGAAAACTGTTTAGAGCCTGAACTTCCGAGGAAACTTTCCCCAAATAATTCGCGTCCTGTATATGAAATAGTTGTATTGTCTTTTTCGTAAACTAAATAATCATCAAACACTGTGAGTGTTATACTTGCTGTATTTTCTGAAGGCTTAACCAACATTTCCTTCGGACCTGCAGCATCTTCCTTTAAAAAATATGAGCCGTAAGTAGAAAAATAATTATTTTGATGTTCATAAATGCCTCTCGATGAATTATATGTCCACTTTACTGTTCCTCGTCCATAAAAAAGGAAGAAATCACCTGCGCTGAAAATACCATCAGCGCCTTTATTTACATAAACAGAAACTTCGGGAATATCGTCTGTATAAGGTTGTGAGAAATCTTCGTTAAGCAACCAGCCACCGTAACCATAAACTTTCACTTGTGCAGGATTGTCGAAGCCAAATTTTTTCAAATCTTCATAAGTCAGTTTGTAAACAGCGTTTTCGGTAACTTTTATTTGTACCCATTTACCTGACGACAAAATAGATGACATCGCATAACGACTACCGTCATTAGCCGCAGACATTCGGCACAACGACATCACAATCAATATTATGGTTACTGTTACTCTCGTCATATTAATTTGTTTATAAAAATAACTGAATAGATAACGAAATATACAGTGTTTTATTGTTATCGTAAAAAAAAGTCATACCTTTGTGCAATTATAATAAAAAATTTATGTTAAAAGGAATCAATCCGATTATTTCTCCCGAACTGCTGAAAATTCTGGCAGAAATGGGACACGGCGACGAAATCGTTTTCGGAGACAGTAATTTTCCTGCTGCATCTCGCTCACAACGACTTGTCCGCGCAGATGGACACACTATTACGGCGATGCTTGAAGCAATACTGCCCCTGTTTCCTCTTGATTACGCAGTGGATTATACTACAGTGTTAATGAATTATCGCGGCGAAACAGAACCAAAAGTATGGAATCGTTATCGCGAAATTCTTGGGCGCTATCCAGATGGCAACAAGCAATATCTGCTTATACCTAAACCCGATTTTTACGAGCGGGCAAGTCAGGCGTACTGCGTCGTTGCAACGAGCGAATCAGAAGCATTTGCAAACCTGATTATCAGAAAAGGTTGTGTAAAAAAATAAACAAAAATAATAGTATGAAATCTACATTCATTTTACCATTTTTAATGCTTTGCGTCAACTTGTTTGCCAATAACGTTGACGACAATACATTCATTTCTCCGCCATCGTATTACCACCCCGAAACGTGGTTTCACTTTATCGACGGTAATGTATCGAAAGCCGGAATTACAGCGGACTTGGAGGCTATCTCCGCCGCAGGAATATCGGGCGTCCAACTCTTTCACGGACATTTCGGCGGAGGATGGCCCGGCGTTGAGCCGCAAATCGAATGTTTAAGTCCATTATGGGACGAACACGTGCGCTTTGTTGCCGAAGAATGTCACCGACTCGGACTGCGCTTCACAATGCAAAACTGCCCGGGATGGGCAATGTCGGGCGGTCCGTGGATTACGCCCGAAAATGCAATGCGAAATATCGTTATGAGTCGCACCGATGTTATCGGCGGCAACGCTAATGCAGAAACAAGATGCGTCTTGCCCATCCCGCAACCCTCCAGCAAAGAATGGCGCGATTACCGCGACTTAGTCGTTCTTGCATTTCCAACGCCTTTAGGCGACGAAAATGATAACGGGGCGTTGCTCGCAACGCCCTTACAACCGCAATCTGTTGAAAGCGATATTGATTTCGACTGGAAAAGTTTTATTGCAGGCAAAAAAACTGACAGAATAAAAATATTACCTGACAAAGAAGGAAAAGACCATTATTTGGAAATAACTTTTGCAGAGCCGGTTACTGTGCGTACCGTGGAATTTTCGAGCATCGAAGGATTTAATCAAGGCTGGTGTTACGAACCGGGCGTACATATTAAAATTGATGCAATAACGCAGAAAGGACGCGCAACGCAAACCATTTTCGACGCCGATATGCCTGTGGCAAACTGGCAGGACGACAGCCCCGTTTCGTTTGCCTGCAACGAGATAAAAAACGTGTCGCGCTATAGAATTACATTTAAAAACCTCCACGATATGTACCTCGACTCCATCCGCCTTTATTCTGCAGCACGAAAAAACAGTTGGGAATCGGAAGCGGGCTGGACTTTGCGCAGTATTCTTCGCGAAGGCGAAAAGGCAAAACAGTCGAAAGAGGCTTATGTAAAATTTTTGCAAATTGTTGATGTTACGCAATATATGAAGCCAGACGGCTCACTGTCGTGGACGCCTCCGGCAGGGCAATGGACTATTCTTCGATTCGGACATGTCAACGCCGGACACCGCAACGCGCCCGCGCCGGCAGAGGGAACAGGCTGGGAGTGCAACAAACTCGCCTGTTCAGGTCCCGATGCTCATTTCGCAGGATATATCGGACGGCTTATCGACAAACCGCTTGCAGGAGGACTGCTCGACTGTATGCTGCTCGACAGTTGGGAATGTCATACTCAGACTTGGACTGCAGGTTTGGATTCTATTTTCTCTCGGAAAATGAGTTATGAACTTACGAAACATCTGCCTTCGCTGTTTGGTTATATTATAAATAATCAGGAATATACATCGCGTTTTCTATTAGATTTCCGGCGAGTTACGGGCGATTTGTTTGCAAACAAATTTTACGGCAGAATGGCGGAACTTGCGCGGGAAAACGGATTGGAGATACAGTACGAAACCTCTGCCGGAGACGTCGTTCCTGCTGACATTATGGAATATTTCAAACACGCCGATGTTCCGATGGCAGAGTTTTGGCAGCCGTATTCAGATTCTTATGTAGGGGCGCTAAATTTCAAATCCATAAAACCGACCGTTTCCGCAGCCCGTCTTTATGGTAAGCCGCGCATTGCGGCAGAGGCGTTTACCTCGTTCGCTCTAACTTGGGACGAGCATTTGACTATGCTCAAAGAAATTGCAAACCTCAACTGCATCGAAGGCATAACTCATTTAGTATTTCATACTTACACGCATAATCCACGAACCGACTGGCTACCGCCCGGCACATCTTTCGGCTCATCCATTGGTACGCCTTTCCTGCGCGGACAGACTTGGTGGAACGCAATGTCAGAATTTACCGACTATTTTGCGCGGTTAAACTATATGCTTGAAGCGGGACGCCCGGTGTCGGACGTGCTGTGGTATCTCGGCGACGAAATCAATCATAGACCTGACCAAAACGCGCCATTTCCCGCAGGTTACAAATACGACTACTGCAATCCCGATATTCTTTTAAACAGACTTTCGGTCGAAAACAACATTCTGAAAACACCAGAAGGATTGGAATATAAGGTTTTTTATATTCCCGATAATGAACGAATGTTGCCCGAAACGCTCGAACGAATCGCAGAATTTGTCCGTCAGGGAGTTGCCGTCGTCGGCAATGCACCTCAGGGACTTGCCACTCTATCTGAAAATGCCGATGCACAAAAGCGTTTCGATAAATCAGTAAAAGCAATTTGGAACAAAAAAAATAAAAACGTCTTTTCAAACACTTCGCTCGAAGAGGTGTTGCAGCGGCTTGATATAAAGCCGGATGTAGTCGGAGGCGATGCCCTGTGGCTGCACCGCTGCACAGAAAACGCCGATGTGTATTACATTGCAGCGCCATACGGAAAAGGATTTCACGGCACATTGAGTTTCAATACCCGAGACGCCGAAATGCAAAACGCCTGTGCCCTTGTCTATGACCCGCTTACAGGTGAAACTTCGCCTGCAAAGGTAGTCGGCAAAAGCGGCGGGCGCACAGTTTTATTTTTCGATTTGCCTCAGGCAGGCGCCTGTTTTGTGAAATTTTTCCCCTCCGCGATGACAATAGAGCCGTTTTGTCCCGACAATATTAAGCCCTCCAGTGAGCAAACGCTCGACACGGAATGGACGCTCTTATTCCCCGAAGGCTGGGGAGCGCCCGATTCTCTGAAAACGAGGGAGTTGAAGGCTTGGAAAGATCTTCCACTCTCGGCAGAAGGCAAAGCGTTTTCGGGGACAGCGATTTACAAAACCAGGTTTTCCTTTGAAGGTATTAAAAACCTTAACAACTCTACGGATTTTAAGGTCAAGGAAAAGCAGGTAACTGTTTCCCTCGACCTCGGCGAAGTCGAGATGATTGCCGCCGTAACCCTCAACGGCAAACGCCTGCGCACGCTTTGGACGCCACCCTACCGCATTGACATTACCGACGCTATTCGCGAAGGCGACAATGACTTGCAGGTGGAAGTTACATCGACGTGGTTCAACCGCCTCGTATATGATGCAAATTTGCCTGAAAACGAGCGCAAAACGTGGACTATAGCTGGACCCAAAAAAGATGCTGCGTTGAGAAAAAGCGGGCTAATGGGAGAAGTGAAGATAATTAATTATTAATTCATCACATAGCGCACCACAAGTCCGATCGACCGACTTATAATTTTATGCCCCTACCTACACACAACCCGAAACCCATAGCGGCCGTACCGGTTATACGGGTAGCTGGAGTTCCGGTACGAAACGAGGCAGTAGTCAGCGTCATACTCCCAGCTGCCGCCGCGAATAACGCGGTAGTTAGAAGAGTAACCTGTAGAGACTACAGCATCCCCTGTCGGAGTGCTAAACGGAGTGCCACTGCTGCTGCCGTCAAAGGTAGCATCCCCCTTGTTCCAACACCACTCACAAACGTTGCCTGACATGTCAAAGAGACCAAGATCGTTGGCGCCTAAGGTGCCAACAGGGCGGGTACTGTATTTGTTATCAACATATGAATTATCCCAGTACCACGCTACGTCGCCAATGGTAACACTGCCGGAATATTCCCATTCGCGCACATTTGTACCGCCACGCGCTGCATACTCCCACTCCCATTCAGTGGGCAAACGGTAGCCGTCGGCTGTGAAATCGCAGGTGACTGCGTCCCATTTGGCGTCAGTGGTTGATGGTATATCTGTTGTATATTTAAGTTCTAACCAGTTGCTAACACTGGAAACAGTATAAACAGGGCCCTTGCCTTCCATAGCGCTTAACTTGTTGCAGTACGCTATCGCGTCATACCAGCTGATCATATCAGCAGGTTTGGCTGATGAGGGTGCGGATAAATCAATTTGGGTATCAGTAGTATTATTGCAACTAAAGTAATTAATTCAAGTTGCTATTTATCTACGTTATATAATTTATCAAAAGTATATCCCCAAATGAAAGCAATCAACTTAATAAGGAAACCATTTTCAGTAACCGCATGAATTGTTTTAGGCAA
>JAIRYM010000025.1 GCA_031267615.1 Dysgonamonadaceae bacterium
ACCTCGCAGGGCAAACAGAAGGGCAACAGTATTAACATAGATGATTCACAACTGCCTGCCGAAGTAAACGTAAAGTATTATTACCCTGCTTCGTTTCTGAAGCCAAAGATGCTTCCAGTTGTAGGTAGCAGCAGTTGGAAATACGGTACCGGCGGTACTGGTACTGACATAGTTATTACTAACGCAGTTATTACTGACTTCACTATGTCGGCAACACAGATTACGCAGGCGCAGTATGAGTATGTATTTCCTGACAGAGGTGGTTTGAATAGCAGTGCCGGTGGTAATAATTTTGCTTGCAGCACGGATCCTGATTACTCGCCATCGTCCTCCAAACCTGCTGAAATGATCAACTGGTACGCAGCGATAGCGTACTGCAACAAGTTGAGTAAGAAGGAAAGCAAAAAGCCGTGTTACAGCGTAACAGTCAGCGGCGTCGAGGTAGACTGGGCAAACCTTACTTACGCTAATATACCTGGCAATAGCACAAATAATGCTGATTGGGATGCAGCAACCTGTGATTTCACAGCAGACGGCTACCGTTTACCCACCGAGTGGGAGTGGGAATACGCGGCTCGTGGCGGCACAAATGTGCGCGAATGGGAATATTCCGGCAGTGCTGCTATTGGCGGCAGTGCTGATATTAGCGACATTGCGTGGTATTGGGATAATGTAGGTCACACCGCTGGCAATGCAGATTACGGCACCCACCCTGTTGGCGCCTTAGCCGCCAACGATCTTGGTCTGTATGATATGTCCGGCAATGTTTATGAGTGGTGCTGGAACTGGGATAATGCTATCTATGACGGCAGCAGCAGTGGCACTCCGTTTAGCACACCTACAGGCAATGCTGTAGGCTCTGGTGGGGGTTCTTCCTCCCGCGTTCTTCGCGGCGGCGGCTGGTCCGATGACGTTAGCGGCTGCCGCGTTTCGCGCCGGTTCAAACACACCCCGTATTACCGGGGCAACGGCTCTGGGTTTCGGGTTGTTTGCAGGTAGAGGCGGCAAAATAATTAACAATTAACAGTTAACAGCAGTGGCGAGTTTGATGCAGGGGCGAAAATTTTTTCGCCCCTGCTGCTTTATTGTCGAAATGATGCGCGACTGTGGCTACCGCAACTCCGCCGAGTGTTACGGATGCTATTTCTTTCTATTTATAATATAATCAATCAGTTCGGTCATAGCTGTTTTTGCGTCTGAATCAGGAAAGTCGTAAAGCAAAGTTAAAGTTTCCTCTTTGATTTTCTGCATCCTGGCTTTGGTATATTCTATGCCTTTATATGTTTTAGCAAAATCAGTCAGTTGCAGGATATTTTCCCGAGAAAAATCTTTTTGTCTGATTAGTTTGTGCATTTTATCGGAAACGTCTTTGGGTGCGGTTTTCAAGGCATGCAGCAGTGGCAGGGTTATTTTTCCTTCGCGAATATCATTGCCTGTAGGTTTACCGATTTCATCCTGCTCAAAATAGTCAAAAATATCATCTCGTAATTGAAAGCAAAGCCCTGTATTTTCAGTAATCAGTCGCAATTTTTCACAAGTTTCAACATCAGCATTGACGGATATTGCGCCAATTTCACCACATGCGGCAAGAAGTACGGCGGTTTTTTTGTGAATAACATCAAAATAGCGATCTTCGTCAATAATCAGTTCTCGCGACAAAATCATCTGCGTGAGTTCGCCATCAGCCAAATGTTTTGCCACGCGGGCTATTATAGCCATTATATCAAGGTTTTGCGTCATCACTGCGCGTGTAATTGCGAGAGCAAGAATATAGTCGCCAAGCAGGACAGCGACTCGGTTATCATATTTGGCATTGACAGAAGGCTGAGAGCGGCGTTCGAGTGTATTATCCACTACGTCGTCGTGAATCAGCGTTGCAGTGTGCAGCAATTCTATAATAAGCGCAAAATCAATGGATTTTTGGTTTATTTCGCCACATAAACGGGCAGATAAAAGCGTTAGCAGTGGACGTATCCGTTTCCCGTTTTGAGTAGAAATAAAGTCAATCATTGTTTGAAAATCGCGGCTATGTCCATGCAAAGCGTCTTTGAACATTCGATTGAACGCCTCGATTTCTTTCTCGACAGGTTTTATAATGGCATTTAGTTTATCCATTTTAAAAAAAATAAGGCACAAAGTTAGATGAAATTTCCTGAAAATCCAAACGTATTTAAACTTTTTTTTCTTGATAAAGTCTATGTTGTAGTGAAAGAAAAAGATATGGCAAAAGAAAGAATACATCTTGAAGACATCGTAAAACGCGATCCGTTCAAAGTTCCTGAAGGATATTTTGATACATTCACGTCTGAACTTATGTCCCGACTGCCTGAACATCAGGCTGCACCAACGCAGGTTATCAGTTTTTGGGAACGGGTTAAGCCTTGGGTATATATGGCTGCGATGTTTGCAGGTATATGGGTGTCGATAAAGACTTTTACTAATATTCACAATACGGAAAAACAATTTGAGTCATACGCAGAAAAAGGGCTTAACCTGTCTTCTGATGCTGATATTGAAGATTATTACAATTACTACGAAGAAGGTATGGCCAAAGTTTATTTCGACGACACTATGGCTGATATGGTTGAATAGTTTCTTTGTAACCGAGTAAATATAAATGAGATGAAAAATTTTTATGCTATTATATTGATTTCAGTAATCTGCTTGCCTGCTGTTTGTCTTGCTCAAGAAAAAGATGGGGAAAAACGTAGAACAGAGTTTGATCATTTTAAGAAAAAACGTGTTGAATATATATCCAACGCGATGAAACTCAATGAAAAAGAAGCCGAAGTTTTTTTGCCTCTTTGTTTGGAATTGTGGGAAAAGAAATTTGAAATTGACCGTGTTTTTCGCCACAAAATGCGTGAGTTTATGAAAGATGAGCGCGAAGGGAAAGAACACAAAGAAGAAGATTATTGCCAAATTGTTGAAATATTCGCCGAAAAGCAACTCAACGAAGCAAAGCTAAATAAGGAATATATGCAAAAATTTCTTAAAATACTGCCTGCCGAAAAGGTGTTTCTCTTTCAGGGCGCAGAACAGGATTTTCTTCGCGAAATGCTGAATCACAGGAGGAAATCCTCTCAAAAATAATAAAACGACTTACCAATTCTTGTCGGTTTTCCGTTGCTTCACAGCCTGCATTTTATGCTCATTAACTTTTTCTTGAGTTTCGCGCTCGTTTTGTTTCATCGCTTCGAGAATTTGCTCGGCTTTATCTTTTTGCATCTGCTGCTGTTGCTCCTGTTCCTGTTTATCTTTTGGTTGTTGCTGCTGGTCTTTTTTATCTTGTTGGTCTTGTTGTTTATCCTGTTTGTTATTTTTTCCGCCGCCATCACCGTTTTGTTTTTCCTGTTCGAGCAGTTTTTGGGCGAGAGCAAGATTGTAGCGAGTTTCGTCGTCGGCAGGATTGCTGCGTAACGATTGTTTATAGGCATCAATACTTTGCTGTAAGTCTTGCATTTTATGCTGATCTACGTTTGCTCCCTGCGCCTGCATTTGTCCGCCTGAACCTGCCTGCGCATCGGCTACTATAGCTTTCGAGAGAAAGGAGTTGCCGTAGTTGTGGAAAGAAGTAGCAATTTTAGATTTGTCTTTAACGTCTGCCGCACTCAACTCGAACTGTTTAGCCGCATCGTCGAATTTCTGCTGACGGTAAAGCGACGAGCCGAGATTATAAGCAGCCTCTTTCGACTGTGCATTTAATTCCAATGCTTTACGGTATGATATTTCGGCTTCCGTGAATTTTTTCTGTTCAAATTCTTTGTTGCCTTCTCTGATTTCCTTCCGCACCTGTTTTTGTGAAAAAGCCGCAGTACAGGACAAAAGACAGCATATTGACAATAATAACCTCATAGTCTATGAATGTTTAACTCTAATTATTTTATGTCTGCAAAGGTAATATTTTTTTTTGAGGCACTTGCCTGTAATATCAAAATTTTTGTATCTTTGCCATCAAGGATAGTAAAATGAAAAGTTTTACAATAAAAGAAGGCTGCTTCAAAAATCGAAACAGCCTTCTTACCTCTTTCTTTTTCTTTTGAGGATTTGTTTTTTTGCGGGTTTTAAAATTTAACCCAGATAACTTTTCAACAAGTCATTTTTCGTACCTGTTTTCAACCGTCGAATTGCTTTTTCTTTAATCTGACGGACACGTTCGCGTGTGAGTCCAAACTTATCGCCAATCTCTTCAAGCGTCATCTCGGCAGTGCCAATACCGAAAAACATTTTCACTATGTCACGCTCACGGTCGCTCAAAGTTGAGAGTGCACGGTTGATCTCTCGCGACAATGATTCGTTCATCAGAGTTCTGTCGGCATAAGGTGCATCTTCATTGATTAATACGTCGAGCAAACTGTTGTCTTCGCCTTCAACAAAGGGTGCATCTACCGAAATATGACGCCCTGAAACCTTCAATGTGTCAGCAATTTTATCAACAGGAATGTCCAGTTCTTCTGCCAATTCTTCGGGCGAAGGACGGCGCTCGTGTTCCTGCTCAAACTTCGAGAATGCTTTGGTAATCTTGTTTAGCGAACCTACCTGATTAAGAGGTAAACGAACAATTCTCGACTGCTCGGCAAGCGCCTGAAGAATTGACTGTCGAATCCACCATACAGCGTAAGAAATGAATTTGAATCCGCGAGTCTCGTCAAATTTCTCTGCCGCCTTTATCAAACCGAGATTGCCTTCGTTTATCAAGTCGGAAAGGCTTAATCCCTGATTTTGATACTGCTTGGCAACCGAAACAACAAAACGAAGATTCGCCCGCGTCAGTTTTTCCAATGCTGAATGGTTTCCTCGCCTGATAGCCTGCGCCAATTCAACTTCTTCCTCAACTGTGATGAGTTCTTCCCGCCCAATTTCCTGAAGGTACTTGTCCAAAGAAGCGCTTTCGCGATTGGTGATTGATTTGGTAATCTTTAATTGCCTCATTCAATAAAATTATGAGTTTTTGAGAACTTGCAAAAGTAACCTTTTTTTTTGAAAGAACCAAATAAATCGGCTTGTTTTAATATATTTAGACTAAATCGAGCAGCAAAATCACGTATTAAGCATTTTGCACGTGCCGTTAAAAAGAGCTCCCGACTCTATTTCGACATACTTGGTAACAATTTCACCTGTCAAGCGAACTGAAGATTTAAGTCTTATTGTATCATTTATAAAGAGACTGCCATCGACTTTGCCATATAAGTCGCAGTTCTCGCATTGAATATTACCGAGGATTTCAGCTTGTTGTCCGACAATTACTTTGCCTATACATTCAATATTGCCTTCCAGTCGTCCGTCAATACGAAAATCCTCTTCCGCCTTGATATTTCCTTTCACGTATGTACCTGTCGCCAAAGCGTTATGAGCAATGCCTGACGATATATTATTTTCCCTATTTTTCATTTTAAACACAGTACATTGATATTATTGAACAGCAAATATACGATTTATTTGCATATTATTAACCTAAAATGTACTTTTGCACCTGTTTTTGAAAAAAATAAAATGATGAACTATATCGAATTAAAAAATATGATTTTTCGAGCGTCTCACGGAGTTTTTCCGCAAGAGCGAAAAATTGGCAATATTTTCACAGTTGATTTGTGTCTGTATCTTGATTTAAGTCGCGCAGCTGAATCTGATAACTTGTCTGATGCTATTAACTATAATACTGTATTTGAATTAGTTAAAGCAGAAATGTCAATCCCTTCTAATCTTATTGAGAATGTAGCGGGAAGAATTATCCACAGTTTAAAAAAACAGTTTCCCGAAGTAAAAAAAGTAAAAATCCGCCTTGCAAAAGCAAATCCACCTGTTAAAGGACAGATTGACGAAGCAGCAGTCGTGATTAAAACCTAATAAGTCAGTGAGAACAGGCTGTTTTCATCAAAAAATTCGTTGGCAGCAGAGAGAAGTTGTTCGGCCGTCAGCAAGTTGATTCGTCTGTGAGTTTCTTCAAGAGATTCGTAATTATTAAACCGCAAAAACCTTTTCCCCATGCTCAAAGCAAGATTTTCATGCTGATCGGCTACGACGCCAAGTTGTCCTTTCCATTGCTTTATGGCAGATGTAAATTGAGAATCTGTAAGTTTATTATTTCTCAATTTTTTTAACTCACGGTGAGTTAAGTAAAGGCATTTTTCGCGGTCATTGTGGTCGCAGCCAAAATAGACATTAAATATTCCACAATCAGTATAAAAATTCAAATTTGATTCGACAGTATAAACTAATCCGCGTTTTTCTCGCAATTCAATGTTCAAACGGCTGGTCATTCCAGGTCCGCCGAGAATATTATTCAACACACGAATCGCCATTTTTTGTGCGTCATAAGTAGAACATATCCGACAGCCAACAATTATATGGTTTTGGTGTAAATCTTTATCAAGCGAAAGGTTTCGAGATGGAATTATTTTGGGAATATTTCGCTTTATATCAATAATATTATTCGATTGAATGTCAGCCATATATTTTTCAACCAAACGGCGCACTTTCTTTTCTTTCAAATTGCCGTTTATGAAAAATATCATTCTGTCAGGGCGATAAAACTGTTTCGAGAACAAGTGGCATATCTCGGGAGTAAAAGTTTCAAGACTTTTTGCATCACCGAGAATATTATGTCCCATTTCGCTACCTTCAAAAACAAGATTTTCAAATTCGTCGAAAATCAAATCAGACGGCGTATCTTCATAAGAATTTATTTCATCAATTACTACTTCACGCTCTTTTTCGATTTCAGAAGTGGGAAACTGTGAATTAAAAACGAGGTCGGACAGCAATTCTATTGCCCGTTCCGTATCTTTGGCAAGACAGACAGAATAAAGAAAAGTTTCTTCTTTTGTCGTATAGGCGTTCAGTTCACCGCCTACGGCTTCCATACGGTTAAGGATATGCCGTGATTTTCGTTTGCGGGTACCTTTGAAAAGATTATGTTCGACGAAATGCGCTAAACCGTGTTCTGTCATACGTTCATCGCGAGTTCCTACATCAACGGTAAATCCGCAGTAATTTACATGGGAAAATGAAGGTAAAAAAACAACTCGTAGCCCATTAATGAGAGTGAATGAAAAATATTGCATAATTTAAATTTTATTTAATATCAATCAGGATCGCATATAAAATTTTGGTTTTCATAAAATAATGTTTAGGCTCGCAAAGGTAATAATTTTCCTCTGACATTCAGGGATCAAGTAAGGGATTTAATATAAAATAAAAAATTTCATTAGATTTTTTTGCATATTCAAAAATAAGTATTATCTTTGTACCGTTTTTCAGTGAAGAATTAAGATCGGGCGTTTAGCTCAGCTGGTTCAGAGCATCTGCCTTACAAGCAGAGGGTCGGCGGTTCGAATCCGTCAACGCCCACTTAATTATCAGGGACTTACGAGAGATCGTGGGTCCTTTTTCTTTTATACGGACACACAATTTGCACACAACTTCTAAAACGCACTTTCGATTTACTGTTCAGTGATGTTCTCAACTATCCACCCCGCATCTTCAAATTTTTGCAGGTCATCTTCAACATTTTCTTTCAAAGCCGCAAAACATAAT
>JAIRYM010000038.1 GCA_031267615.1 Dysgonamonadaceae bacterium
AGGACAAACGCTGAAAAGGGAATCGGGTGAAAAGCCTGAACAGTCTCCGCTACTGTAAACTCAAAAATGAGTAAACAAGTCAACAGTTCTCATTGGAAAATGCTTTGAAACAAAGCTCAATCCACTGCTCCGAATAAGAGTGGGAAGGAAGTTTCAAAGAATAGTAAGTCAGAAGACCTGCCAAAGCATATTTAGTAATACTTTCGAGTGTAAAAGGGGTTACTGTCGTATGATTAATTTAAAAAAGTACATTTTTGTGGCTATGTTTCCAGTCTGGCTGTTTGCGATGCCTGTTTGCGCGCAGGAACAGACGGATACACTTCCCGTTCGTGAAATTCAGGAAGTGGTAGTTTCTGCCGCAAAAGACAACACTTCCATAACATCCTCGCCAATGCAGATAATTGACAGTAAAACCCTTGCAGGAACGGGTGCCCTGTCTGTCGGCGATGCAGCGCGGCAGTTTGCCGGCGTTCAGGTAAAAGACTACGGCGGTGTTGGGGGACTTAAAACCGTGTCCCTTCGCTCTCTCGGCGCATCCCACACCGGAGTATTATACGACGGTATTCCTGTCACCGACAATCAAACCGGACAAATTGATCTGTCACGATTTTCGCTCACAGGCATAGAAAAAATCATTCTAAACACAGGAGAAAGCGATAATATACTCCAGCCTGCTCAAATTCAATCACTCGCCGGTTCGCTAAATATCATTACCGGTTCTTTTATGCCCGATACCGGAAAAAAGAACCACATAAAAGCATCGCTAAAAGGCGGCGCTTTCGGTTTTTTCTCGCCTTCTATATTTTACAGACAGCAAATCTCAAAAACGCTTTCTTCCGGTGTTTCTGTTGATTACCTGCAATCAGACGGCAATTATCCCTATCAACAATCGGTCGGGACGGCAGGGCGCGACAGCATCATAAACCGCGTCAGGCATAATACCGCCATAAAAAACCTGAAAATGGAAGCAAATCTTAACGGCAAATTCGGCAGCGGCGGCAGGTTATTTCTAAAAGCGTACAGTTTCCGGACAAACAGAGAGCTTCCCGGTCCTGCTACTTACTGGAACGAATTTTCCGACGACCGCCTCAAAGACCGCAATCTTTTTATTCAAATGCGTTATACACATTCTATAACAGAAAATACAGACTATCTTGTAAATGCGAAATTTAATTTTGCGAGTTCGGATTACTTGAACCCGCCCCGCCGGTACCTTTATTTTCAGCGCGAATGGTATGCCGATGCCGTTGTGCGGCGCAAATTTGGCAGGCATTTTTCTGCGTCATTTGCGAATGACCTGATTTATGACAGTATGAACGGAAATATAATTTCGTTGCAAGGCGAAACTCCTGAGCGCAAAACGTGGTTTTCTGCGCTGTCTGCAAAATACGAATCCGAAAGAATAAACATAACAGCGAAATATACTTATGCACATGCTTCACACATTAATTCTGTCACATTCAACACTCCCCTTAGGAAGTTATCTCCGTATGCCGGCTTTTCGTTTAAACTATTAAATACAGATATTTTGCGATTGAGGGGGTTTTTCAAAAACAGTTTTCGTTTGCCGACTTTGACGGATTTTTATTATTCTTCCGGCGGTTCGCCCCGCCCGTTGAAACCCGAAAATGCTCGTCAATTTAATCTGGGAGCAACATTTTTGAGCAGTTTAGGCAGCATTTTGCCCCGTGTTTCCCTTTCCGCAGACGCTTATCATAACAAAGTTTTGGACAAGATCGTCGCTTATCCCACTGCTGATCTTAACATCTGGACGATACTCAATATCGGAAAAGTTGATATGCGCGGAATTGATCTGAATAGTGAAATTCATATAAATGGAATAGAAAAAATACCTGTGAATGTCGGCGGTTCATTCTCTTTACAGCGAGTTTTGGACAAAACCTCTCAGGGCGAAAGCAGTTACAACAAAATTCCTGTTTACACTCCGTCGCAGTTTGGCACAGGCTGGACAAACATAGTTATGCCCTGGCTGGAAGTAAATTACACTCTGCTGTACAGCGGCAGGCGGTATTACTGGAACTCCAACAGACCGGAATCTCGGATGAAGCCGTTTTCGGAACAGACTGTAACGCTATCGAAACATTTTCGCCTTAAATCCTGTAGCTTCACGCTGTCGGCTGAATGTGTAAATTTTACAGATGAACAGTACGAAATAGTGCGTCAGTACCCGATGCAGGGAAGAAGTGTAAGGATAGAATTAATTATTCAATTCCAATAAGTTTGTGCATCTGCAAACTCAAGCGCCATTGCGGGTTTTGTTTAACGAGTTCTACGCAGTAATCTATATTTTTCTGTGTCTTTTTCTTTTCAGAAAAAATCGGACTGATAAAATACAGTTTTGCATGCGGTAAAATATTTATGTCGGGTAACTTGTCTCCAATCTCCACAGGCAGACGGATTTCATCTATTAAATGATTGATTTTTGCCGCATATTTTATATTTCCTTTTGGGCTGACAACAGTATAGTCCAATCCGTTAGGCAGCGAATAATGTCCGTTACTTTCAATTGCCTGAAAATAGCCCTTTTGCTTGAAATAAACAATATCTTCTGCTGTCAATTGCAGTGCAGGTTCGCCACCTGTCCAGATTAGCCACAGACAAGGATATTGACGAATGACAGACAGAATTTCATCGAGTTTCATAGCCGTTCCGTCGGAAAAATCAGTATCGCAAAACGCGCACCGCAAATTACAGCCCGCAAGACGGATAAAAATTGACGCTTCCCCCTGTCGTCCTCCTTCGCCTTGCAGAGAATAGAATATTTCCTTAACATTAAGGCTCATAGATACACGAAGTCTTTGGCGTTTCGCTTACTTCAACCGCGTAAATTTCGGGAATTTCCGGCTTGAAACGCTCATAAAGGAAACGAGCAATATTTTCCGACGTTGGATGGGCAGGAATAATATCATTTAAATGACGATGGTCGAGAGTTTCCGTAATAAATATTTTTATTGGTTTCAATTCGTTATAATCTTTTGCAAATCCGAAACGGTTTAATTCTTCTGATTTTAAGTGAACAGTAATAAGATAATTATGCCCGTGCATTCGTGCACAGGGATGCCCTTCGCCTAACATATCAAGTCTATGGGACGCGGAAAACGAAAATTGTTTGCTGATTTTATACATTAAATCAATCTGAATTTTGCACAAAATTAGATGAAATTTTTGAGAATAGCAAGTGTATACAATTCTTTATTTTAAAACGGGAAAATTTGTTGATTATAAATAAATCGCTAACTTTGCGTAATATAAACAAAGGGAATTATGATAAACGAAACAGTTTGTGCTATATCCACACCTGCGGGCATAGGAGGAATTGCTGTAATAAGAGTTTCAGGCAAAAATGCTATTGAAATTTGCGATAAAATCTTTGTCGCAAGAAACGG
>JAIRYM010000040.1 GCA_031267615.1 Dysgonamonadaceae bacterium
TTTTCTTCCCCGACTGTCGGGGAGACGAACCGGCTGCAGTTTTTCTTCCCCGACTGTCGGGCTAAAAAAAAGTGTATGATATTCTCTTCCCCTACTGTCGGGCTGAAAAATCTGTTTGATTTTCTCTTCCCAGACTGTCGGGCTAAAAAAACTGTTTGATATTCTCTTCCCCGACTGTCGGGGACGGAAATATCAATGCGAAATAACGCCGGCGAATGTCGGGAACGGAAATATCAACGCGAAACGATGACGAAAGATGTGAATGGTGCGGGATGAAAGGGCGCACACGCAGGTGCGCCCCTACAAGGTGGAATATCAATGCAAAACGACATCGACAGATGTGAACGGCGCGGGATGAAAGGGCGCCCACAAGGGACGCCCCTACATGGGTGAATATCAACGCGAAATGATGCCGGCAGATGTGAATGGTGCGGGATGAAAGGGCGCACACGCAGGTGCGCCCCTACAAATGTGAATATTAATGTGAAACGATGTTGGCGAATGTCGGAGACGGAAATATTAATGCGAAATGACGCCGGCGAATGTCGTGGACGGGAATATTATGCGAAACGATGACGGCAGATGTGAACGGTGCGGAATGAAAGGGCGCACACGCAGGTGCGCCCCTACAAGGGTGAATATCAATGCAAAATGACGCCGGCGAATATCGGGGACGGGAATATTAACGCGAAATGATGCCGGCGAATATCAGGGACGGGAATATCAATGCGAAACGACGCCGGCGAATATCGGGAACGGGAATATCAATGCGAAATGATGACGGCGAATGTCGGAGACGGAAATATCAATGCGAAACGACGCCGGCGAATGTCGGGGACGGGAATATTAACGCGAAATGATATGGGAGAATGTCGGGAACGGGAATATCAATGTGAAATGACGCCGGCGAATATCGGGAACGGAAATATTATGCAAAACAACGCTAAAAAATGTTCGCGGAGGTGAATATCAAAGCAGAACGACCGCAGCGCGAAGCGCGAGGACAAAAAGAAATAAAAAAAAAAGTGTAATGTATGCGATAATGTTGATTTTTATTTGTACCTTTGTGGCTCAATAGAAATTTCTTTTAATTTATAATAGTATGAAGTGCAGTTTTAACAGGGTTGACGAGGTTAATGCGACCGTGACGATTGAGGTGACGGCGGAGGATTATTTGCCAAAGGTGGAGAAAATTATTGGCGATATGAGGAAATCGGTTGTCGTGCCGGGGTTCAGAAAAGGGGCGGCGCCGGCGTCGATGATTAAAAAAACGTTCTGGAAGCCTACAGTGTGCGAAGAGATTAACAAAATGGTGACGGACAGGCTGGGGGAATGTATTATGGAGGAAAAACTGAATATTCTGGGGGAGCCGATGCAGGATGCTGATAAAGTTATGGTGGAGCCGGATGAGAAAAAGAGTTATACTTTCGTTTTTTATATAGGGATGGCGCCGGAACTCATTATTAATATAGGGAAGGAAGACCGGCTGCCGTATTACCGGATTCAGGTGTCGGATGAGATGATAGACCGTCATGTGGAGAATCTGCTGGAGAATGGCGGAGAATATACGCTTCAGGAAACGGTTTCGGAGAAAGATATTGTTAAGGGAGTGCTGACGGAGCTGGATGCAGACGGGGAGCCGAAGCAGGACGGTACAGTGATACAAAATGCGGCTATGATGCCGTCGTTCTTTGTGAATGAAGAGGAAAAGGAGAAAATTATCGGCGCGGCTGTTAATTCGACTGTGATTTTTAATCCTTTTGCCGCTTACGCGGGGAGCGGCGCCGAACTTTCGTCTTTGCTAAAGATAAAGAAGGATGAAGTTACGAATCATGCCGGCGATTTTTCGTATGAAATAAGCGAGATCAGCAATTATAAGGAGGCGGAAATCAATCAGGATTTATTTGACAAATCCTTCGGTAAGGATGCGGTGAAGAATGAGGCAGAGTTCAGGGCGATGATCGCGGATCAGATTTCGGAACAGCTGGCTGAGCAGAGCGATTACATGTTTATGGCTGACATGCGGAAACTGCTGAAATTAAAAGTTTCTTCGGCGCCGTTTCCGGAGGCATTTCTGAAGCGGTGGCTGGCGTATTCGTACAGTCATACGGAAGAAAAAGTAGCAGCAGATTATCCGGCGCTGATTGAAGGTTTAAAAACCCGCTTGATAAATGAGCGGCTGATGGAGGATCTCGGGATTTCGGTTGATGACGGAGATATTCTGGAAGAGGCGAAAGAATCGGTGTGCGGACAGATCGGGCGGTTCGGCATGGCTTCAATTTCCGACGAGTTGCTGGAGCACTATGCAAAAGAAGTATTAAAACACGAGGGCACGATTCAGGCGCTGACCGACAAGGTGATTTCAAGAAGAATTACAGACATTCTGAAAGAACGTCTGACGGTTGAAGAGCAAACGGTTTCTGCGGAAGAATTTCAAAAAATTTTCAATCAGAAATCATAATAATAACTTAACATAAATAAAAACATAATATGTCTTTTCTATCCAACAGCCGTCTGTTTATCCGCGCGCTTGAACCTGAAGATCTGGATGTTCTCTACCGGTGGGAAAACGATACAGATATATGGCGCTACGGTTCGTCGATCAAACCGTATTCCAGATTCGCTCTCGAGGAATACATCGCCGATTCTGTGCAGAGCATATTAACCGTCAAACAGTTGCGAATGATGATTGTAGAAAAAGATACGGACATGGCAGTCGGTACGCTTGATCTGTATGACTATGATCCGATCAATCTTCGCGCCGGCGTCGGCATCCTGCTCGACTCAAGAGTCCGGAGGCGCGGTTACGGAAAAGAATCACTGGAAATGCTGCACAGTTATTCTGAGCACTTTTTGAATATACATTCTCATTACGCATATATACAGAAAGGAAACACAGCCAGTTACAAGCTCTTCTACTCCTGCGGGTACAAAAAATCAGGTCTGCTGAAAGACTGGCTCAAAACAGGCTCCGGATTTGCAGACGTAATAATCATGCAGAGAATCGGCTATTAAAAAAATATACCCATTTTACGGTATTTATCATAACACAAAAAGAAACTACCTTTGCACTCTGAAAATCAAAATAAAATTAAATGAAAAAGATACTTTTTAGCGGACTGATTCTGCTGCTCTTTCTGACCTCGGCAGCGGCTCGCGTAATCAACGTTACGGTAAGAGACGCCGACGGTAATGATCCTCTCACCGGCGTCAGCGTACACGCAAAGACAGCAAAAACATACGCCGAGACAGACGCGGAAGGAAACTGTCAGATAGATGCGGAGAAAGATGAACTCTTAGTCTTTTCCTTCATCGGATACCGGACGCGGGAAGTTCAGGCAGGCAATGTCAGCGAATTACACGTCACGCTTTCGGAGGACAATCAATTAGACGAAATAGTTGTCGTCGGCTACGGCAGTCAGCGCCGGAAAGAGCTTACGGGCGCCGTATCATCAGTCGGTCAGCAGTATCTCGAATACAATCCGTCGCTCTCTTTGGACGGGATGCTGAGCGGTGCGGTAGCAGGTCTCAACGTAACCACAATATCGGGTCAGCCGGGAGGAGGCTCAGAAATCCGTATCCGCGGCGGGAACTCGATCGAAGCGAGCAATGAGCCGCTGTACGTGATTGACGGCTTCATATATTTCAGCGAGAAGAACGCTACGGCAGCCGGAGTCAGCGGCATCGAAAGCGCCCTAAATCCTCTGGCGTCAATCAACATCTCGGACATTGAATCGATAGATATCCTGAAAGACGTCTCAGCGAAAGCCATCTACGGCTCTCGAGGCGCAAACGGAGTTGTGCTGATAACGACTCGCAAGGGTTCTCGCGGCAAAAATACGATTAACTATCAATATATGCTCGGCTTCGACAGGTCAGTCAAGCATCTGGATCTTCTCAATGCATCCCAGTTTGAACAAATCAATCGCTACGATCTGCTCAAGACCGCTCCCTGGAACAATCTCGAAGCAAGAAACTATCCCGTCACCGATACAGACTGGCAAAGCGCGGTGTTACAGACCGGCGTAAAGCAGACGCACGAAATCTCAGTCTCGGGTGGCGACGACAAAACCCGCTATCTATTCTCCGGCAACTATACCGATCAGACAGGCATCGTTATCAACAGCGGCTACCGCAATTACGGCGGGCGAGTAAACGTGGAGCGAAGCCTGAACAATCTTACCCTCGGCGTCAATGTAAACGCAAATCGAAGCACGCAGAACGCTTTGACCACCATTGCCGAAGGAGACTATACCGGCAGCAGCAATCCCTTTAAGTCCGGCATCACAAACTCTCTGGTTTATGCGCTCTTCATGCCTCCGGTACTCGGAATTTACGACAAAACCGAATCAGACGGATATAACCATTACAATCCGTTTGAACTTACCGAACTGAGTTATTACGGGATTGCAGCCAATCCTGTCGCCGATCTTAAAAACAGTACCGGACAGACGGTCGGCACAACATTCCTCACTCAGTTTTACGCTAAATATCAACTGCCATGGATCGACGGTCTTGCAGCAAAATTCAGTGCAGGCTCCAACATAAACAGTATTGTACAAAACTTTCTGGCGCCGCCTCTCACCGTTCTCGGCATCAATCAGGACATTCAGGGGCGCGGTGCAACAGGCGTCCGCCGTCAGGATGTCACGCAGACAGAATTTTTATTAACTTACACCCGGCAGCTTACAGACGAAGACTATATCGACATTTTAGGCGGCTACACCTCTCAGGAAACCGGTTCACACGTTCTTATCACCCGCGCAACACACATCGACAATCTCGACAATATTGGCGCCGGAAAAGATCAACAGATATATTCATTTCCCGACGACGCGAATCTGCACTCATTCCTGGGACGGGTCAACTATACATTTAAGAGCAGATACAATCTGACCGCCACTTATCGCGCCGATAAATCTTCCCGATTTTCTGAGGGCAACAACTGGGCTTTCAGTCCCTCGGTCGGCGTTTCGTGGAACGTAAGCGATGAAGATTTTTATAAAAATATAAAATACATTATACCCGCCCTGAAAATTCGTGCAACCTGCGGCTCTGCGGGAAATCAGGAAATCGGAATGAGCGAATACGCAACAAGACTGCAATACGCAAAATATGGAGGAGAACCAGCCGCCGTACTGGTAAACGCAGGAAATAAAAATCTGAAATGGGAAACAACCGACGAAGTCAATCTTGGAATCGACGCCGAATTTCTTGACCGTCGACTCTCGCTCACAACTGATTTTTATTACAAAAAAACCCGCGACCTGCTTATTCATAAATATCTTCCGCTGGAAGGACTGTATCAGACCATCAATTCCGGAACCCTTTCCAACAAGGGATTTGAACTGTCTTTGCGAGCAGATATTATCAGTGAACGAAATATCAAATGGCAGGCAAGCATTAATTTTGCACGTAACATAAATACGATTCTCTCATTGCCGGGAGATTATATGTATATCGGCGACGCCCACGAAAAGATATTGCGAGTTGGCGAATCCTCCGATTCTTTTTGGGGTTACATTTATGACGGAGTTGTGCAGGCAGATGAAGTAACGACAGCCGCCGCACATTCCGGCACCGTTCATGCCGGCGACATCAAACTTCGATCTCTTGACGGCAACCGTACAATAGACGAAGCCGGAGACGGCGCTGTTCTTGGCAGTATTCATCCTGATTTCACATACGGTTTTTCTTCATCGTTCGCATATCTCAGGTGGGACGTATTCCTTTCCTTGCAAGGTTCGCAGGGCAATGAAGTATATAACAAACTTCGCCGTCACTTAACGGAAAAGAACGAGACGCACAACCTTTCGGCAGACGTGCTTGACGCCTGGACTCCAGAAAATCCGTCTCTCACCACTCCCCGCGTTGGAGATTACATCAGCCCCGGCAACAATTACAGCCGGTATATCGAAGACGGCTCATACCTTAAACTGCGCAACCTGACTCTCGGCTACACTTTGCCGTTGCATGTCGCCGCGTCTCCCGTCAATCTGCGCGTCTTTCTGTCAGGACAAAACCTGCTTACTTTCACCCGATACCGTGGTTATGACCCTGAGGTCGCGGGCGGAATAGATACCGGAGTCTATCCTGCGGCGCGGACATTGCAGGCTGGTGCAAGACTTACCTTTTAATAGATTCTCAAAGCGGTCGCGTATTTTTTGGACGACATACTTCGAAATTGGCGCGTCGTACTTCAGATTTGGCACGACATACTTCAAATTTGGCGAGTCGTCGCTGTGATTTTAGAACTGCTGAAAAATGTTTCTGAAAAACAAGTCAGAAGTATAAGAAATTTTGTAATTTTGATGCCCGTAAAATAACAGTAATTTTATAAACAGATTTTTTAAAAGAAAGAATATGGATATTAAGGCAAAAATAAAGGACGTCTCTTATAAGGTAATGCTTGCAGAAAATTTGAAAAAAAATGATGCCGGCGACTTTAATATAAATATTTCTCCTGCATACTGTCTTGTGCAAAACGGTAATAATTCTTTTGCAATTTCCAAATGGGTATCGCCAAAACGTACACGGTCATATCCTTACGAAAGAGTTTATAATACATTGAACACAAAAGTCAGAATTACAGTTATCCCGATCATTAAAGATGAAGGCAAAGACGGCGAACGTGATTTTATTCAATGGGATACAGTTTCGCTGATGTCACTGCTGAATGTTTTTGTTATTTTTGCATATTACGATAAAGCGACTAAAAATCATAATTACCACAATAAAATCACTGATTTTAAATTTGATAACGACTATGTTATTTCTAAAATCAAAGAAATTGAACAATGTCACAGTTCGGCTTTGCATTGGAATTTGAATGAGTTAAAAACAAATTTGCACAGCATTTTAGATAAAGCAAAAGAAAGTTACGAGATTATTTCCAAAGAATCAGGCGTTGAATTACACGATTTTAAAGGCATAAATAACTTCAAAGAAAAAATCGGCAAAGAAGTTGAAACTTTTATGCAATTTTCGCGAGGAAAAGCCGAACGGGCGCAAACAAGGGAAATTGTAACCACTCAGCCAAAAGAAAGTTTAGCAACGCTTACCAAAGCCAAAATTACAATTACAAATTATCTCGGCGGACAGTACTTTTTTACCGTCGATGAAGTTGAAATCCACGATAATACAGTCTATTTGATTGAAGGCAAACATTCTAAAAACAGTATTTTGCCCGGCAAAGGCGATATTAAGGACGGATTATTGAAAATGATTTTGTATTCCAATCTTTCGGAAGTCGAGGTTAATGGCAGGAAAATGAAATGCAAAGCAGTTTTAAAACTGACTTCAAAAAAATTGCATGGCTCTTTATGTTCTTTCGAAGAGAAAACAGGCGACAGAGTAAAATTCTTTTCGGAAAATAAAATGTCGCAAGGAAATTTGGATTTGATAGATACGCTTTTCAAAGAAGCAAAGTCGAATGGTTTTACAGTTAAAACAGGTTTTGCAAAATGATAAAAAGCCCGCTACGATACCCCGGCGGAAAAAGCCGCGCGGTAGAAACAATCGCAAAATTGATTCCTGACTTCGACGAGTTTCGGGAACCTTTTCTCGGCGGAGGTTCAGTGTTTGTATATGTAAAGCAACGTTTTCCCGATAAAATATTTTGGATAAACGATCTGTATTCGGAACTTTACAAGTTTTGGGAAATGACTCAGCAGGACGTCAGTGCTTTGATAAAACAAATCCGCGAGTGGCGAAAGAAATATACGGTCGGTAAAGAACTGTTTAAATTTTTGAATGAAAATTTAAACAGTTTCAATAATTTAGAACGTGCGGCAGCATTTTTTATCTATAACCGCATTACATTTTCAGGCACAACATTAAGTGGCGGATACAGCGAAGGTGCGTTTACAGGGCGTTTTACAGAAAGCAGCATAAAACGGTTGAACGATTTTGCTAAAATAATCAATCATTCTTTGATAACAAATTATGATTATGAAGATGTTGTAAAAAAAGACGGGCAAAATGTATTTATTTTCCTTGATCCTCCTTATTATTCTGCGACAAAATCAGCGCTTTACGGGAAAAACGGACATTTACACAAGGGTTTCGACCACAAAAGATTTGCCGAAACAATGAAATATTGTCATCACAAGTGGTTAATTACATACGATGACAGTGAATATGTCCGCAATCTGTTTTCATTCGCAAATATTCTTTCATGGAATTTGACTTATGGAATGAGAAACATCAATGAAAACTCAAACCAAAACGGAAAAGAACTGTTTATTTCTAATTATCCACTGACAATATCAAAACAATTAGAATTGTTTGATGCTGTCTGAGTTATTTTGCTGTCCTGGAAAAAAATATTTAATTTTGCATCCCTCATATATTAGTAACAATGCTTGCAAAAAGAATAATTCCCTGTCTCGATGTTAAAGATGGAAATACTGTTAAAGGTGTGAATTTCATTAACTTTCGCAATGCAGGCGACCCTGTCGAACTTGGACGGCAGTACAGCGAACAGGGTGCAGATGAACTTGTTTATCTCGATATTACCGCTTCACACGAAGGCCGCAAAACGTTTCTCAATCTTGTGAGTCGCGTCGCCGCAAATATCAGTATTCCGTTTACAGTTGGCGGAGGCGTCAATGAACTGCGCGATGTGGATGCGCTGCTCAATGCAGGAGCAGACAAGGTTTCCGTTAATTCAGCCGCTTTGCGCCGTCCCAAACTGATAGAAGAAATCGCCCGCAATTTTGGTTCTCAAGTCTGTGTCTGCGCTATTGATGCGGATTTTATTGATAATAAATGGATATGCTATCTCAATGGCGGACGTATTTCCACCGAGCGTGAACTTTTTTCGTGGGCGAAAGAAGCGGAAAATCGCGGAGCAGGTGAAATACTTTTTACAAGTATGGCGCACGACGGCGTCAAAACAGGCTATGCTAACGACTCCCTGCATACGCTTGCCGAAACACTCAGAATCCCTGTTATAGCATCAGGAGGGGCTGGTTCAATGCAGCATTTTCGCGATGTTTTTACCGAAGGGAAGGCCGACGCTGCCCTCGCTGCAAGCGTTTTTCATTTTGGTGAAATCGGAATAGCGGAACTGAAACGCTATCTAAAACAGGAAGGCATAGTCGTGAGATGAAATAATCCAATACTAAAACCTGTACTTCCCCGACTTCACTTCTTTCTTTGTTCCGTCAGGCAGAACGACTGTTGCAGTTGTGTTTGCGGGTACCGTCAAGTCCATTGCGAACCTTCCGCTTTCGTTTGTCCACGACACCTCGATGTCGCCGTTGATGGAGTGATAGTTACCCTTTGCCCAAGTCAGTTCGGGTCCGGGTTCGGGCTTGATGAAGAAATGACGGAATCCTGGTTTGGCATCGTCTTTCTGAATACCGAGAATATGTCGATAGAACCATTCGCCGACAGCGCCTATCGCCACGTGGTTCAGAGAGTTCATACCTGCGTCCTGAAATCCGCGTCCAGCAACGTATCCGTCCCAGCGCTCCCAAATCGTAGTCGCACCCTGGTCAACAGAATAGAGCCACGAAGGGAAACGATGGCTCAAGAGCAGACGCCAGGCGACGTCACTGTGTCCGTATCTGCTCAACTGCTCCATCAGCATCACGGTGCCGTGAATGCCTGTCGAGATTCGGTAGTCGTAATATTTCACTGCTTCAAGCATTTGTTCAACCGCTTTCTCGCGCAGATTGTCAGGTAATATGTCAAAATGCAGTGCGATAGCGTATCCAGCCTGCGTTTCGCCCTGTATTTTTCCGTCGGGCGATACAAATTCTTTTACAAACGCAACGCGAATGTCGGCAGCGAGTTTCGAGTACTTTTGAACATCTTCTTTTTTGCCCAAAAGTCGTGCTGAATTTGCCACAATATCGGTTGAATAAGCAAGATAAGCAGTAGCAAAGACAGGCTGCGGAAGGCTGCCGCGATCCTTTGGATAGTCAGGAATGTTGCTAATCCAGTTACCGTTGAGCCAGTCGTTGTAGTCGTTGAACCGTTTGTTTCTCCAAATCAGATCGGGGTTGTTGCCGATGTTGTAATCCACCCAACGGCGCATTGATTCATATTGAGTGGCAAGGATTTTCTTGTCGTTATAATTTTCATAAATCCTCCATGGGATGATGTTGCCTGCATCTGCCCAGCCCGGAGCGCCGTAAATCTGTCGCCAAGTGCCGTCGTGAGGTGCAATGTCGGGAAAACGTCCGTCTTCGATTTGCGAGTCGCTGATGTCGCGCGCCCATTTTGTATAAAAGCTCGCCATATCAAGGTTATAACAGGCAGTTTGCGAAAAAATCTGTGCATCAGCCATCCAACCTTCGCGCTCGTCGCGCTGCGGACAGTCGGTAGGAATTGATATCAGGTTGCCCCATAGCGTCCAGCGGATGTTTGAAAACAGTTGATTCAAGTCTTTATTTGAGCAGGCAAAACTGCTCACAACGGGCGATGAAGACGCTACAACAATACCTGTAATATTATCCTTTTGAGGCGTCTGTTTCAGTCCTTCCACTTCCACGAACCTGAAACCGTGATAGGTAAATCGAGGCTCGTAGTTGATGTTTTTTTCGTCAGACGGGCGGTAAACGTCTATCTGTTTAGCATCCCGCAGATTATCGGTATAAAGCGAGCCGTCGTCGTAAACACATTCGCCGTAGCGAAACTGTATCGGATTGCCCGGATTATAGGGTAGCGTGAGTCGCACCCAGCCTGGCATATTTTGTCCAAGGTCGAAAACATATTTGTCTTTGCCGACTTTGTACACCGAAACTGCCTTTATTTCGTTGATTGCCACTATCGGCTCGTTGCGCTGAGCGACAAGATTCCATCTGTCGTCGGGATAAGTCGAAACTGCTTTCCACGATTTATCATCAAACCCTGCTTCTGTCCATCCCTTTTGCTCATAGTCTGCATCATACACTTCTCCAATGAAGTTCGACGCCTCGCGTATCGGACCTTGCGCCCAGATTTTCCATGTGCCATCGGTGCATATCACTTCAGAAGAGCCATCGTGGTAATTGACAAGCAGCTGCCCTATAAATTTGCGGAAATAGCCGTAACCGCCGCGATTGGGAAATGACCAGCGGGCGCCGGCAAACCAGCCGTCAGCAAGCATTGCTCCAAGCGCGTTTTTACCTTCGCGCAGCAAATCGGTTACTTCGTAGGTTTGAAATTGCAGGTGGCTGTCGTAGTCCGTAAATTCAGGTGCAAGGCAGTGATTACCAACCTTTTTTCCGTTGATGTAAGCCTCGTAAAGTCCCTGTGCCGAAACTGACCAGAAAGCGTTGCGGATTCTCTTGCTGATGCTGATTTCCGCTCTCAACAGCGGTGCAGGAGGAATGTGGTCGAAATAATTTTTTGTGTTGCTGCGGCGAAGATGTCCGTCGGTAATGCGAGCTACTTCCCAGAGGTAATTACTCGTTTTTGTATCGGTTGCAGTAACGGGCTTGTTCAATGCAATATTTTCAAAATTATTGAGAATTTCTATTTCTGCGATGCCATATTGAAATTTATCGGTTTTATCTTTTTCTTCTGTTGCCATTCTAATGACATTCAACCTTATATAACGAGCCGAAATGGGCGATGAGAGTTTTTTGTAATAAAATTCATCTGATTGAATGATGACGTCTTTCTGTGTTTCGTCGGCTATTGTGTGGGTGTTGCTGAACTCAGCGTTGTCAGCCGCTTCGACGGTAAACCGCAGAGGAAATATCCATTCTTTTCTGCGATAGGGATAAATTTTTACAGCATCGAACTGCTGACTGTTGCCGAGATCGATAACTGCCTGTTTGAGGGCGTCGGCTGTTGATTCCGGCACCGATGAGTATCCTTCGTGTTGATAATATTGTTCTTCGAGCGGAATTGGGAGGGTTTTTTCGCCTACCCACAGACCTTTACGCACTCCGTCAGCCATCGAAACGGCAAGAAATCGTGCCGCAGAACTCCAAGCTGACACTTCGCCTTTTTCGTCCCAGACGCGCACTTTCCAATAATACATCGTATTGGGCATCAGCGTTTCACCTGCGTAATAGATTTGATTTGTTTCGCCGCTTTTGATTTTTCGTGTATCCCAAGCGTCAACCTTGTCGGCAGCGAGGGCTTTTTCGTCGGTTGCAACCATTATCTGATATGCCCGTTGCGCCTTGTTTTGTGCTTCCGAAGCAAGTTCCCAACTCAAACGCGGGTGCGGAATATCTATTCCAAGCGGATTGTTTAAATACTCACATCGCAGGTTTACAACTGAAACCGACTGCGCAGAAATGTTTGAAATAACCGTAATTAACGGATATACAAGAAAAAATAATTTCTTCATACATTATTCTATTTTTCCATTAAAAAAATACAACTTTCAATCCGTTCCAACCGTTCTAAACATTCTGCTCCATCGGATTTTACCGTTAAACCATCCTTTGTCGTTATCCAGCGAAAGCCAGACAAACACCGGCTTACCGACGATATGGTCTTCCGGAACAAAACCCCACGAGCGTGAGTCCTGAGAGTTATGGCGGTTGTCGCCCATCATAAAATAGTAATCGTAGCGGAAGGTATAGTTTGTTACCGACTGTCCGTTAATCAACGTTTTTCCGTCTTTCTGTTCCAGCGTATTTCCTTCATAATTGACGATGCAGCGGCCGTAGAGTGCTATATTTTTTTCATTAAGTTCGACAGTTGCGCCTTTTTTCGGAATCCATAACGGTCCGAAATTGGAAACGTTCCAGTTTTGCTGATAATTATACGGATAAACAGGCTGAGTTTCATAAATAAGGCTGCGAACGGCAAAGGTTTCGACGTGAACTGAACGCGCTTTTCCCGATTTTTTCAGTTTTTCGACTGCTTCCTGTGTGAGGGGAACGATATAAACGGGGTTGTAGGTGCTGTCTGCATTTTTTTCTATGCCGGCTGCGGCAAATATCCATTCAAAATATGCGGACCGGTTGAGCAAAAAACCCTTGTCGGCGTTACTGACGCCTAACATCCCAAATTCTTTGTCACCCCAGATTGTGCCGTTGGTTTCGACCAGATAGTTGAGTTGTATTTTTTTGGGGAACGGCAAAGCTTTTCCGTCTATAAACACTGTGTCGCTGATTATTTGCAGATTGTCGCCGGGCATACCAACGCAGCGTTTTACATAATTTTCTCGTCTGTCTACAGGACGCCACACGATGTCGCCATATTCCCATTTGTCGCTGTTTACGCGGTCCCAGCCTTTTTGGTTGACGGAATAGTAATAGTCGGGGTTTTCTTTTTTTCGAGCAACGGTGTCGCCTGCGGGAAAGTTAAACACAACAATGTCGTAGCGTTTTACATCACCTAATCCTTTCAATCTTTTATATTTCCATTGTGGATGCTCAATATAGGATTTGGTATTGATAATCGGCATGGTGTGCTGAGCGAGAGGAAATGACAGCGGCGTGTTCGGGATACGCGGTCCGTAGCTGAATTTGTTTACCATCAGGTAATCGCCCACCAGAAGAGTTTTTTCGAGCGAGGATGACGGGATTGTGTACATTTGAAAAATAAACAGGTTGATGATATATACCGCTGCGAGTGCAAAAAGGATTGCGTCTATCCATTCAACAACTTTTTGCAGAGTTTTGTTTTTTGTTTTTTTCCACACTCCCCATGGAATGATTTTGGAAATATAAATATCGAACAGGACAGGCAGTCCGAACAGTAGCCAAAAGTTACCGATCCATATTGTAAACAGTACATAAACGACTGCCCATATCGCGAAAAGAATCCATTGTGTTTTCGTTGCTTTTTTCATTTTTATAATATTAAAAGTTTAACATATTCTGCATTTCATAAAATCCTTTTTTGTCTTTCACAAATTCAGCTGCGAGAACGGCGCCCAGTGCAAATCCGCTACGATTTTTTGCATCGTGTTTGATTCGGATAAGGTCGGCGTCTGATTCATAAATGATTTCATGAATCCCGGGTACTTCGCCTTCGCGCACGGAAGTTATCAATAATTCACTGGAATCGCCATTGGAGGCATCTTTCCAACTATGTTTCCTGTCGATATTTTTTAATATTTCTTCGGCAAGAGTTATGCCTGTGCCGCTCGGCGAATCGAGTTTGTGAACGTGGTGTATTTCTTCCATTCTGATGTCGTACTGCGGGAAACTGTTCATTATCTTTGCTAAATAACGATTTATGGCAAAGAAAATGTTGACTCCAATACTGAAATTTGAGGCATAAAAAAATGTTCGGTCTTCGAGACGAACAATGTTTTTTATTTCGTCAAGGCGGTTATACCAGCCTGTTGTACCTGTAACGACAGGAATATTACGCTCGAAACATTTTTTATAGTTGTCAACAGCGCTGTCAGGACGAGAAAATTCTATTGCAACCTCTGCTGACAGAAAATCTTTGGAATCAAAGTCCAGCTGATTATCAGCGTCAATGACGGAAACTACCGTGTGTCTGCGTTCGAGAGCAATACGTTCAATCTCACGCCCCATCTTTCCGTAACCGATCAATGCTGTTTTCATTTTATTTTTTGGATAATACTTAAAGCGTTGTTACACAGATCGGTTATTTTTCCCCATTCTTTATTTGCAATAACGTCTTTCGGGAATAGATTTGAACCCATACCGACACAGGTTGCGCCCGCATCGAACCACGTTTTAAGATTTGCTTCTTCAGGCTTTACTCCGCCCGTAATCATCAGCATCGACCAAGGCATAGGCGCTTTCAAGCCTTTTACAAAATTTGCGCCGAGAACATCGCCGGGAAAAATTTTGATTAAATCGCAGCCTGCTTCCTGAGCAAATCCGACTTCCGAAACCGTGCCGCAGCCGGGCGTATATGGCACGCCGCGACGGTTACATATCTTCGCTGCTTCAGGATTAAACAGAGGACCTACTATAAAGTTGGCACCTGACTGTATATAAAGCGCTGCTGTCGGTGCATCAACTATCGAGCCTGCGCCGAGAATCATCCCCTGACATTCGGCTGCGATGAATTTCGACAATTCACCGAAAACCTCATTTGCAAATTCACCGCGATTGGTAAATTCAAAAGCACGAACGCCGCCTTCGTAACAGGCTTTTGCCACATTTTTTGCTGTTTCTGCATCTTTATGATAAAACACAGGAACCATTCCTGTAGAAATCATTGACGAAAGAACTTGAATTTTATTATATCTCATTTTTCAATTCTGTTTGAGCAGCAAAGGTACAAAATATTTTTTGATTTGAAAAAGATAGCGCTTTGACGTGTTTGAGGACATTGTATTTTTTATTTTGGAAAAAAACACTACTTTTGCAGGGGAAAAAATAATTTATTTATGGAACACAATAAAAGAAATTTTATAAAAGCTACTCTGTCCGGAACCGCGCTGCTTGCGACCGGAGGGTTTTCGGTCTGCACATCTTCGACATCCAAAGACGAAAGGACGTCAACGGGCGTCGCCGAACTGAAGCTTTCCTTTCAGGAAGGTATCGCTCCGGGAAACACGCTGTCGGAAAAGTTTGATTACATGGAACAGTTGGGCGTAGTCGGTTTTGAACCGGGCGGCAGCGGACTGGAAAACCGCGTGACGGAAATCAAAGAAGCTTTGAAAGGTCGCAATATCAAAGTCAGCGCTGTATGCGCAGGTTTCAAGGGATTTATTCTTTCGACCGACGACTCTGTCCGTCAGCAATTCTTCGATACGATGAAAACAATTATCGCCGCAGCAGGCGAAATCGGCTCGACAGGCGTCATTATGGTGCCTGCGTTCAACGGACAACAACCGGCTTTCCCTCATATGCTGGAAACACGCAAATTTCTTGTAGAAAAGTTACAATTGCTTGGCGATTACGCTGAAGAACACGGAACTGCTGTAATTCTTGAGCCTTTGAATCGTGGCGAAGCGTTCTATCTTCGTCAAGTTGCAGACGCAGCCTCAATCTGCCGCGACGCAAACAGCAAAGGCGTGCGCTGTATGGGCGATTTCTGGCACATGAGTGAAGAAACTTCCGATTTTGGCGCTCTCATTTCTGGAGGTAATTACCTTCAACACATCCATATTGCGAGCCGTAAACGCCGCAGTATGCCCGGCGAAGACGGTGAAGCCGATAATTATATCGAAGGTTTCAAAGCGTTGAAAGAGATTGGTTACAACAAATATATCAGTTATGAGTGCGGATGTCAGGGCGACCGAAACATCGTCGTTCCCCAATCCGTCGAATTACTAAAAGAGCAGTGGGAAAAAGCATAATTTCCTCTTACGAAACAACTATTGCCTTGCTTGCGGTTTTTGCCGCAAGTATGGCAACAGCCACTTTTGTGGAAAAATTTTATGGCACAGAAGCCGCCAAAACTTTTATCTACTACAATCCGCTGTTTTTTATTCTGTTAATACTTTTAGTTATAAACTTCATCACAGCAACATTCAAAAACCGTCTTTTCAAACGTGGCAAATTGGGTTACATTGTCATTCATTCAGCATTTATCATTGTTCTTGCAGGAGCTTTTACTTCACATGTTTCAGGACGGGAAGGCTATATCCATCTGCGCAACGACGAAATCACCAATAAGATGATTATACACAGCAACAAGGAACATTCGGAATATTTGCTGCCTTTTGAAGTTGAACTTGTGAAGTTTACTCTCAAACGCTATCCCGGCTCGCAAAGTCCGTCGTCATTCGAAAGCCTTGTTAGAATACACGACAGCAGCAAAACCGAAGAACGCCTCATTTCGATGAACAATGTACTTGACTGGAAAGGATACAGATTTTTTCAATCTTCGTATGACACTGACGAACAAGGTAGCATCTTATCTGTCAACCAAGATATTGCAGGACGCAACATCACATACACAGGTTACGCGCTGTTAATTGCAGGATTTGTGCTGTGTTTTACAGGAAAAGGCAGCAGAATCAGGAAATTGATAAGACAAGTGTAGTACCGCACAATACAGGCAGAAAAATATTATTTTTAAAAAACTCGCAAAAAAATTTGTGATTTCATAAAAATTGCTTACCTTTGCAACTCGAAATTTGATTCAGAAATAAAAATAAAAAAGTAAGATAATGAAACAGGGAATTCATCCGGAAAATTATCGTCCGGTAGTTTTTAAAGACATGTCGAACGAAGAAACATTTATCACACGCTCGACTATTACAGCAAAGGAAACAATTGATATTGACGGCGTTACTTATCCGTTAATCAAAGTGGAAATTTCCAGCAGTTCACATCCGTTCTACACAGGCAAGCAGAAACTTGTTGATACAGCAGGACGTGTGGATAAATTTATGAGCCGCTACGGCAACAGAACAAAGAAATAGTCATCTGTGAGAAGGCAAAATGAGGCATGAAAAAGTATGTTGTAAAACATACAAAATCATTTGGTTGAATGGAATAAATTGCTGAAATTTGCATTTGATAACCTAAAACAATCTTCTTGCCTTATCGCACTAATGCCTATTGAAACTTTTAAACCAATAAGGTACATTGCAAATTGTACCTTATTGGTTTAAAAAAAAATTTACTATCTTTGCGTGGTTATTAAATTATATGAAAATTAAAAAATATTTTTATGGAAATAAAAGACTTGACACACATACCCTTGTGGTATTTCTTTGACAAGATTAACAAAGTTCCGCGTCCTTCTGAAAAAGAAAGCAAAATAACTGAATTTATCGTTAAGTTTGCGAAAAAATGCGATTTGCAATATAAAACCGACAACGCAGGCAACGTTTTAATCAAAAAAACCGCCACTCGTGGTATGGAGAACCGTAAACCCGTGATTCTGCAATCGCATCTTGATATGGTTTGCATAGAAGTAGCAGAACTTAAAGGCAAGATTGATTTCGACAAAGACGCTATCAATACTTACGTCGAAAACGGATACGTCAAGGCGAAAGGCACGACTCTCGGTGCAGATAACGGCATCGGAGTCGCCGCTCAACTTGCTCTGCTCGCTTCAGACGATATTGCGCACGGACCTGTCGAATGTCTTTTTACTACGGCAGAAGAAACAGGACTTTACGGAGCAAAAGCCCTTGACAAATCATACCTTTCGGGTGCAAATATACTGTTGAATCTCGACAGTGAAGATTTTGGCGAGTTTTGCATCGGCTGTGCAGGCGGAAGAAATACACAAGGGGTTTTCAAATACAAAAAAACTGTTGCGCCTGAGGATTATTATTGGTTTAAGGTAAAAGTTAGCGGCTTGCTTGGCGGACATTCAGGCTGTCAAATCGACCTTGGACGCGGCAATTCCATTAAGATTATCACCCGTTATCTTTATCCGTTTTTGTCGCAGAAACTGCTGTTAGCAAACATAGAAGGCGGAGAAAAGCACAACGCTATTCCAAACTCTGCAAGCGCTGTCGCAGGTATTCCCAAATCATACAAAGAAAAAGCAGTAGAATGGCTTAATATTTTGCAGGCTGCTGTTTCAACAGAATTGAAAAAAGTTGATAAAGACGTGAAATTAACTATGGAAACTATTGATGAGCCAAAATTTTGTATCGACTACGAAACAGGAAATAAACTGCTTACTACGCTTTGCGCAATTCCTCACGGCGTTATCGGTATGAACCACGATATGAAAAATCTTGTGGAAACTTCTACCAATCTCGCTATTATCAAAACGGACACAACCAAAAATACTGTTGAAGTACTGACAAGTCAGCGCAGTTCTTCCGAAACTATGAACGTTGAAGTATGCAATCAGGTTTATTCCGTTTTATCGCTTGGCGGAGCAAAAGTAACAGGTTCTGACGGCTATTCGTCATGGAAGCCTAACAAAAAATCAAATATTTTAAAACTATCGACTTCTACATACAAAAATTTGTTCGGAAAAAGAGCAGCAGTTCGGGCAACTCACGGTGGGTTGGAATGTGGATTGTTTCTTGGTTTGAACCCCAAACTTGACCAGGTTTCTTTCGGTCCAACTATCCATAATGCGCATACACCCAAAGAGGAAGTCGAAATAGAGTCTGTCGAAAAATTTTGGAGGTTTCTCGTCGAACTGCTGAAATTAATCCCTGCTGCATAACAACAGGGATTACAGAGATTATGTGGGCAACAAGCGTTTTACCGTTTCAGAAATCAGATGTCCTTCGGTCTTGCCTGCCAATACTTTTGTTGCGACTCCCATAACCTTTCCCATATCGCGGGCAGACGTCGCGCAAACCTGCGAAATAATGTCGCTGACAGCTTTTTCAAGTTCTGCTGCCGACATTTGCTGAGGCAAGTAGCTTTCGATTACAGCAACTTCGGCAAGTTCTCTTTCCGCCAAATCTGTACGGTTTTGTTGCTGATAGATAGCGGCACTGTCTTTGCGTTGCTTTATCATTTTTTGCAGGATTTTCAAGGCGTTGTCGTCGTTGAGTTCACCTTCTGCGCCTTTTGCCGTCTTAGCCTCGATAAATTCCTTTTTTATTCCGCGCAATGCTTCGAGGCGGATTTTGTTTTTTGCTAACATCGCCGACTTAATGTCGTTGCTTACAGTGTCGAATAAATTTACCATAATAAAATCTTTTGAAAGTGCAAAGATACAATTTTTTCTCAAATTATGGTATATTCAATATCTGAATATACCTTGTCTCATTCCGTTACGTAGCGCACGCCGTGCGGTTATGAAGGATTGAGTTTTCCAGTCGAGGGTGCAACATTTTTATATTTTTTGAATTAAAACTCTGCCAAAACCTTTCTTCCCTTTTACATAAGGGAAATACTGATTAGTCTGAACGATTTTATAACCCTTTTCCAATACTCCATTAAGTACTGGGCGGGCAGATACGGCAAAGGGCTTTTTGACATTGTCCGGAATATAGCCGTTATCAACTATCAAAGTTTTGGAATCGTCATATTTTTTATTCTTTTCGGGAATATCTTTTAACGGAACGATTTTCAACAGTTCATATTTTGGTCTGTTGTCTATCGGAATATTTGTGTACCAGTGTCCCGCTGCATCAGTAAGTTGTCTTTTGGGATTTTGAAACCAATCTACTCGATTATAACCTGCCCAAACTTGATTATTCTTGAAATATGGAATAAATGTTGGCGTTATGGGGTTGGTAATATTTGAAATAATTAAAAACTTTTTCCCGCTTCGGATAACGATTTTCCAATAATCAATCATTCTTGAAAACGGCGGGTTGGTGCAAACAATATCTGCCTCTTCATTAAGTATTTTCAACGAAATCGGGTGATCGAAACTGCCGTTATAATTTTTTGGAAATTCCTTTTGTATCTGTTCGCCGTCTGTGGTATAAGAAATATACGCAACGTATCCTTCCGTTCCCTCGTTAAACAAATCAACTATGCCTGAAAAATGTGTACAAATCAGTTTTTTTAAGCCCAGTTCCTTGAAATTCTTATAAAAATACCACGCAAACGCCGACGATTTTTTTTCGCTGTCTGCATTAAAAGCGTCATCGCAGTTGCAAAAAACAACCTGGTTTTTCCAAACGCTTTTATCGTACATCGAAACTTCTTTTTCTACATCTTCGTAACGGGTATAAAACTCATCGTGTCCAATTTTTTTGGCTTTTTCCAACAAATCTTTTGATGAAATCCCACGTTCTTTTAATGAAGGCGTTGTTTTTGGCACAACTTTTTCAATAATCTTTTTTTCTTCGGGTTTGATAACGATTTCGTCTGCAAAAAGTTTGTGAGATTTGATAAAATCAACATACATTTTTAGCAAATCGGAGTTATAAAAATATATTTCCTCGTTTTTCTGTTCGCGCAAATGCAAGAATGTCGCTTTAATATCCTTTTCTACTGTCTCCATATTTTTTACTTCACAGGCAAAAAGATATTGATATACGACCGACTTTGATTTGCCTGTCATGTTGTTGTATTCATTCAAGCGTCTTTCCAAATTGTCTGTTATGCCTATTTTGCAGACATTGGTTGAACCTGACGCCTGAACAATATAAATGTATTGCTTTGATTTTTCCATTGCCATATTTCTAACTTGGATATTTATTGTTTTTCAAACACGTTAGTTCCTTTTTTCAGATTTTTTTTGCAAAGGTACTGATTTATTTTTAATCAGGTAAATTCTACATTTTTTAGAAAAACAGTAGGCTACCCTTTTGAGACAGCCTACTGCAAACTCATTTATTTACAGATAAAAAATAATTGTTATTCCGTTTTACCGAACAGTAGTGGATTTTTTTATTAGTGACATTACTCCGGAGGAGGGGAATTTCCGCCACAATCGCCGCGTTTAAATTCGCTACTTTTCCCGTTTGCCCAAAATGTTCGTGATAAAGGTGAAGAAGGAAAACAGTTGTTGTTTCCTTTGTTTGCAAAGAAACGTTATTGATGTCGGAAATACAATTGGTAATAAAAATATGTTGAAAATCAAATGTACTTTGCTGCCGACAAATACAGAGTCCACAATTATCTCCTTTGATAAAATGCTGCATCACATTATGACGGT
>JAIRYM010000043.1 GCA_031267615.1 Dysgonamonadaceae bacterium
TCGTCCGACACTGTCATGAACGTTTTCTTTCCTTCGAGTCTTATATTTGCGAAAGCGAGGATTTCTTTCGACACTTCGCTCCTGACCTGTCCGCTGAATACGGTGTCTGCCATGCCTTTTTGGGCATAGATAAAAGACGTGGTAACAAGTATAAAATGAAGCAGTCCGTATCGGTTCATATTCTTTGCGATAAATTCGGTGCAAAGGTACGGGTTGTTCATATACGGAAAAATACCCTGTTATAGGTATAATTAGAGTATAATTTGATAAAAAGTAATTACTTATAACAAATCCGTGCAGCTTCCATCTTCGGCGCCGGTCGACTTTCGCGTGTGCATCTAACATGTTCCCGAGTGTGTGTCTAACACGTTAGCGAGTGTGTGTCACCGCACCGAAACAGCCGTCCATTGCATGGCGAGCGACTGTTCAAAATAGGCTGCTATAGTATGGTTTGCAGTAACATTGCTAAAAGTGTAACTATGCGCCGTTTTTACTGCTTGCATTAATGCTGCTTACAGTTGAACCGTTTATAGTCATTGACGAATTGGCGTAACAGTTATTAGTGCCATTTGAATATCCTGAAATTCTACTTAAATCAGTCACGCCATTTTGGGCGCTGCACATCCCTGTTATAATGTTGTTTGCAGCAAAACAATTAGCAGACTGTCCTTGATACACGATTCCGCCAGCATAAGTATTCTTATGACTATTATGAGCTTTAATTATTCCTTTGTTATAACATTGGTCAATAGTAAATTCATAAGTACTATTATAGGAACATTGTCCGCAAATACCTCCAATAATAATAACGATTTTCTACATAGAAGTTCATATTTGCATAGTTAGAACAATTAATAATTGTCCCACTGTTCGCATGTCCACAAATAACTCTTGTAAATGTTAATCGCATGTTCATGTGCAGACTCACTAAGTGATGATAAATAGAACAAGTAGGGCTTACCTGTACTTGAATATGAAATAAGCCCTTGTTTGTTTAATTGTGTAATGATGAATTTTTTAGTAAATTGTTCATCTTTGCTTGTCATTGTCTCTTACGTCTAATGTATAATAATTGTATAAGGTTTATGATAAACGATGCAACTAATGCTAATGTAACAATCCAGAGATAGATAGTACCAGCAGGTGATACGTGTGATACTAATGGTTTTATGCCATTGTCTTGTACTGGCCCATATAATGAATAACGTAACGTTGTTACCCTATCAAGTACATCTGCCATCACATCTGCTTGTGTAAGTAGTTCAAATACTTCAGCTTCAGTTAGATTATGTACTACTGATGCAAAGAACGCTATATCCATAGGAATTGCATCTAAATACTCATCTATTAATTCGTAATTGTTATAGATGTTCATACCTGTGGTATCATAATGAGTTGGTTCATACTCAAACCATATTGCTTTGTTATCTTCAGTGAATTCTGATGAATCACATAACGCATATGGTTTGAGTATGTTAATGATTTTATCTTCAAATGCTGAGTGTATTGCATTGAGGTCATAACCATACTCAATCATGTATTGTTCGGTGATAGGTACATGGCTTGTGTTTGACTCAGTAGCATTTGCTACAACATAGTCGAATAATAGTAATGATGATGCTATCAATACTATTTTTAATGTAAGGTTGAGATGTTTCATAATTTTATAAAATTTTCAGGCTGCAAAGGTAGTGTCAATTTACAAATATGGTTTTGATTTTTAGTTGATATTGCCAACTAAATTTGTGCATATTTTCAACTGAGCCATCTAATCGTTTTGCAGGACAAGACGGAGAAATGGTTTTGGTAAATCCATATTTTTCAGATTTTCTTCGGGTATTTCGATGGCTACCAGAACTTTTTTTGCAAAGAAGTCGGAGTATCTGTTGAGATAAATTTCATTATAAAAGTCGAAATTCAGCACCTTAGAGATTCTTAACAAGCGTTCTGTATCTATGCTTTTGCGCTGAAAAATATTATATAAAGTTGTCCGGTCACAACAAATCTTATCTGCAAAATCAGATGGAGTCATCGCAGATTCTTCAAACTTTTGTTTGATAATAGAGCCAATATGTATGTTAGATATTTCAGCCATAAAAAAGCGTAAACTGCTTTACTGATTGCTTATTTAATGTCTGTGGTTCGGCAAAACCATGTATGTTTATAAGCGCAAAACAGTATTGAGTTGCCTGTGCATAAAAAAACCTGCCGGATCTTTGCGACGACCTTCAATGGAGATCTAATCTTGAGGATGACTTCCAGTGCTTATCCTGCTTAAAATATTTTATAAAGAACTCTGCAAAGTTAAATATGATTAAATAGTTTGACTGTCCGAGCAATAATATATACTTTTGCAGTAACATTGAATAATGGCGAAATGTAATATGTTGAAAAGAATACCATATATTGTTGTATCTGTATTATTGTTTACTGTCTGTACGCAGGAAAAGCCGGATATTCGTGTCGCTTGTGAAACAAATTCTGTGAACGGTTGTACGCGTATCAAATGGGAAATTTTCCCGCACATAGAAGGAACTGTAAAAATATATGAATCTTCGAGTCCTGATTCTTTCAATCTTTATTCCCCTGTCGCAAAAGTTGCAATAACGGACGGTTTCAGAGAAGTGTTCTCGTTCAGAACGCTCGAAAGAAGCTATTATAAACTGCTTTTCAACGATCGATATTCGGTTATCACTTCTGAGAGGATATTGTGCTTCTCGGAGCAAGGACCGTTTAATTTCAGAGATTTGGGCGGATATTATAATGAAAATAACCAGCAAGTCCGGTGGGGGAAACTCTATCGTTCATCTTCGCTGTCGCGACTTGCACATCAAGACGTCAAAGCGCTTAAAAATCTCAATATTAAAACGATTATAGACTTGCGAACAGAAACGGAAAGATATAATCACCCGTATCGCTATCAGGCTAAACATGTAGTTTCCCTTCCTTTACGGGGTAATCCCAATGCTCCTGTTTTTTGGTTTGACAAAATTCTTTCCGAACAGATCAGAAAAGGTGACGTGGTCTCTTATCTGACTGACGTGAATTTGTTCTTTCTCGAAAATAACTCAGAGTATTTTCATCAACTGTTCGATATTTTAACCGATACAAGCAATTATCCGATTGTTATGAACTGTACAAACGGGAATGACAGAACAGGCGTAGCATCGGCTCTCGTGCTGTTCGCTCTGGGGATAGACTGGAATCAAACTCTCGACGACTGGCTGCTGTCGGACAAACTGATGAACTATTATTCTATCAGCAGTTTCGGAAATCCCGAAATGTATCCTGAACATATTCTGGAAACACTGACTGCAATGTTTCGTGAACCAAAAGAAACTTTTATTATTCCGTTTGAAAAAGTCGTCAAAGACCACGGTTCCATTGACAAATTTCTTGAAACCGAATGTGGACTTACCGTTGAGAAGAAAACAAAATTAAGAAACCTGCTGCTTTATCCGTAGAACACAGACTTACGTGTTCATCCCGCCATCAACCTGAATAACCTGTCCGGTAACATAAGAAGACAAATCAGAAGCAAGATACAGAGCCGTATCAGCAACATCGTTCGGCGTACCGCCTCGTTTAAGCGGAATCTGTTTTGCCCATTCGCTGCGCACTTCTTCTGACAACTGTCCTGTCATATCGGTGATGATAAAGCCGGGAGCAATAGCATTGGCGCGGATTCCGCGGGAACCAAGCTCTCTGGCGACTGATTTTGCAAGACCAATCATTCCCGCTTTTGAAGCCGAATAATTTGCCTGCCCGGCATTGCCGTGAACTCCGACAACTGAACTCATATTTATAATGCTGCCGGACTTTTGACGTATCATTACTGGTGCAACTGCGTGAATGAAGTTAAACGCCGATTTAAGATTGACCGTCAGCACTGAATCCCACTGCTGTTCTGTCATCCTCAGCATCAGTCCGTCCCGGGTAATACCTGCATTATTGACAAGAATGTCGATACGTCCGAAATCTGCCGCTATCTCTTCCACAACTTTGTGAGTATCGTCAAAACCGGCTGCATTGGAAGCGTATGCCTTAACTTTCACTCCTTCAGCCGCAAGTTCTGCTTCCGTAACTTTTGCGCTGTCATCAATATTCAGATCGGTAAAAGCGATGTTACAGCCCTGTTCCGCAAATCTTTTTGCTACCGCTTTGCCGATACCGCGCGCCGCACCGGTAATAATTGCAGTCTTTCCTTCTAATAATTTCATATCTTTAAAAATTTATTTATTATCATTATTTTTTTCTTCCATTGCTGCAAGCATATCGCTCAAACGTTCAACCTTACTTCTGGTAACAGCGATTCTGCCGGAACGGATAAACTGCAAAACGCAATTTTTCCCATTCTCTGCCGTCCTGTTCTTCAGTTCATCAAACAGCGCCTGCGTTTCCTGATAATGCCCTGTTTTTTCAAACACAGCCCAGTCTTCAGTCATATCAAGAATTCGAACATTATAGCGCCTCACAATGTCTTCAATAGAGCCGAGAGCCATAAGTCCGGGAGTAGCGATCTTATACAGAGCTATCTCCTGATAAACCAGATCTTCATCCGTATTAAAATAAGACTTGATAATATCTACCCGTTTATCAATCTGTTTAACAACCTTGACCACAGTTTCCCTGTCTGCAAAAACTGTGATGGTAAACTTGTGAATTCCTTCGAGCGCAGAAGGTGATACAGATAAAGTCTCTATATTAAGCCCCCTTCGGGAAAAGATTATCGTTATCTGATTGAGAAGACCGACAGTATTCTCGGAAAAAACGGTAACCGTATAAAGCGTTTTTTGTTCCATATATATAAACTGAATGACGATGCAAAGTTAACGGTTTTTTTTCGTATAATTATCCTTTAACCACCCGTTTTCCCGATACCACTCAATACTCTCTGCCATGCCGCGACTCAGACCGTAGTCCGCCCTGAAACCAAGATCGCTGACAATCGGCTGAATGTCGCAAGTCCAGTCGCGCTGTTTCAGGATGCGATATTTATCCCTGTTAAGCGTGGCAGGCTTACCGGTCATTTTTCCGATAAAATCCGAAATCATGCACACAGTTTTCAAAACCGGCAGCGGTACACGAATCCTGATAACCCGCTTTTTCCCAAGCGCCCGCCGGACTGTTTCAGCATATTCGCGGTCAGAATAAACCTCGCCGTCCGCAACACAGTAAATCTTCCTCACCATCTCACTTTCGAGAGCAAGAAACACAGCCTTTACCAGATCTTTAACAAAAATAAAAGTCAGTCTCTGGGGGAAAAAACCCGCCGTAAAATTCCAGCCGGCATTTACGGATTTCAACATCATCAAATAATCCCTCTCCCTCGGACCGTAAACTCCGGTCGGGCGCAGAATTATGTACGGAAAATTAACCGTCTCTTCCAGCAAACGTTCCGCCTTTCTTTTACTTTTACCGTATTCGGTATCCGGTTCCGGTCTCGCGCTCAGGCTGCTCATCAGCACAAACTTAGTCGGCGCGGCGTCAATCTCGATCAGCGTTTCGACAAAAGATTCGGTATTCATAAAATTCACCCTGTCAAATTCGTCTACATTGATACATTTTGTAACTCCCGCATTATGCACAATATAATCCCATTTTCCATGCTGTTCAACATGCTCTTTCATTACCTCTCTCAGTCTCGGTCTGTCCTCAAACGGGAGTTCGATAAACCTCATCCGGCTGTTATCAGGGAAACTTCGCGAACTGCTTCCGCGAACTCCCGCCCACACCTCCAACCCTCTCTTCATCGCCTCTTCGACAATAAATCTGCCAATAAAACCGCTGGCGCCGGTAACAAGAATTTTCATTTTGCAAAAATAATAAAAAAAAATTACATCCCCCCTTTAATTCTGAATCTTCAAATTTTAGCACATCTCCTGACAAATATAGCAGCGATCTCGCTAAATAATGAAACGCTCGAGCAAATTATAGAACATCTCCTGACAAACACAGCTGCGATCTCGCTAAATAATGAAACAACCGAGCAAAATATAGAAACGACACTACAAATTATAAAAACAACCGAGCAAAATATAGAAACGACCCTGCAAATTATAAAAACAACCGAGCAAAATATAGAAACGACCGAGCAACATATAGAAATGACCGAGCAAAATATAAAAACGATCTTGCAAAATATAGAAACGACCGAGCTAAATAACAAATCCATTATCCCCGAATCACAGTCAACCATAATTGCAACAGCAAAAAAAAGCCGGTCACAATAATATATTTAAAAAAAAACCTTACCTTTGCACAAAAAATAAAACAAAATGGAATCACAAAAAACACTGTCTTACACAGAAGCATTTTCCCGATTAAAAGAAATTCAGCGCCTGATAGAAAGCAACAAACTGGAAGTTGATGAACTGGAAATCAAGCTGGAAGAAGCAGCAGAACTTATGAAAATATGCAAGGACAAACTTTATACGGTAAACGAAGGAGTTAAAAAAATAATGGAAAAAATACAATGAATACAGCTGTAATGCAAAAATATGTAATAATCGTTGCCGGCGGCAAAGGTTACAGAATGAAAAGCAATCTGCCCAAACAGTTTATGCCTCTTTGCGGCAAGCCGGTGCTGATGCACACGATAGAAGCATTTTACAACTGCGATCCCGAGATAAGCATCATCCTTGTCCTGCCAGAAGACCATCAGATATCCTGGAACAATCTCTGCTCGGACAGTGAATTTTCGATCCCCCACCAGACAGTCACGGGCGGAGAAACAAGGACCCAGTCGGTCAAAAACGGGATTGAGCATATCGAAAAAGAACTCTCCGCAGAAAACAGAGAAGCCCTCATCGGAATTCACGACGGCGTACGACCCCTCGTCGACAGCGAACTTATAACCAAGGTATACCAGCGCGCAGAATTTCTCAACGGCGCATATCCCGCCATGCCCGTTACAGAATCAATACGGAAGCTGACAGGGAAAAAACTTGTTTCGGTAGACAGAACAAAATACTTTCTGGTACAGACGCCGCAGGTTTTCCGTTCCGACATACTGTTCAAAGCCTCTCACAGGGACAGCCAAATAGACTACACCGACGACGTGTCCTTTGTCGAAGCGACAGGAATCTGCACCCCGGTCATGGTAGAAGGCAGCCGGACAAACATAAAAATAACCACTCCCCTCGATTTAGCGATAGCCACCGTACTTATGTCGCAAACATAAAAAGAAAAACAGAAAAAAATAACATAAAAAATGACAGGTAAATGGAATATTCACAACCCGACACAAGAACAGTTACATAAACGGAACGAAATTTCAGAAAATCTCGGACTCTCACCCGCAGTCAGTTTCCTGCTGGTACAAAGGGGAATAACAAACGAAGAAGAAATCAGGAAATACCTGAATCCGTCCCTGAATGACCTGTACGATCCGTTTCTCTATCCCGATATGGACAAAGCAGTCAACAGGCTGAACGCCGCCCTCGGCAACAAGGAGAAGATAATGATTTACGGAGACTATGACGTAGACGGAACGACCGCCGTCGCTCTCGTATACAAATTTCTCGAACTCAACACGTGGTCTTCCAATCTCGATTATTACATTCCCGACAGAAACGACGAAGGCTACGGAATTTCAGACAAAAGCATCGAATACGCCCGTCAGTCAGGCGTCACACTGATAATCTGTCTCGACTGCGGCATCAAGGCAGTACAAAAAATCGCTTACGCCAAAACACTCGGTATCGACTTCATCGTCTGTGATCACCACAAGCCGGACGAAACATTGCCGGACGCTGTCGCAATACTTGACGCACTTCGATCCGATTCGACCTATCCCTATCAGCACCTTTCCGGCTGCGGAGTAGGATTCAAGTTCATGCACGCCTTTGCGATCAGTAACGGCATAGAATTTTCCCGCCTCAGCTATCTTCTCGACTATGTCGCCGTCAGCATCGCCTCAGACATAGTACCCGTTACGGGAGAAAATCGCATAATGGCTCATTTTGGATTAAAACAGCTCAACACCAATCCAAGCAAGGGATTAAAAGGAATAATAGACGTCTGCGGACTGGCAGGAAAAGAATTGTTGATGAGCGATATCATATTAAAAATAGGACCTCGCATCAATGCCTCCGGACGCATGACGAACGGAAAGGAATCAGTAGACTTGCTGCTCGCAAAAGACTTTACGACCGCCAAAGAAAAGAGCGAAAACATAGACCAGTATAACGATGACAGGCGAGAAGTTGATAAAAAAATTACAGATGAAGCATATTCGCTTATAGAACAAAATCCCGAAATAATACAAAGTCAGATAATCGTCATATTTAACCGCGAATGGCATAAAGGCGTCATCGGAATTGTAGCATCCAGGCTTGCGGAAAAATACTATAAACCCGCAATCGTCTTCACCGAAGCAAGCGGTCTTTTATCAGGATCCGCCCGTTCAATAACAGGGTTCGACATCTATCGCGCAATAGAATCCTGCAAGGATATTCTTGTCGATTTCGGCGGACATCCCTTCGCTGCAGGCATTACTGTAAAAGAAGAAAATCTCGACCTGTTCCGCTCTCGACTTAACAGTTTCGCCGAAGAATTTATGCTTGAAGAACAAACAGTTCAAACTCTCGGCGTAAATATGGAGCTCAAATTTTCAGAAATTAATTTTAAATTATTAAACGATCTAAAAAAAATGAATCCCTTTGGACCGGCAAATCAAAAGCCTGTCTTCTGCTCGCGAAAAGTACGCGATGCCGGCACCAGCAAACTTGTCGGCAAGGAATTAGAACATATCAAACTTGATCTTGTCGATGACTCAACGAAAAACGTTATGTCCGCCATCGCCTTCTGCATGCATCAGCACGCAGAAAAAATAAAGAGCGGCAAACCCTTCGACATCTGTTATACGATAGAAGAAAATAATTATAATAACAGAACAAGTATTCAATTACTTATCAGAGATATAAAATGTGAATAAACTTAACGAAATACTGAAAACGTATTGGGGTTACGAAAGTTTTCGCCCCCTTCAGGAAGAAATCATACAATCGGTTTTTTCGGGAAAAGATACGCTTGGTCTTATGCCTACCGGCGATGGAAAATCGCTGACTTTTCAAGTGCCCACACTTCTTATGGACGGACTTTGCCTCGCCGTTACGCCACTTGTCGCACTGATGAAAGATCAGGTAGACGCCCTCAAAACACGGCAGATAAAAGCGGCTTACATACATTCGGGAATGAGCCGTCATGAAATTCTTACAACGCTCGACAACTGCATTTACGGACATTACAAGTTTCTCTACGTTTCACCGGAACGATTGACAACAGAACTTTTTCTCGCTAAATTGCCACATCTTAACGTTTGCCTGCTTGCAGTCGATGAATCACACTGTATCTCGCAGTGGGGCTACGATTTTCGTCCCTCGTATATGAAAATCGCAGATATACGCCATCACTTGCCGAATATACCTGTGCTTGCACTGACGGCAACCGCTACGCCTGACGTTATAGACGATATTCAGGACAAACTGCTGTTCCGTCAAAAAAACGTTTTACAAAAAAATTTTGAGAGAAAGAATATCATTTATGTTGTTCGTGACACAGAAGATAAAATATTCGAAATAATCCGCATCCTGAAACGAGTTCCGGGATGCGCAATCATTTATGTACGCAGTCGCAAACGCACAAAAGAAATTGCAATCGAACTGCAACGTCAGGGTTTCAGCGCCGAATTTTTTCACGCAGGATTAACATCTGATGAAAAAATCAAGAAACAAAATGCGTGGAAATCAGATGAATGTCGCATCATAGTCTGTACAAATGCTTTCGGGATGGGCATCGACAAACCCGATGTACGCCTTGTAATCCACTTTGAACTGCCCGGCTCTCTTGAGGAATATTTTCAAGAATCAGGACGTGCAGGACGCGATGGATTAAAAGCATACGCTGTCGCACTGCATACACGTCGAGACGAAGGAACGCTCAAACGCCGTATCAGCGAAGAATATCCCGAACGAAAATTTATCAAGGACATTTACGAAAAACTTGCATATTTCTATCAAATACCTATGGGTAGCGGAGGAGAAACAGGACATAATTTTCATCTCAAACAGTTTTGTGCAGCCTATCACTATAATATAACCCAAGTATTTAATGCTTTGAAAATACTTGATTTATCAGGATATATCGAATACGTTGAAGAATCAGACAAACAGTCGCGTCTGATGATTGTCGCCCATAAAGATGAACTCTATGGATACACACATCTTTCGAAAGAAGCCGACAGTCTGTTGCAAGCTTTGCTTCGTTCCTACACAGGACTTTTTTCGGACTATGTTCATATAAACGAAGAACTTATTGGACAGCGAGCAGAATTACCGTCAACACAGGTTTATGAAATTTTAAAAATGCTGTCGCATCAGAATATTGTAAATTATATTCCACAACAGCGCGTACCGGTGATTTATTATGTTCGCGACAGAGTAGAAATACGTCATCTTGTTATACCGAAGTCAGTTTACGAACAACGTCGCGACAGATTCGCAAACCGTATCGCCAAAGTAATAGAATATGGCGGTACGCAAACACGATGCCGCAGCAAAACACTTTTACGCTATTTTGGCGCAAAAAATGCCAGTGACTGCGGCGTGTGCGATGTCTGCATTGGCAAACGGCGTAAAGAAGGCGATCTTTCGAATATGAGTAAAATAATTTCAACAGTAAAGCAACTTGTTAAAGAAAAAGAACGTCCTATTGAAGAAATCACTGATTCAACAGAATATTCTGACAGGCAAATCATTAATGCCATAAGGTTTTTGGCCGACAACGGACAGGTGGAAGTAAAAGGAACCCTCATAACTTACAAACAACGATAAAGCATTACGCTAACATTACCAACAAAACCGCCGAGAAACACATTTAGAATAATGATAGCAGACTATATAGATAAAATAATTTGCGCCGATTGCTTGTCGACAATGGAGGAAATGCCAAGCAAGTCGGTTGATTTAGTTGTAACCTCGCCACCGTACAATTTAAAAAATTCTACTGGTAACGGAATGAAGCCCTGCACTACAAGTGGAAAATGGGCAAATGCCGCTTTGCAAAACGGTTACAGTCATTACGATGACAATATGCCATACGAACAGTATGTGCAGTGGCAACGCGATTGTTTAACGGAAATGTTTCGTTTGATAAAAGATGACGGCGCAATATTTTACAATCACAAATGGCGTGTTCAAGATGGACTTTTGCAAGATAGACAAGATATTGTAAGCGGTTTTCCTGTTAGACAAATTATTATTTGGCGAAGGAAAGGCGGTATAAATTTTAATCCCGGATATTTTTTGCCAACCTACGAAGTAATTTATTTGATTGCAAAACCAGACTTTAAACTTGTTCCAAAATCTAATGGCGTGGGTGATGTTTGGGAATTTACGCAAGAAATGAAAAATGGACACCCCGCACCATTTCCTGTTGCTTTGATTGACAGAATTATCAGTTCAACTGATGCAAAGATAATTTTAGACCCCTTTATGGGTAGTGGTACAACTGCTATTGTTGCTATGGGTTTGAAGCGCAATTATATCGGCATTGAACTTTCGCCGGATTATTGCGAAATGGCTGAAAAAAGAATAAAAAAAATAAAATTCAAAGCGAATTATTGAAAATAAGAATACCTAAATTATTTGATTGATATAAAATTATACACAAAAAAAAATCTCATAAAAGAATTTCACAAAATTGCCCAAATGATGTGATTAACGAAGAAGATTTGCGCGACAAAGGACTAAAGATTACAACACCATTGAAAAAATCGTTACTCGCTTTGCATCGCCAAGCAAAAACAACACAGCAGGCTACATTGAAAAAGTCAAAAGATATTCAGGAGCTCCACGAAACAAAACATTAACCGCCACCGATGGTACGGACTATGTTGCGGCGATGTCCGCCGTCGAAAACGGCATAAATGTCGATATTTCAGAGATTACATCAGGTTTTAATTTATTATTTCAAAAACACTTCGATCACAGGTATTTCTGTATTGGGTTTTGCGAGTGGCAACGAGAGCGTGACGTTTTCGCCGTGTTCGCGAAACTGCACTTCCGAGCCGTCGTTCAGTATTTGAGCATATTTGATTTTACCTTTATATCCTTCCAAATTCAGTTCTCTGAATGTAGGCCAATTGAAAACGCTGACATAAAGTATTTTTGCGGTCGGATTGTAGGTCAGCAACGTATTAGCAGGCGCTTTAAATTCGGTGGGAGCCTGCGTGCAGCCGTAAATTGAGCGGCTGTTCACGTCCATCCATTTACCCATACTTTCGAGGCGATCAATGGCGCGGTAGTCAAACGTTCCACGAGCCGTCGGACCAACGTTGAGCAGCAGATTTCCTCCCTTGCTTACAACTTCAATCAGCATCGTCAGGAGTTGGTTTGTACTTTTCCACGAAGTTTCGTCGCGATAATAGCCCCAAGAGCCTGAAAACGTCTGGCAGGTTTCCCAGGGTACGCGCACGCCGTTATGTTCAACCCATTTGTCGGGCATTGTCTGTTCGGGTGTTTTGAAATCCCATCCCCAGTCGGTATCGCCAAGACCAAGCCGGTCATCGACAATGATCTGCGGCTGACATTGGCGAATCACTTTCAACAGTCCTTCCGAATCCCACTCTTTATCTCCTTTGTCCTCGTATGAAAAATCGAGGAAGAGTTCGTCGATTTGTCCGTAGTTAGTAAGCAGTTCTGTCAACTGGTTTTTCATATACTGCTGATATTTTTTCATATCGCGGGTTTTATTCATCTCGCTGGCGGCAACGGTATCCATCACAAAGCGGTTGCCGAGAGTGCCTTTCAGTCGCGGACATTCGGGATGCAACGGGTCGATGGTAAAATCGGGATGATGCCAGTCGATAAGCGAATAGTAGAAACCGATACGCAAACCTTCGGCTCGGAAAGCATCGCAAAGCGGCTTGATAAGATCTCTACCGCAGGGCGTATTAGTTACCTTATAGTCGGTATATTTGCTGTCGAAAAGGCAAAACCCTTCGTGATGCTTGGTCGTAATGACGACGTACTTCATACCGGCAGCCTTTGCTTTTTTCGCCCATTCCGACGGGTCATAGAGGTCGGGATTGAAATGTTCAAAATACTTGCGATAGTTGTCCGCCGAAGTGCGCTCATTGTGTTGCACCCATTCGTGGCGGGCGGGAAGCGAATAAAGTCCCCAGTGGATAAACATTCCTAAGCGGTCGTTAGTCCACCACGCGAGGCGGTTTTCTTTCTGTTCGGAGGTTTCTTTTGCCCAGTCGGGCGTTTTCTTTTCCTGTGCGGAAACGGTGTTTGGCAACAGGAAACAAGCCATAAGCAGGCTGGTAAAAATTGTAGTTTTCATTACTTTAATATAATTTAATATTTCAATGCAGGCTGCAAAGGTAATTCTTTTCTTTATGATTTGCAAAAAGAATTATTTCTCTCTCTCTTTCTCTTCCGGATACGCTATCCGCAGATGATAGATTGAAAGAAGTTTTTCGAGAAATATCTGTTTGACGTCGCGTATATTTTTGAAAGTAAGAGGTGAATCGTTTAACAAACCGTCGGCAATCTGCCCGTCTATAATATGGTTGATAAGCGTTTTGAGAGATTCTTCCGAATAATCTGTCAAACTGCGGGATGCTGCTTCCACTGCATCTGCCATCATCAGTAATGCCGATTCGCGAGTATCGGGATTTTCGCCGTCATAAGTAAATAAAGATTCATCGACAGGCGAATCAGGATATGTATTTTTGAAAGTATTGTAGAAATACTTCGTCTTACCTTTGCCGTGATGCGTATGTATAAAATGTATAAGAGCAGCAGGAAGATTATGTTTTTCTGCTATCTTGACTCCTTCTGGTACGTGGCTTGTAATTATTTTTGCAGACTCTTCCGGAGTTAATTTATCGTGAGGATTTTGTCCTGCCAGCCGGTTTTCGATAAAATATTGAGGATTCTGAATTTTCCCTATATCGTGATAGAGAGCGCCCGTACGTACCAGCTGTGGATTCGCTTTGATTTTTGGCGCAGCAGCGGCAGCGAGCATAGAAATTTGCAGTGAATGTTGAAACGTTCCGGGGCAGATTTCTGACAGTTCGCGCAATACAGGCGAATTAATATCGGAAAGTTCCACCAGCGTTACATTTGAGATATATCCGAAAATCTTTTCGAGAATATAAATAAACGGATACGCAAACATTACAAATATAAAGTTGATGAAAAAATATAACAGCATCAAAGGGCGAAAGTCCGAAAAGTTGCCATCGCGGAAAAGCAATAATCCGATATATGTCAGGACGTATGTACCAAGTATGAAGAACGAACACTTGATAAGTTCGGAGCGTCTCGTCAGGTCTTTCAAAACATAAACTATCACCATGCAGACAATGAGCTGCATAAGTATAAATTCAAACGGAGCGCCTGACATCAGAGAACAGACCGTTATCGCAATCAGGTGCGTAAACTGTGCCGTGCGCGAATCGAAGAACGTCCGTACAACTATCGGAATGATAGCGTAGGGAATAATATAAATATTTGTCCGGATATGAAAATTGATGCAGATCTCTGTCGCAACAATAAAAAGGACAGCCATCATCAGTGAGAAAAAAACATCCTTTTTACGTTTGTAAATCTTCCTGCGAAGATAATAGAAATAAAAGAAAAAACAGGCAAACAGTCCACTGACAATGATCACCACACCGCCGATATAGCCATACTGACGCTGAATATTCATCTGACGGGCAATCCTGTTTTGTCCCTCTTTCCGAGCCTTGTCTGACGCCACCTTGTCGTAAACAATATTTTCCGTTAAAAAAGAATTAAGATTAAGCCGCTGCAAATCATCAGCATCAGGGCGAATATAACTGTCATTAAGAAGATTATTATATATGTGCGAATAAGCAGATTTAAGAGTAAACAGATCCGAAACAGGATACTTCTCGCGACCGTTAACATTGAAGAGAACAATACTGTCGACGCCGTTTTCCTGCAAATAAAGATAATCGCCGATGCTGACAATGCCCCTGCCGTAAACCTGTTTCAAAAGCTTTACGATTAAAGATCTGTACGCTTCGCCGTCAAGAACGTCAAATTCCTGCTCTCCGACACGCACCATCTGCCTTGAAACAACATCAGCATCGAGACGAAACAAAGGCTCGAACATCTGCAAAAATTCCTCCTGAGCACGTTTTTCCTCATCCTTGGAAACATGTTTCCCAAAAACATAATCGGAAGGAAAAAGGAAGATAACAAGCAAAGCGCCAACTATAAAATAAAGATATACCGGTATATTAAAACTTTTCTTTTCCATATCTGCAAAGATAATGAATATTGCGGGATATAAAAAAAAACAGTAAATTTGCATTAAATTATGGCATACGAACTCATCACCATACTCGGACCAACAGCATCAGGCAAAACAAAATTCGCAGCAGCCCTGGCTGACAAACTCGATACCGAAATCATAAGCGCAGATTCTCGACAGGTATATCGAGGAATGGACATCGGAACCGGCAAAGACCTCGAAGACTACACAGTCGGCGGACGGCACATCCCGTATCATCTGATAGACATCTGCAACGCAGGCGAAAAATACAGCATCTTCCGCTTTCAGCAAGACTTTCACCGTGTGTTCAGGCAGATAAAAAACACTCCGGTCATGTGCGGCGGTTCAGGACTGTATATCGAATCCGTTATTCGAGGCTATACATTCAACGGAGAACAGAAAAACTATCCACCGGTCAACAGTCTAATAATCGGGATCGACATAGAACGAAACTTGCGTCGGGAAAAAATCAGCAGACGCCTTCACCAAAGACTCGACGCCGGAATGCTCGACGAAACAAAGCGTCTCCTCAACAGCGGAATCAAAGCCGAAACACTGATCTCCTACGGACTCGAATACAAATACCAGACCCTGCACCTGACCGGCAAATTAAACTACGACCAAATGATCAAACAACTCGAAACCGCAATCCATCAATTCGCAAAACGCCAGATGACATGGTTCCGAGGCATGGAAAAACGAGGACTAACCGTCCACTGGATAAACTCCGAAACCACAATATCACAAAAAACAGAAGCAGTATTAAACAAAATCTAAATCAACATCAAAAATGAAAATAATTATCAGCGGAGGCGGCACAGGAGGACACATCTATCCCGCCCTTTCAATAGCAGAAGCACTGCACAGGCAACGTCCCGACGCAGAAATACTGTTCGTCGGAGCGCTCGGCAGAATGGAAATGGAAAAAATCCCACAAGCCGGATACCACATCACAGGACTGCCGGTAACAGGATTCGACCGTCGCAACCCAGTTAAAAACATCGGCACAGTCATCAATCTCCTTCAAAGCCTGCGCCTCGCCCGCCGGACGATAAAACAGTTCCGTCCCGACGTCGTCGTCGGAGTAGGCGGCTACGCAAGCGGACCAACCCTCAAAACCGCAGCCCGGATGAACATCCCAACCATCATTCAGGAACAAAACTCATACCCCGGAATAACAAACAAACTCCTCGCCGCAAGAGCAACAAAAATATGCGTCGCATACAGCGGAATGGAAAAATACTTCCCCGCAGACAAAATCATTATAACCGGCAACCCCGTCCGGCAAAACATAACCTGCACCCCCGAAAAACGCCATGAAGGATACAAACACTTCGGGCTCGACCCCGATATGAAAACCATCCTCATCACAGGCGGAAGTCTCGGCGCAAAAACCCTGAACGACAGCATCCTTCACGCACTGCCCGCCCTCAATGACGGCAGCGTACAGTTCCTCTGGCAATCAGGCAAAACCAACTACCACCAGTCACTTCAGCAACTCGAACAGCACAACAACCTCCCCATACACCTCCTCGAATACATCAACCGCATTGACCTCGCATACTCAGTCGCCGACCTTATCATATCAAGAGCCGGCGCCGTCACCATATCCGAAATTTCGCTCACCGGCAAACCCCTCATCCTCGTCCCTTCCCCCAACGTCGCAGAAGACCATCAGACCAAAAACGCCCTCGCGCTCGTCAGTCACAACGCCGCCCTCCTCGTCCCCGACCCCGACGCCCTGCGCGACCTCATCCCCCTCGCCCTGCAAACAGTACACAATGAAGACAGGCTAAAAGAATTAAGCGCCAACATCAGTCAGTTCTCACATCCCGCAGCAGCAGACAGGATAGTCGACGAAATACTTAAAATAACAGACAGAAAACAATAATTGCGCCACATTATGCCATATAATCCCGACATCCACCGCCGCCGCAGTATCCGTCTGAAAAAATACGATTATTCTCAGGCAGGATTATATTATGTAACCATTTGCGTTCAAAATCGAAAAAAAATGTTTGGTGAAATCCGCAGGTGCGCACATGTGTGTGACCCCCAAATGATTTTAAATAACGCCGGACAAATGATAGAAAAGGAATGGTTGGATTTAAAAAACCGGTTTCCAAACATTGAATTACACGAATATGTCGTAATGCCGAACCATTTTCATGCAATACTGGAAATTACAACCCCGCCAGCCGCGCCAACCGCGGACAGGGCAACCACAAGGGTTGCCCCTACGAACACCAACGATTTGCAACCGGTAGGGGCAACCCTTGTGGTTGCCCGAAACAATAATATCGTTGCCATTGCAAATTCGCCTCATCCCCTGCAAAAAACAGAACATCTCCTGACAAACACAGCAGCGATCTCGCTAAATAATGAAACGACCGGGCAAATTCACGCTGATACCCTGACAAACGCAGCTGCGACCTCGCTAAATAGCGAAACGACCGAGCAAATTATAAAAACGC
>JAIRYM010000047.1 GCA_031267615.1 Dysgonamonadaceae bacterium
TCTGTGCCGTATCCGGCGGTGTTGGTGCCGATAAATTCTATGCCTGCTTCGGGAGTTCTCTTTATTGTATTGCCGGAGAATTTGGCAAAGCAGACAAAGACGATGCTGTCGTTGTAGTCATTACTTTTCTCAGAGATAATGGGCTGAAAGGTGTCTTTGATAAAGTTGGAGGGAACGGTATAACTGCTTCCCGTTGCGCCGCTTAGACCTCTGTATTTGCTGTCTGGCTCGCCTTTACGCTTGACATACCACTGATAACTTTCCGGCGTCCCGCCTATGGAGTATGACTGTATGGTCTGATACTGAAAGTCATACATTACGCCGATATACATGTCGATGCCTGAATTGGGTTCGGCGGTGGGAGGGTTCGGCGGATAGTATATGCAGGGTGAATCGCCGCACATGGCGCACTGTGAGATCCATTCCGTGCCGTTCCAGGTTTCGACGCACTGCGTATCGAGGTTGAATATTGTGAGTCCGGTGGCGGCGACGGGACTGGAGGTGAGGTCGAGCTCGTCACGCTCCTCTGTTATTAACTGTGGAAGTCTCAGACCGCGTTCACCGCCGCTTTCGAGTTCAAGTATCGAGAATGTCTGGGGCTCTGTGAGAGCCCCGACTGTTACCTGACCCCGTGATTGGGATATTGCTGCGACAAGTATTATAATTGCTGTGAGTATTTTTTTACTGTTTACTTGCATTTATGTCTGTTGTACGTTTCTTGTTTACGGTATGCTGACTGTCTGTATGGGCGACCAGGGACCGAGCTGACCTTTTTCGTTTTGCCAGCAGATTGAGAAGTATGCTTTGCGCGTACTGTCAGCCTGGGCGAATTCTATGGTGTGCGGGGTGCGGGTCGCTGTTACCCTGCGTGAGAGTGATGCGGCGTCGACGGGAGGTGTGTCGGTTACTTCGTAGGCGATGACGGCTCCTGTTACTCCGTATGGTTTTGCGCGGGATGCGTGATCGTCGGTAGGCGCAAGTTTCTGATCATGAAAGTGAAAGCTTAGCCTCAGGAAGTCGAGTATCCTGATCACGAGTACGGGGTGTGTTTTTGGGATCTCGATCGGGGTGCGGATTTTGTCTCGTACCGGTATCCCGAGGTCTGACCGGTCGATGTCGCTTACGTTTTTGTTGTACCGGAGGTAACCGTTTACCAGATCGCGGGCGGCATTGCTGAACATGTCTGCTTTTTCCTTTCGGTCGAGACGGTCTGTCTTGCCTGAGTTGGGCAGTTCGGCTTTATCGTTCGCGAGTTGAAAGTTGCTGGCTTTGACTCGCAGGTCTGAAAAGTCGTCTTCCGGTACGCCCCATCTGGTGATGTTGGGGGCTAATTTGTCGATAAAGTTTCTTGACCAGATTAGCCGCAGACTGTATTTCTGTGGCAGATAGTAAGTTGTTTTGTTTGCCATTAGACTGTTGAATTTTATTGTTAAACGTTTATTTTGTTGTTTATCCCGGTTATGGTTTGCTTTTTATTTGTTTGTACTGTTATATAAACAGCAGATCTGGCGGCGCACACTAAAAATGTATCAAAACTATTATGAAAAAAATTAAAACCCGCCGCCATTTCTGCCGCTTTTTTGGTTATTGATGTGATATAAACAGCAGATTTGGCGGCGTACACTAAAATTGCACCTAATTTTTTATGAAAAAGTTTAAACTTCGCCGCCATTTCTGCCGTTTTTTTTGATATTGTTGTGATATAAACAGCAGATTTGGCGGCTAATGTTATGACAATTTCAATTTTATAAACAATTAAATTAAATTTCGCCGCCATTTCTACTGCTTTTTTTGTTATTGTTGTAATATAAACAGCAGATCTGGCGACTGGAACAATGGAAAAACTGGATAAATAATCAATTAATTTAAACGTCGCCGCCATTTCTGCTGCTTTTTTTATTTTGTTTGCGAAAATATTAGCATATCCGGCGACATGGAAAGAGAATAAAAACACGAGATTATGAGCAATGACTGGATTTACCGCCGGGTATGCTAATTTTTTGCCGCTGTTTTCTGTTTTGTTTGATGAACCGGTTTTTATCATTGCATAACGGGCTGCGGTATCATAATACGTTCCTGCTTTTTCAGCGGATTGTTTTACGATATTCGTTCTGTTTACCGCGATGCCGGTTATTTGTTCCGTTATTTTTGCCTGTCTGTCCATCTATACATTATATATATATGTGTTCGCTGTTTTTTTACCGGTTTATCTATACGTTTTTATTGTATTACGGGTACAAAGGTACGACTATTTTTTTTATGTGCAAGCTTTTTTCGCAAATTTTTCTGTTTTTCTTGATTTTTTTTTGAATTACACGAGAAACAGGGCGTTTTTGACGCGATGCACAGCGTTTATGCAATTAATATTTAGGGGTAGAATTGCAAACAATACAAGGGCAACCACAAGGGTTGCCCCTACAAACGCCGTTATCACCAATTTCGCGGGGATGGCGACCGTAGAGACGCCCTATAGGGCGTCTCTACAATTAATAATTGGGTGTAGAGACGCAAAATTTTGCGTCTCTACGGGTGTTATATATATAATAATGTGTAGATGGCGAATTGCAGCCGGTTCATTGGACACCGCAGGGGCAACCCTTGTGGTTGCCCTTGTATTATTTGCAATTATAACCGCAATGATTGCACATACATATGTCGGAACGTCTGAATACCACCTCCCCCTGCCCCCTCCGGAGGATGGGGAATTACCACCCCGCCCTGTGGGCACCCCTCCAAAGGAGGGGAATGAAAGGGCAACCACAAGGGTTGCCCCTACAAACGCCGTTATCACCAATTTCGCGGGGATGGCGACCGTAGAGACGCCCTATAGGGCGTCTCTACAATTAATAATTGGGTGTATAGACGCAAAATTTTGCGTCTATACGGGTGTTATATATATAATAATGTGTAGATGGCGAATTGCCGCCGGTTTATTGGACACCGCAGGGGCAACAGATACCGTAGAGACGCGATTAATCGCGTCTCTACAATTAATAATTGCGGTTATAACGGTGTGGTTGGCGCCGTGCGCGGTAAATTGCATCGAACCGTAGGGGCGCACCTGCGTGTGCGCCCAAAAAATTTACGCGTGTGAATAAAATAACGGGACATACACACAAAAAATTTATGCGAACGCCGCGTTGTAAATGGCGTACACGCCGTTATAAAGGGCGCACACACAGGTGCGCCCCTACGGTACACGGGAAATTAATAATTAATTATTAACCATTGCGGTTGCAATTGCCAATAATACAAGGGCAACCACAAGGGTTGCCCCTACGGTGTCCAATAAACCGGCGACAATACGCCAGATACACATTATTATATATATAACACCCGTAGAGACGCCCTATAGGGCGTCTCTACCACCAATTATTAATTGTAGATTCGCATGATCTACGGCGCCCGCCGCCATTTTAAAATTAGCCCAATGCGGTCGCGCGCTTCCCAGCGCTGACTCTCCCGCGCCCAGCGCTAACTCTCCCGCGCCCGCCGCTAAGTTAGCGGAGGGAAGCGCTAAGTCAGCGGAGGGAAGCGCAGAGTTAGCGGAGGGAAGCGCGCAGTCAGCGGAGGGAAGCGCAGAGTTAGCGCTGGGCGCGGGAGAGTCAGCGGAGGGAAGCGCGAGTTCAGCGGAGGGAAGCGCAGAGTCAGCGGAGGGAAGCGCGCAGTTAGCGGAGGGAAGCGGAGAGTTAGCGGAGGGAAGCGGAGAGTCAGCGGAGGGAAGCGCTAAGTCAGCGGAGGGAAGCGGAGAGTTAGCGCTGGGCGCGGGAGAGTCAGCGGATGGAAGCGCAGAGTTAGCGGAGGGAAGCGCGAGTTCAGCGGAGGGAAGCGCGAGTTCAGCGGAGGGAAGCGCTGAACCGCATTGGGCTAATTTTAAAATTGGTTTTAACAAACGGGTGTTATGTGCGTACGCGGGAATAGACGCGATTATATCGTATGTTTCAACGGGTTACACGGGATTTTTGACGGTTTTTGGCGCAGATTTTATTTCGTAATTGTTAATTATTAATTTTTAATTCTTAATTTTTAGTAATTTCGGGGGAATTGAGGCTGCGGGCGTGGCGGAAGGGTCTGTCAGGTCGACGCCGGTGTCTTCCGTATTTAATTTGTCCATCACGATATGAAATCGTCCTCCTTTTATTTATAGAAAACCGGATAATCCGGCAGCGGAGATCATTTAGCTCCTGTAACTTCTTTCCTTTTTGTTTTCATAATAATTCATAAACGCGCGACAGACTGTCTTGTTGCCTCCCGGGGTAGGATAGTTGCCGGTAAAATACCAGTCTCCCGAATGGTTTGGGCAGGCTTCATGCAAGCCTTCTATGGACTGGTAAACGATACTTACGCGTGCTTTTATTTCTTCCGGCGTCAGAATCACTGCAATCCGGTCTGCAATTTCTTCGGCAGTGAAGGGCCGGTAAATATTTTTCACATAATTAATTACTTTTTCTTTCGGCAAATCCGCCTGGGCTTTGCATTTCTGGTATGTTTCGTCAATAATGTGCTGTAATCCGCGCTCTTTCAGCAGCGAGATTGCGGCTCGGAATGCAATAAATTCCTCCATGCTGCTCATATCTATTCCGTAACAGTCGGGATAACGGATCTGCGGTGAGGAAGATACGACGACTATCCGCTTCGGCTCAAGTCTGTCGAGAATTTTTATTATGCTCTGTTTGAGCGTTGTTCCGCGAACTATGCTGTCGTCTATAACGACGAGGTTGTCCTGTCCGGCAACAATCGAGCCGTAGGTAATGTCGTAAACGTGCGCCGCGAGATCATCCCGACTTGCTCCTTCGGCGATAAAAGTACGGAGTTTTATGTCTTTCAGCGCGACTTTTTCCTGACGGATTTTCATGCTCAATATTCTGTCGAGTTTATCTTCGGATATCCTCTGTCCGTGCTGTTTGATCTGTATTTTCTTTTGTTCTTCAAGATAACGTTCAAAACCTTCCATCATACCGTAGAAGGCAACTTCGGCAGTATTGGGAATAAATGAAAATACAGTATTTTCGAAATCGTTGTCAATAACTTTCAATATAGGATTGAGCAGCAGACGCCCCAGCATTTTTCTTTCCTGATAAATATCTTTGTCGGATCCGCGCGAGAAGTAAATCCGTTCAAAAGAACAGTGCGCTGGCTTGCCTGCTTTAAGAATTTCTTCGAAGGTAACATTTCCGTTGCGTTTGACAATAAAAGCCTGTCCAGCGGGAATTTCTTTCACGTCTTCCACTTTGACGTTCATCACGGTCTGAATAACCGGCCGCTCTGACGCTACAACTGCTATTTCATCGTCATAATAGTAGAACGCAGGGCGTATTCCGTTCGGGTCTCTCATTGCGAACATGTTTGTGCTGCCTGTAACGCCGCAGATTACATATCCGCCGTCCCAGTTTTTCGCCGAGCTGCGCAGTATATGTGCCAGATCAACATTTTCAGCGATTTTACTGTTCCTGATTTCGCCATTGGGATATTTAGATTTATAGAGTTCAAAAAGTGTCTGCACTTCGTGGTCAAGGTAAAAGCCCATCATTTCAAGCATCAGCAGTGTATCTGAATAGATGCGCGGATGCTGTCCCTGTTCGATGAGCTGCTCAAAGATCTCGTCAACATTCGTCAGGTTGAAGTTTCCACAGAGCATCAAGCTTCTGGAACTCCAGTTACTGCGCCTGAGGAAAGGGTGCACGTATGCTATTCCCGACCGTCCTGTTGTACTGTAACGAAGATGTCCTATATATGCTTCTCCGCAGAATGGAATATTGTCGTAAGATGTATCCTTCGGAGTATTGCGAATCTGCTGGTGCGCTGCATGGAAAACTTCTCTGATAGCGTCACTGCCCATTGCTCTTTCTCGATATATATATTCCGTGCCGGGCTTTGCCATTGAGCTGATGCAACCGATTCCTGCGCCTTCCTGACCTCGGTTGTGCTGTTTTTCCATCATCAGATATAGCTTGTTCAGCCCATATTGCCACGTGCCATACTTTTCAACGTAATATTCAATCGGTTTTAACAGTCTGACTGATGCAATGCCACATTCGTGCCTGAGTTGTTCCATAAACTTGTTTGTAAAAAGTAATTTTGTTTTATTCAAAATATCCTCTCACAATGCCTCTTTGTGAGTTTTGGATAAATGTAATTATTTCTATTCTGTCTTCTGATTCCGGAATGTTGTCTTCGATATACTTGACAGCATCTTTATTGTTCATGCCCGACTGATAAAGGATTCGATATATTTCCTGTATGGCATAAACTCTCTCGTTGTCGAATCCGCGACGCCGCAGCCCGATGCTGTTCACTCCTGAGTAAGTCATTGGCTCACGTCCTGCCATAATATATGGAGGTATGTCTTTACTGACTTTCGAGCCGCCCTGAATCATTACGTGCTTTCCGATTTTTGTGAACTGATGAACAAGTGTGCCTCCACTCAAGATAGCATAATCATCAGCTTCAACCTCGCCCGCAAGTTGTGTAGCGTTACCTTGAATTACGTGGTCGTGCAGTATGCAGTCGTGCGCCACGTGAGAGTAAGCCATTATCAGACAATCATTGCCGATAACTGTACGTCCTTTTGCTGCTGTCCCGCGATTGACAGTAACACATTCGCGAATCGTAGTGTTGTCGCCGATTTCTGCTGTGGTTTCTTCTCCTTGAAATTTCAAATCCTGCGGTATCCCTGCTATTACAGCGCCGGGAAAGATTTTGCAGTTTTTGCCGATACGTGCGCCACTCAAAACTGTAGCATGAGGGAAAAGGATTGTACCGTCACCTATTACAACATTCTTATCAATTGTTACAAAAGGGCCTACAGTAACATTTTCACCGATTATTGCTTCTGGGTGTATTAAAGACAGGTTGTGAGTCATATTTTTTTATTAAAAAACTTCGCAAAGGTACAACATATTTTTCGTTCTCCAAAATTGCAAAATGATTTTGCGTGTTTAAGAATTATTCATATTTTTGCACTATGGATACAGACGCTTTATTTTATGACGGAGTCGATTTGCTGAAACAGTTGATTGCAATACCTTCTTTCAGCAGAGAAGAGAAGGTTGCCGCCGATTGCCTTGAATGTTATCTGAAAGACAGAGGATTGAACCCAGCCAGGCAGGGTAATAATATTTGGATTACTTCGCCTGACTGGAACGACAAAAAGTTGACAGTACTCTTAAATTCTCATATCGATACTGTCAAGCCTTCGAACGACTGGATTCGCAATCCTTTTTTGCCTGAAGAATCTGACGGCAAACTCTTCGGTTTGGGCAGTAATGATGCAGGAGCATCGCTTGTTTCTCTGCTGCACTCCTTTCTGCTGCTGACAGCACGTCCTCAACCTGTAAACTTCATTTTTCTTGCTTCCGCCGAGGAAGAAATATCAGGAAAAGATGGTATAGAATCTGTATTACCTGCACTTGGAAAAATTGATTTTGCAATCGTAGGTGAGCCTACCGCAATGCAATCCGCCGTTGCCGAAAAAGGTTTGATGGTGCTTGATGCCGTTATACGCGGGCAGTCGGGACACGCAGCGCGTAACGAAGGCGACAACGCTATTTATCGCGCCCTGCCTGTAATAGAGTGGTTTCGTACAAAACGTTTTCAAAAAACAGGTCCACTGTCAGGCGAAGTAAAAATGACAGTTACTGTGATTGAAGCAGGCAAACAGCATAATGTCGTTCCATCCGAATGTCGTTTCACTGTCGATGTCCGCACGAATGAATGTTACACCAACGAATCGCTGTTTGCAGAAATTGCTGCTAAATGTAGATGTGAAATCAAGGCTCGTTCTTTCAGGCTAAATTCATCTTCTATTCCATCGATACACCCCGTAGTAAAACGAGCTATAATTCTTGGCAGCAAGCCTTTTGCATCACCAACGCTTTCCGATATGGCGCTGATGCCTTTCCCTTCGCTGAAGATTGGTCCGGGTGATTCAGCCCGTTCACATACTGCCGACGAGTTTGTTTTTTTCTCAGAAATCCGTGAAGCAATGACAATTTATTTCAAATTGTTGGATAATTTTTGTTATTGATAAACCATTCGACTCTGTAACTACTACCTGCCTTTGTTATCAAATTCAGCCAAATCCAAATTTAAATATACATATTAACAATTGCCTCATACAATTCCTGTTTGCCACTCGTCTGTTTGGGTTCGCCTTTTTTCTTAGCATAATCGACGAGGTCGGTCAGCGAGAGTTTTCCCTGTTCGAATTTTTCGCCTTCGCCTTCGTCAAACGAAGAGTAACGTTCTTTCAGCATCTTCTGATAGGGTGATTTTTCGAGAACTGCAGCTGCTGCTTCGAGAGCGTGGGCAAAAGCATCCATACCCGAAATATGTGCAATAAAAATATCTTCGAGGTCGGTGCTGCTGCGACGAGTTTTGGCGTCGAAGTTGGTGCCTCCTCCCTGCAATCCGCCGGCTTTTAGGATGACTAGCATAGCTTGAGTGAGTTCCCAAGTATCAATGGGAAACTGGTCGGTATCCCAGCCATTCTGATAATCGCCACGGTTGGCGTCTATTGAGCCAAGCATACCTGCATCGGCAGCCGCCTGAAGGTCGTGTTCAAACGTATGTCCGGCAAGCGTTGCATGATTAACTTCGATGTTTAGTTTGAAATCTTTATCCAGACCGTGTGCACGCAGGAATCCGATAACCGTTTCCGCATCAACGTCGTATTGATGTTTTGTCGGTTCCATCGGTTTGGGTTCGATGAGGAACGTGCCCTTGAAACCTTTTGAGCGGGCATAGTCGCGGGCAGCGGTAAGCAGTTGTGCAAGGTGTTCTTTTTCGCGCTTCATATCAGTGTTGAGCAGCGAGTAGTAGCCTTCGCGACCACCCCAGAAAACATAGTTTTGACCACCGAGTTCGATGGTTGCGTCAAGTGCGTTTTTGATTTGCACGGCTGCACGGGCAACAACGTCGAAGTCAGGATTAGTGCCTGCGCCATTGGTGTAGCGTTTGTGTCCGAACACATTAGCCGTTCCCCAAAGGAGTTTGATGCCTGTTTCTTTCTGTTTTTCCTTTGCGTAGGCTACTATTGATTTCAAATTTGCCTCGTATTCATCTATTGATGCGCCTTCGGCGATGAGGTCGATGTCGTGGAAGCAGTAGTATTCGATGCCTATTTTCTGCATCAATTCGAAGCCTGCGTCGAGTTTTTGTTTAGCGATGGTAAGCGCGTCTTTGCCTAGCGACCAAGCGAACAATTTTGTACCGGGTCCGAACGGATCTCCACCATCGGCGCAAAGCGTGTGCCACCAAGCCATAGAAAATTTGAACCAATCTTTCATTTTTTTTCCGTAAACGACTTTTTCAGCGTCGTAAAAGCGGAATGAGAGCGGATTTACACTTTTAACACCTTCGAATTTGATTTTTCCTATTTCGGGAAAATACTCTTTTGTTGCCATAATAATTATTAAATTTTAGATAGTTAATATGTTTCATTTATTTCTTTGCAGACAGCAAAGGTAGAAATTTATATTATAACTGCAAAATTAATTTTCAAACGGTTCGGTTAATTCTTTTTTTGCAGAATGAAAAAAAAATCTTACCTTTGCAACTGAAAAATAATGCAAGAACGAACACATTTATGAAAATAGGAATTTTTTCCGGGTCATTTAACCCGGTACATATTGGGCATTTAGCCATTGCTAATTATGTATCTGAATTTGCAGATTTAGACGAAATATGGTTCTTAATAACACCTAAGAATCCGCTCAAAACTGTGTCAGAACTGCTAGATCATGAGTTTCGTCTAGAACTGCTTGAAAAATCAATCGGCAACTATCCAAAATTTAAAACCTGTACAATTGAATGGGAAATGCCTAAACCAACTTACACTACCAATACTTTACAAAAGTTGAGAATGATGTTTCCAGAAAACTCATTTACTCTCATTATCGGGTCAGATAATTGGGATTCTATCCATCGCTGGAAAGATTTTCAGGTTTTGCTTAAAAACTTTAATACGCTGATTTATCCTCGTCCTGGTGGCGGCAAATCGTGTTTCAATCACCCGAATGCGCAACATATAAAAGGTGCACCAAAAATTGAAGTGTCATCATCATTCATACGCAAATCAATGAGCGAAGGTAAAGATATGCGTTTCTTTATGCCAATCGGCGTTTATGAAACTCTCATCGAAAAAAACGCTTTCCCCGTTGAAATCAAAGAAGAAATCATCACACCAGAAACAACCTACGAAACTGTCGTGAACTACGAAATATAAACACACAGCACAATGAGTAATCACGAATTAAGCGAACAGGAAGTCTTCCGACGTCGCAGTCTGAACGAACTCCGCGAGAAAGGCATTAACCCTTATCCTGCGGCAGAATACCTTGTTAATGCACATTCACAGGAAATCCTTAATAAGTTCAGCGACGATGCACCGCGCCGTCAAGTCTTAATAGCAGGACGGTTGATGAGTCGTCGTATTATGGGAAAAGCCTCGTTTATAGAATTGCAAGATACAACAGGACGTATTCAGGTTTATATCACACGCGACGATATTTGTCCCGATGAGAATAAGGAAATGTATAACACCGTCTTTAAGAAACTTTTAGACATAGGCGATTTTGTTGGTATAGAAGGATATGTTTTTCGTACACAAATGGGGACAATATCGGTTCACGCACAGTCGCTTACCGTACTTTCAAAATCACTGCGTCCTTTGCCAATAGTAAAATATAAAACCGACCAAGAAGGAAACAAAATCGCCTATGACGCATTTGAGGACCCTGAACTGCGATATCGTCAGCGCTATGTCGATTTAGTTGTAAATGAAGGAATCAAGGAAATTTTTGTGAAGCGGACGAAAATATTCAATTCGATGCGTGGATTTTTCAATGAACGCGGATATATTGAAGTGGATACGCCTGTTTTGCAATCAATTCCAGGCGGCGCAGCGGCTCGTCCTTTCATTACGCATCACAATGCTCTCGACATTCCGCTATACCTTCGTATTGCAAATGAATTATATTTGAAACGCCTGATTGTAGGCGGATTTGAAGGCGTTTACGAATTTTCGCGTAACTTTCGCAACGAAGGAATGGACCGCACGCATAATCCCGAATTTACCTGTATGGAAATCTATGTTGCATACAAGGATTATAACTGGATGATGCAGTTTACCGAGCAAATGCTTGAGCGCGTTTGCACAGATACGCTCGGTACAACGAATATCGAAATTGGAGACGTGAAAATCAGTTTCCGCGCACCATTCTGCCGAATTACGATGACAGAAGCAATCCGCGAAAACACAGGCATTGACATCACAGGTATGGACGAAGACGCTTTGCGTAGCGTGTGCCGCCAACTTGGCGTAGAACAGACATCAGCGATGGGAAAGGGTAAACTTATTGACGCGATTTTCGGAGAAAAATGCGAAGGCAAATATATTCAGCCTACGTTCATTACTGACTATCCAAAAGAAATGTCGCCTCTTTGCAAACGCCACCGCGATAATCCCGAACTGACAGAACGCTTTGAACTTATGGTTAATGGCAAGGAATTGGCAAATGCCTATTCCGAACTCAACGACCCTATTGACCAGCGAGAACGCTTTGAAGAACAGTTGCGCCTCTCGGAAAAAGGCGACGACGAAGCTATGTTTATCGACCAAGATTTCCTTCGCGCCCTTGAATACGGGATGCCTCCAACTTCCGGGATGGGCATAGGCATTGATCGACTCGTGATGCTCATTACTGGACAGACCTCTATTCAGGAAGTATTATTCTTCCCACAAATGAAACCTGAAATGTTTAATTAAGTAATTTATTAGTATGGAGTTACTTGGGAAAATCGGCATTATGGGCGGAGGCAGTTGGGCTACCGCATTAGCCAAAATAATATCAATGACACAACCAAATTTCTGTTGGTATATGCGGCGAACTGAACAAATCGAAGAGTTTAAAAATTATGGACATAACCCTTCATACTTGACTGGCGTTAAGTTCAACACCGAGTATATCATGTTTTACAACAATATCAACGACATAGTGCGACGGTGCGATACGCTTATTTTTGCCATTCCGTCGCCATTTCTCAAACAGCATCTGTATAAGTTGCGTACTCCGCTAAAAGATAAAAATATAATCTCGGCAATTAAAGGTATTGTGCCTGACGAAAACTTGCCTGTAGTGGACTATTTTGCAATAAAATACAATGTATCCGAATCAAATATCGGCGTGCTTGGCGGACCTTGCCACGCGGAAGAAGTAGCCCTTGAAAGACTGTCGTACCTCACAATCGGTTGCCATGATAAGGCAAAAGGCGAAAAGATAGCTCAAATGTTCAATACTCATTTTACTCGCACTTCAACAAGTTATGACGTGGCGGGAATTGAATACGCATCAGTGTTGAAAAACGTTTATGCTGTTGTAGCGGGAGTTTGCCACGGTTTGAAATATGGCGATAACTTTCAGGCAATATTCATCGCCAACGCTATAATAGAAATGGCGCGGTTCATTGACGCAGTAGCCCCCAACGGACGCAATATTTCGGCATCAGTTTATCTTGGCGACTTGCTCGTTACCGCCTATTCACGTTTCTCTCGCAATCGCATTTTCGGGACAATGATAGGCAAAGGCTATTCTGTCAAGACAGCCCAACTCGAGATGGAAATGATTGCCGAAGGCTATTTTGGGACAAAATGTATCCACGAAATCAATCAGAAATACAAAGTTGATATGCCTATCCTCGACACAGTTTACGGCATACTGTATCAACGTAAATCGGCAGTGCCGGCAATACGCAAACTAACAGAAACATTCAAATGAAAAAAACAGTTTTATTAATCGCCATTTTGGCGTACTACCTGTTACCTAATATGATTTTCGCACAGGAAAATGAAACGCCCGAATGGGCGAGAGAAACTCGCGAACAAAAAGCCAAGCGAATGGCATGGTGGACTCACGACCGCTTCGGTATGTTTATCCATTGGGGACTTTACTCTTTACCTTCACGGCACGAATGGGTACAGCATTACGAGCGAATGACAGCTGCAGAATACAGCCGCTATTTTGAGAATTTCAATCCTGATTTGTATACCCCTCGTGAGTGGGCGAAAATAGCAAAAGCAGCGGGAATGAAATATGTTGTCGTCGGTACGAAACATCACGAAGGTTTTTGTATGTTCGACAGCAAATATACTGATTTCAAGATAACGAACACATCTTATAGCAAAGATATTATCCGAGAACTTGTAGATGCTTTCCGCGCCGAAGGATTGCGTATCGGGTTTTATTATTCGCTTATAGACTGGCATCACCCTGATTTTCCATACGATTGGATGCATCCAGAATGTCCACATTTGGAGGGTGGGACAATGATGCAAATTGACACTGCAGCTACCGAAAAAGCGAACGAAACTCGTAATATAAAAAAATATCAGCAATATATAAAAAATCAACTCACTGAACTGATGACAAACTATGGACAAATCGACGAATTGTTTCTTGATTTTTCATATTACGAAAAAGGGCATAAACAGTGGGATTCCGAAGGTTTACTGAAACTTGTCCGCAAATATCAGCCACAAATCATTGTCGATGATAGAATGGACTTAAATAACACGACTTGGGGTTGGGATTTCACAACGCCCGAACAAACTATGCCAGATAAATGGGAAACTCGTAAAAACCCAAAGATAGGGCTTGAAGAGCGCGTGCCGTGGGAAACCTGTCAGACATTTTCCGGTTCGTGGGGCTATCACCGCGAAGAAACTTCTTGGAAAAGCAACCGCCAGATGATTTCGATGCTCATCGAAGTCGTTAGCAAAGGCGGAAACTTACTGCTGAACGTAGGACCTACCTCAAGAGGATTGATTGATGACCGTGCTCATGCATCGCTTAAAAGTATGGCGGAATGGATGGCTGTGAACAGTCGTTCTATCTACGGTTGCACCGAGGCTCCCGAAGAATTATCCCGTACTGCAAATACTATACTAACTTATAATACTCAAACTAAAACGCTATACATTCACATTTTGGACTGGCCCACTTTCAAATCTTTACGTCTCAAGAATTACAGCGGAAAAATCCAATACGCCCAGCTTCTCAACGATGGCTCGGAAATTCAGTTTAAAGAACAAGACAATGACGTCATTCTGTCGTTACCTTTGGCTAAACCAAATACAGAAATCCCTGTAATAGAGGTATTTTTGAAATAGTAGATAAATTATTATTAAAAAACTTGGATAATTCAAAAAATAGTTGTACCTTTGCACTCGCTATTCAGGCCAGGTGGTGGAATTGGTAGACACGCTACTTTGAGGGGGTAGTGCCGGTGACGGCGTGTGGGTTCAAATCCCGTTCTGGTCACACAACAAACGCCAAGCATCTTAAAAACAGGAAGTTTGGCGTTTGAAATATTAATTGTTATGCTTTTCACTAAATGTATTCACCCTCAATTGCTTGGCGCATTGGGGACTTTAGGACACGGCTCGTGGATTCTGATTTCCGACGGCGGTTATCCTCACGCAACGCATACACCACAAGATGCACAAAAAGTATATCTAAATTTGGCGCAAGGCGTTCTTACTGTTTCGCAAATTCTTGAAGTGCTGAAAGAAACAGTACCTATTGAAGAAGCGAGCGTTATGACACCGCCAGACGGTACATTGCAGCCTGTCCACGATGATTTTAAGCGGATTATCCCAAACACTAAGTTCAACTATATTCCGCAATTCGATTTCTACAAAACGGCAAAAACCGACAATGTAGGGTTAGTAATCGCTTCGGGAGATATGAGAAATTTTGCCAATTTGTTGCTTAAAGTCGGATTTATACGCAATGCAGAAGGCAGAGGTAATTATTGAATTAAAATGCAAAATAAAATGAAACTGTCTCAATTTAAATTTAACCTGCCTGAAGAACAGATAGCGCAGTTCCCCTCTGGAAATCGCGACGAATCGCGCCTGATGGTTATTAACCGTAAAACAGGCAGTGTAGAACACAAAATTTTCAAAGAAATACTCAATTATTTCGACGATAAAGATGTGTTTATCTTCAATGATACGATGGTTTTTCCGTCACGCTTGTATGGCAATAAGGAAAAGACAGGTGCAAAAATAGAAGTTTTCCTGTTACGCGAACTCAATCAGGAAATGCGTCTATGGGACGTTTTAGTAGACCCTGCCCGCAAAATACGCATCGGAAACAAACTTTATTTCGGCGAAGACGACTCGATGGTTGCAGAAGTTATTGACAACACCACTTCGCGTGGACGGACACTTCGTTTTCTTTATGACAGCACTCATGAAGAATTTAAAAAATCGCTTTATTTGTTAGGAAAAATGCCAGTGCCAATTTATGTTAAACGTGAATTGACGCCTGAAGATGCCGAGCGTTACCAGACAGTTTTTGCTCGTAACGAAGGCGCTGTCATTGCTCCTGCAGCAGGTTTTCATTTCAGCCTTGAATTACTTAAACGCATGGAAATCAAAGGTTGCGAGTTTGCATATATAACTATTCATTCCGGTTTGGGTAATTTCAGAGAAATTGACGTAGAAGATTTGACAAAACACAAGATGGATTCCGAAGAAATCATTATTTCTGAAGAACCTGTAAATATTGTAAACAAAGCAAAAAAAGAAAGAAAACAGATCTGCGCTGTTGGAACATCTGTAATGCGGGCTATCGAAAGTTCAGTTACTACTAAAGGTTTTCTTACGGAATATCGTGGTTGGACAAACAAATTTATTTTTCCACCTTATGGTTTTTCTGTTGCGTCCTGTCACATTACCAATTTCCATTTGCCGCTTTCGACAATGCTAATGCAAACTGCTGCTTTTGGTGGTTACAACTTGATAATGGATTGCTATCAGACTGCCATCAAAGAAGGTTATCGTTTCGGCGCTTACGGCGATGCAATGCTGATTTTATGATTTTTTTCGGCAAGTTCTTCTTTATCTCTTGCATCTGCCATTTTCAAAAGTTTGGAAAAATCCGAAATATTGACAGCAATAAGTACAATGTTACCGCCGATAGTGGAATATACAATAGATCCTGGAAAAACGACTTCAGTTATCAAAATCAGTGCTAATAGAATACGCACTTCTGTGGGTCCAAATAAGCCAGAATCAATGGAATAGATATTCACTATCTTGTATCGCAACAGAGCAATCATCATTGCAAGTCCATACATTGAAACGAAAAGAAAACCGAAATAATCCCAATCACCTTCAATATAAATGATTACTCCTGAACCTATCAGTATAGCTGTAATCCAGTCTGCACACAAATCAAGCGAGAAACCGTACCATTTGCGCGGTGTATTGCGATAATACGCCAAACGTCCGTCAAGCGAATCGCCAAACCAGTTTACAATGAAACCGATAATACCTATCAACAGCAAAGGACGGTAATAATAACGTGCTAAAACGAATGCAAGCAAATTAAGAACACTACCGAAAAATCCAATGCCTGTCAGCATATCGGAAGTTATCCACGATGGTATACGTTGCACAAGATATGCAATTGACATCTGTTCATATTTTCGCAGAATATTTGTTCGCTGGCGTCCTTTTTGAATCTTTTGAAAAGCGCTCTCATTTTTAGTTTGTGTATCATTCATAATGATTTCATTTACTTCGATGGTAAAGGCAAAGGTATAATTTTTTTTTATTATTCAAAAAAAATTTTTAACTTTGTCTTATTTTCAAAAAAAAAAATGAAGAAAAGCATTGTTATTTTATTTTTTAATTTACTGCTAACGTTTTGCCCGCTCAGCGCTCAAACCTCTTTTTTTGTATCGCCAACAGGTAGCGACATTGCAGACGGCAGTCTAAAAAATCCTTTTGCAAGCATTGAAAAAGCATTAGCTAATACTCGCAAAACTCAAGGCGAAACAACTATTTATCTTCACGCAGGCGATTACAGACTCGCTTCGCCGCTTGTTTTTACAAATGAAGATGGTGGCAAAGATAAGAAATTGATTATACGTCCCTTCAGCAATGAGAAAGTTGTTATCAAAGGAAGTATTGTCCTTGATAATCTGCAATGGACTCCATATAAAAAAGGTATTCTTAAAACTAAAATTTCAGGTGCGCCGATTATAGATATGTTGCTCGTAAACGACGAGATACGCCATCAGGCGCGTTTCCCTAACTATGATTCATCGGCAGTGCGATTTAACGGGACTTCATCTGATGCAACAAATCCCGGACGTGTGAAAACTTGGAAAAATCCTGTCGACGGTTATCTTCACGCGATGCACCAGCACGATTGGGGCGATTTTCACTATCGTATAACAGGAAAAGATAAAAATGGCAAACTCACAATGGAAGGCGGTTGGCAAAATAATCGACAACTCGGATTACATCAAGAAAACCGTATGGTAGAAAATATTTTTGAAGAACTTGACACGAAAGGCGAATGGTTTTACAATGCCGATGAACAGATACTTTATTATTATCCGCTTGAAAATGAAGACATATCAACAGCCTTGTTTGAGAGTCCGCAACTCAAACACCTTATCGAAATTCGCGGGACAGAAAAAAATCCCGTCAGTAGCATTATTATAGAAAGTATTGATTTGACGCAAACTGTTCGCACTTTTATGGAAAAATATGAGCCTTTGTTGCGTTCCGATTGGACAATTTATCGTGGCGGAGCAGTTTTTTTTGAGGGTACTGAAAATTGCTCACTGAAAAACTGCAATCTCTATAATCTGGGCGGGAATGCAGTGTTTTTTAGTAAATATAACCGTAACTGCGAATTGAGTGGTTCGCATCTGACAAACATAGGCGCATCGGCAATCTGTTTTGTTGGCGATACTTCTGCTGTTCGCTCGCCAAGTTTCGAATATGGACAGTTTGTTAAAGCAGCGAATATGGACAGGACTTTCGGTGCTAAAAACAATAATTATCCCGCCGACTGCCGCATTTACGACAATCTTATTCATCGAATTGGATTGTTTGAAAAACAAATTACAGGCATAGAAATTTCGATGAGCCGTGCCATAACTGTCAGCCATAACTCCATTTACGATACACCACGCGCAGGAATAAATATCAGCGAAGGAACTTGGGGCGGACATATTCTCGAATTTAACGATGTCTTCAATACCGTAAAGGAAACAGGCGACCATGGCTCGTTCAACTCATGGGGACGCGACAGATATTGGCTGCCTGAAGGACGAACAGTTGATTCTTTAGTTAAGAATGCTGGTTACGACAAATTGATTCTCGCCGACGCAACAGAAACGACTGTTATTCGCAATAATCGTTTTCGATGCGACAGAGGCTGGGATATAGATTTAGACGACGGCTCTTCAAATTATCATATTTATAATAATCTATGTCTTAATGGCGGATTAAAACTTCGTGAAGGTTATTATCGAGTAGTTGAAAATAACATAATTATCAATAATTCGCTGCACTGCCACTGTTGGTTTGCAAAGAGTGGCGACGTTTGCGAACGCAATATTTTGATGCAACCATACCCAAAACCCGTAGCGCTTGACATTCGTGACTATATGTTTGACAATAATATTTTTGCCGACAGCGTAGCGTTGTATAATGCACATCAACTCGGTATAGACCCGCATTCCATTGTTGCAAATATTAAGTTCGTAAATCCTCACGAAGGAAACTATTGCATAGACAACTCCTGTACAGATGTTTTCCGTATTGGATTTAAAAACTTTGATATGAACAGCGTCGGTGTTGTTTCGACTCGACTGAAAACAATTGCCGAAAAACCAATTTTTCCTGTTCCTGTTGTCGTTTCCAATAATTCCGATTCTGAAATTATAACTTGGGGATCGGTGCAAATCAAAAATCTTGAAACGCTTGGCGAACGCTCGGCTACAGGAATGGATTCGGAACGAGGTATCTATGTAGTCGCTGTCGGCGCTTATGGGAATGAATTGCGCGACTATCTTCTCCAAAATGATGTAATACTTGACTTTGCAGGAAAATCTGTAAATAATATAAATGATTTACGGTTAGCGGTTGCCAGGGCTGATTTGTCAAAACCTCAACAGATAACTGTTTTTCGTAATCAAAGAGAAATCACGATAATTGTGGCGAGCAACGCAATTCATTCGATAATTGACAATTAATAACACACAGAAAATAAATAGAATAACTTATTCCACTCTTTTTACATCTTGCATACCCTTCACTTTGCTAAGTCGGTAAACCATATTGTTTATGTCGTCAACATCGTGTATTATGACTTCTATTTTGCCATTAAACATTTCGTCATTGGTATCAATCATCAATCTCCGCATATTAACTGACATATCTTTAGTTATAATCTTTACAATATCGCTCATAATACCTATTCTGTCGATGCCTGACAGTTCTATTTTTCCCGGTAGCGAGAGCGCTTTATGTCCAGCCCACTCACAGGAAATAATATTTTTACCATCCTGCGCTTTCATGCGTAGCGCTTTTTCGCACTGTATTTTATGTATTTCAAGCAATCCATCGATTCGGGCATAACCAAGCACTTTATCACCCGGAATCGGGTTGCAACATTTGGACAACAGATATTTTTTTTGAATATCTTCTTCTTCAAGTATGTAAGTTTTCTTTCTGTCATATTTGAGTTTTATCGGCGTTTCGGATGTTTCTGATATTTCTTCCTTCAAAGTCTTATTTTTGGAACTGCCGCTCATTCTTATGAATTTTTTGAGATAGCCGAAAAATCCTGTCTTTTCTTTTAATATTTTTTGCAAATTTTCGGGAAGTTCGATTTGGTGGGCTGCGACAGCATAATAAAAATCTTCTTTTTTACGAAAATCGAAAAGAAAAATTATTTTATCTATAATCTGCTGTGTCGGTTCAATTTCAGCTTTGCGTAAAAATTCTTCGATAATCTTTTCTCCTTCACTGGCTTTCTCTTTTTTCTGTCTTTTAAGCGACAGTTCAATTTTTGTCTTTGCTTTTACCGAAACTACATAATGAAGCCATTCTGGTTGAGGTAATTGAGAACGAGAAGTGATAATTTCCACTTGGTCGCCTGAATTAAGTTTATAACTTAATGGAACAAGTTGATGATTGACTTTTGCGCCTATACATCTGTCGCCTACGTTTGAGTGAATTTCGTATGCAAAATCGAGTGCGCTTGCGCCCTGCGGCAAAGTTCTAATGTCACCTTTCGGCGTAAAGGCGAAAATTTCCGATGCATAAAGATTCAGTTTTATAGTATCAAGAAAATCAAGGGAATCAGGATTTGGGTCTTCGAGAATATCCTTAATAGTAGCAAGCCATTTTTCAAGTTCGGCAGGTTCTTCGTCGGGATTGCCACTTTCCCTGTATGCCTTATATTTCCAATGGGCAGCCAGTCCTTTTTCGGCAACATCGTCCATTTGTTCGCTTCGGATTTGCACTTCAATCCATTGTCCATCAGGTCCCATAACTGTCATGTGCAAAGCCTGATAACCGTTCGCTTTCGGCTGACTGACAAAGTCTCGTATTCTATCGGGTTTTAACTTATACAAATCTGTAATCGCGGAATATATATCCCAGCACTGTTTTTTTACATCCAAGTCTGGTAGCGGTTTAAAAATAATACGGACAGCAAAAATATCGTAAACATCTTCAAATCCAACCTTTTTTATTTGCATCTTGTCCCATATTGAACGAATGGATTTTACTCGTTCCTGCATCTTGTATTCAATACCAAGTTCATTGAGTTTGGGATATAACGGCGATGCAAAATGTTCATAGATAGTTTCGCGATTACCTGCTGTCACTTCAAGTTTCTTCTTCATGTAAGTATATTCGTTTGGATGTTCGTATTTAAAGCATAAATCTTCGAGTTCCGATTTTATTGCATTCAGTCCGAGTCGATGTGCAAGTGGGGCGTAGAGGAACATTGTTTCACCCGAAATTCTGTATTTTTTTGCAGGACTGCATATTCCGAGCGTGCGCATATTATGAAGTCTGTCTGCCAATTTCACTAGAATAACTCGAATATCGCTCGCCATTGTAAATATCAATTTACGCATTGTATCTGCCTGCACAGAGCCTGTCGAAAATTCATCTGGTATTTTGGTTAATCCGTCAACAATCTCTGCGATTTTTTTTCCAAAAAGTTCTTCAATATCACTCACTGTATAGTCAGCATCTTCTACGACATCGTGCAGCAAAGCAGCGCAAATAGAAGTCGAGCCAAGCCCGATTTCTTCGCAAACTATCTGCGCAACAGCAATTGGATGAGTGATATAAGGCAGTCCGTCTTCTCGTTTCACTCCTTTGTGTGCCTTATTTGCAAGTTTATACGCCTTATCAATTATTTCAAATTTACCTCGATGATTGGATTGAACATACGTTTTTACTAAATTGTCATATGCTTTTTGTACGATTATTTCGTCTTGTAGCATGGTTTTTTCTTCTTCTCTCATAATCTTTAATCTTCTTTGCTTTAGAATCCACCTGTGTCCACATATAGCATGAGTTTCCGTCCTACAGCAACTTGACGGGTCTTTCTTCCTAACTTGTTCCACTTGCGAATACTTGCAGTTGTAACGCCATATTTGTTGCCTATTTTGAGTAATGTTTCATCTTTCTTTACTGTATGTATAATTTTTGTTGTTTTGCCTGCTGTATAGGCAGTTAAGTTGTTTTGTTTCGGAAATAAAGTTTCTGTATTGTAGGCAATTATTTCCTGCTCTTGAGAAATATATTTATTTATTTTATTGTATGGCAGTTTAACAGGCATCGGTTTGTAATTTCCCGGAATTATTTCTCTTTTATATTGAGGATTAAGGGCTTTTATTTCTTCTTTGTCGACATTCAAAACTGCGGCAATCTGTTCAAAATGCACAGGGCTGGTAAGTATCAGTGTGTCTGTTGCTGTAATTGCTGTAATTTTTACAGGATACAACTGATGATAAGCAAAATAATTCATAACGTATGCAGCAGCGATGAAATATGGCACATAAGAGCGGGTTTCGCGAGGAAGATATTGATATATATCCCAAAAATCAGTTTTACCGCCTGCGCGGTGAATAGCCTTATTCACATTTCCTCCACCGCAATTATAGGCAGCAAGTGCAAGCGTCCAATCGTGATAAATATTGTACAAATCGCGCAGAAATCGGCAGGCTGCATCAGTTTCTTTTTCAGGATTGAGGCGCTCATCAATAAGTGAGTTAATTTCCAAATCGTAGAGTTTTGCTGTCGACAGCATAAACTGCCAAAGTCCTGCAGCACCTGCACGCGAAAAAGCTGTTGTATTAAGCGCCGATTCAATGATAGTCAGATATTTAAGTTCAAGAGGCAGTCCATATTTGTCAAGCGATTCTTCAATCATCGGAAAATATAGCGATTCAAATCCAAGCATATATTCGACAAGATTTCTACGTCGCTCTGTATATTGGTCAATACATTGACGAACAATAGGATTATAGGGCATCGGTATAACGTATGGCAATGCTTGTAACCGTCTAATGTAGTCCGAATCGCTTGCCATAGAAGCAAATTTGTAGCCATCATCATTAATTTTTTCTGTATAGCGCTTCACATACCAAGTGTTCATCAAATCGCTCAAGCCGCGTTCCATCGCTTCTGGCTCGGCAATGTCTTCTATTTGCTGTTCGTAATCCTGAGCAATAATATAAATACTTGATAATAAAGCGATAACTAATAGAAAATATCTTGTCATAATTACAGATTTTAAGCACAAAGATACAATATTATTTTTAAAAATATCGCCATTGTAATTTCGTTAATCAAAAAAAATACGTAACTTTGTATAAAAAATCGGGGTAAATAAATGTCTGTTTTAAAGAAAATATCCGTCATTGTTTGTGGCTATAACGAAGAAAAATTGTTGCCACGTTGTATGAAATCACTGCTTGAACAAACCCTGCAAGAAATTGAAATTATTCTAGTTGACGACGCTTCAACTGATAGAACGCTTGCTCTGATGCAGGATTATGAAAAGAAATATCCCGATAAAGTGCGAGTGATTCATTCCGATGTAAACATAGGACACGGGGGTGCTAAATATTTGGGAATCGTTAATGCACGAGGCGAATACATTGGTTCTGTTGATTGTGATGATTGGGTAGAACGGGAAATGTATGAACTTTTATACAATGAGGCAATCAAGTCTGACAGTGATATTTGTTACTGCTATCGTCAGCAAGTATCAGAAAATGGCACTGTAACGGCTGATGATACAACATATTTTTTGCCCGTAGGCACAGTATCAGAACAAGTTAGAAAAAATATACTTGCGAATCATGTATCTTTTTTACAGCGTTATATTTACAAACGCTCTCTGTTCATCGATAATCATATTTGCTTTCCAACAAATGGATATTACGATATGGTTGTTGATTCTCTGTTAATTCCTAATATATCGCGTGTTGCTTTCGTAAATAAACAACTTTATAATTATTTTATACGTTCAGGCTCAATAATGACAAAAAGAGATGAAACCAAATATAAATATAAAATTTTAAATGCTCAATTCATTGTAGATGAATATAAAAAGCGTGGTCTTTATGAAAAATATCGCGATGAAGTGAATTATCTGTATTTCCGAAAAGGCTACATTCATACCGCCCTCAATTATATTCTAAACGCGGCATCGCCAAAACATCAAACAATTGAAGAAATAAGGGCAAAATTACTGTCGATTGATAGAAATTATCGAAAAAATCCCTATTTTGCAAAAAAAATGTCTTTTCGATTGATTGACTATATTTTAGGTATTAAAAAAGATTTTATACTTAAAATCTTCATGTTGTTGTTAAAAAAAGTAAATTATAATGTATGAAATTTTATTAACAAATTATATATGAATAAGTTATTAATTTTATTTTTATCAATGGAAGTTTCAATCGCTGCCTTTGCACAACAGGAAGCGCGTTTGTTGCGTTTCCCCACTACGTATGGCGAAAAAGTAGTTTTTACTTACGCAGGAGACCTGTATTCTGTTAAGACATGTGGAGGTACAGCTCGCAAGATCACTTCCAGCGACGGTTTTGAAATGTTCGCCCGATTCTCACCCGACGGTAGCCGAATAGCATTCACAGGACAATACGATGGCAACACCGAAATCTATTGTATTCCCTCGGAAGGCGGTGAGCCTAAAAGACTTACCTATACAGCAACGCTTGATCGCGATGACATATCCGACCGCATGGGTCCGAATAACATCACACTCGCGTGGCGAGATAACGAAAACATCGTTTTCCGCTCGCGAATGAACTCGTTCAACGATTTCAAAGGAAAACTCTACCTCGCTACACTCAAAGGAGGGCTACCAGAAGAACTGCCGCTGCCAACAGGCGGCTTTTGTTCGTATTCTCCCGATAAACAGCAACTTGCATACAATCGCGTTTTTCGCGAATTTCGCACTTGGAAATACTATCGCGGAGGAATGGCTGACGACATTTGGATTTACGATTTCAAAACGAAACAAACAGTAAATATCACTAACAATCCTGCGCAGGACATCTGCCCGATGTGGACGGGACGCGATATTTACTTCATTTCTGACCGCGACAGGACAATGAATTTGTTTTGCTACAATATTGATACAAAGCAAATTAAAAAAGTTACCAATTTCGATAATTACGATGTCAAATTCCCAAGTCTCGGCAACAATGCCATCGTTTTTGAAAATGGCGGCTATATCTATCGCTTTGATTTATCAATGCAAAAAGCAGAAAAAATCACGATTTACATTAAGGAAGATTTGACCAGTGGACGCTCGCGATTGCTTGATGTATCTAAACGCATTGGTAGCGCAGACGTCTCACCCGACGGTAAACGCATCGTACTCAATGCACGCGGAGATATTTTTACCGTTCCCACAAAACAGGGAATAATTCGCAATCTGACAGAAACTTCCGATGCTCACGAGCGCAATCCACAATGGTCGCCCGACGGACAGCTGATTGCCTATATATCAGATACTACGGGCGAAGACGAAATCTATGTTTGTTCAAATGACGGACTTGAAAAATCAGTGCAAATCACTTTCGGCGGCGATAATTACAAATATGGCTTCGAATGGTCGCCCGATAGCCGCAAAATACTTTGGACAGACCGCGCTCAGAGGCTTAGGTACGTCGATGTTGCATCGAAAAAAATTACTGACGTAGAAAAATCAGATGTCGGTGAAATTCGCAGTTTCAACTGGTCGCCCGACAGCCGATGGATTGCCTACACAGTTCCGCGATTCAACACGACAAGCGTAGTGAAGATTTACAGTACTGAAAATGGTGAAAATAAAATAGTTACAGACGAATGGTTCGACGCCTCAAACGGCGTTTTCAGCCGCGATGGGAAATATCTTTTCTTCTCGTCGGAGCGCACATTCAGTCCCACTTACGGTGCAACCGAATGGAACCACGTCTATAACAATATGAGCAAACTCTATTTTGTAACGCTCAAGAAAACAACACCTTCACCATTTGCATTGCAAAACGACGAAGTCTTCGTCAAAGTAGAAATCTTGCAAAATAATAAAAAAAATAACTTCCCAAATTCCACCAAAGCCGACTCCACCAAAGTCCTCATAGATTTTGACGGCATCGCCTCCCGTTCGCTAGAAATACCCACTCCTACAGGCTGGTATGGCAGTGTGTTCAGCCTGGACGACGCGGTTTATTACTCACGCAGCGGCAATTTCTATAAATTCGATTTAAAGAAAAGCAAGGAAACCGAACTCGGCAATTTCTATGTTGCCGCAACAACTCCAGATTACAAAAAACTGCTTGTCCGAAAGAGCGACAGATACTCGGTTATAGACCTACCGATAGGCAAGGCAAATCCCGAAGAAACCATCGATTTGAGCGCAGTGAAAACTTTTGTCGATTTACATGCTGAATGGAATCAAATTTTCAACGAATGTTGGCGGCAAATGCGCGACTTTTTCTACGACCCCGGAATGCATGGCGTGGAATGGAAAAAAATCCGCGAAAAATACCAGCCTTTGGTTCAATATGTTAACGACCGCAACGATCTGAATTACATCATAGGCGAGATGATTGGCGAATTGAACGTTGGACATGCATACATCGGTGGAGGAGAACGCACAATGTCTAACCGAATACAAACCGGACTGCTCGGCGCACACATCAGCCGCGACGCATCGGGATATTACCGCATTGACAAAATTCTGTCGGGACGCAATTGGTCAGAACATCTTCGCTCGCCACTTACTGAAGCAGGAGTTGATGCATCAGTCGGCGATTTCATCGTAGCCATCAACGGCAAATCAACCAAAGAAATGAACAACATTTACGCCGCGCTTTACGACAAAGCAGAACGGCAAATCGAACTTTCGCTCAACTCCAAACCATCGGAACAAGGCGCTCGAAAAGCCCTCGTCAAGCCGCTTGCAGACGAATCGGCACTGTATTATTTCGACTGGGTTCAGAGCAATATAGACAAAGTAGACAAGGCAACCGACGGCAAAGTAGGATACATGCATATCCCTGATATGAGCGCCGAAGGGTTGAATGAATTTGTGAAATACTATTATCCCCAACTCCACAAAAAAGCGCTGATTATTGACGACCGCGGTAACGGAGGCGGCAATGTTTCGCCAATGATTATTGAGCGTCTGCGTCGCGAAATGTCGATGCTGACCGTGCCACGCAACGGAGTTGGAGAGCCTAAACCGGGAGGAATGTTTCTCGGACCAAAAATTCTGCTTATGGATTGCTATTCTGCATCTGATGGTGATTTATTCCCTTATCAGTTTAAATTTTACAAGTTAGGTAAAACAGTCGGAACTCGCTCGTGGGGCGGTGTAGTCGGCATTCGCGGCACGCTTCCGCTTATCGACGGCACAACACTCAACCGACCCGAATTCGCTCCCTACGACACTAAAGGCAAACAGTGGATAATCGAAGGACACGGCGTAGATCCCGACGTAATTGTCGATAATGACCCAGCACGCGAATATGCTGGACATGATGAGCAACTCGACAAGGCTATCAAATTAATTATAGAAGAATTAAAAACAAACAGCGGAGAATATCCAAATATACCAGATTATCCAAAGAAGATATAAAAATGGTAAATGCACAGAGCAAAATCGAAAATATGGCGCTCGTCACTTCCGATGCAGATTTAAAAACGCTTGAAGCGTTTGACAATGGCAACTATAAATATCGGGTCGAAGATTATTTCGAACGTCCGAAAGCCTCGTATTTCCAAATTTCGCCAGACGGAAAATATATGTCGTATATGGAAAAGGAAGACGAAACAACTAAACGCCACATCTATGTAAAAAACATTGCTACAGGCAAAGTTAAACGCATTATCGAAGAAAAAGACGAACTGATTCGCAGCTACTTTTGGAAAAATGCCGAACGGCTGCTATATATGATGGATAAAGGCGGAAATGAGAATTATCATATTTATGCCGTCAATATCGACGGAACGAATAATGTTGATTTAACGCCTTTCGACAATGTCAAAGCCAGCGTTTCGACCATACTCAAAGACCAAAAGGATTTTATTATTGTCGAAATGAACAAAAACAACAGTCAGGTTTTTGAGCCATTCAAATTGAATATTGTAACAGGCGAATTGACACAGCTTTACGAAAACACTGATTTTGAAAATCCAATTTCTGGTTATGATTTCGACAAAGACGGCAATTTGCGTGCGTATTCAAAAATGGTGAACGGCACAGAAACGGAACTTTGGTATAAAAACCTTAAAACCAATGAATTTCAACTTATTTATCATGGAACTTGGTATGAAAGTTTTGGCATTACAGGTTTCGATTATTCGGGGAAAAATCCTGATTATGCGTATATTGTAACTAACGTTGACAGTGATAAATCTCGTATTGTGCTTTACGATTTGCAAAATAAAAAAATCATACAAGAAATTTTCTCTAATCTTGATTACGACGTTTCTTGCATCAGCCGTTCGCGCAAACGTAATTATGAAATCGACTGTTTCGGTTATGAAGGAGAAAGACAAGTAATCGTGCCGCAAAGCAATTTTTATAAGGATTTTATGAAACATGCAGCAAAGCTGTTTGGCGACCGTCAAATCATAATTGCTGATAACGACGATGACGAAAATACATTTCTAGTTGCCGTTACCAGCGACAAACTTTACGGAACTTATTATACTTTCGATAATAAAACAAAAAAATTTACGCTGCTTTACAATCTGATGCCTCAACTCAAAGAAGAGGATATGGCGGAAATACACCCTATAATGTTCAAAAGTCGCGACGGACTAACTATTCATGGCTATATCACTTTACCAAAAGAGGCTTTGGAAAACAAAAAAGTTCCGCTTATCGTCAATCCTCACGGCGGACCGCAAGGCGTGCGCGATTCGTGGGGTTTTAATCCTGAATGTCAGTTGTTTGCAAGTCGTGGATATGCCACTTTACAGGTAAATTTCAGAATTTCAGGCGGCTACGGAACTCAATTTCTCAAAGGCGGATTCAAGCAAGTAGGCAGAAAATGTATGGACGACGTGGAAGATGGCGTAAAATACGTTCTCGAAAATTTCAATATCAACAAAAATAAAATTGCCATTTACGGCGGATCACACGGCGGTTACGCGACTCTTATGGGTATGATTAAAACGCCTGAACTTTACGCTTGCGGCGTAGATTATGTCGGCGTTTCAAATATTTTTACATTTATGAAATCTATTCCTGATTATTGGAAACCGTATCTTGCTATGCTGAAAGAAATTTGGTATGATACCGATATAAAGGAAGAAAAAGAAATTGCACGGCAGGTTTCACCTGTGTATCAGATAAATAAGATACAAAAACCACTCTTTGTAATTCAGGGTGCAAATGACCCACGAGTAAATATCAATGAGAGTGACCAGATAGTAGAAAGCCTTCGCTCACGCGGTTTTGATGTGCCTTATATGGTGAGATATAACGAAGGACATGGCTATGCTCGCGAAGAAAACAGAATGAATTTATACAAAAGTATGCTCGGCTTTTTTGCCAGAAATTTTGGAAAAAATAACGAAAAGCAACCATATATCAAAAAAAACATATAAATTTGTAGTCGCTTACAAATAAATTAGATGGCATCTTCTTTTCATCCAAAAGACTATAAAAGTTCGCAACTCGTGCGCTGGTGTCCTGGTTGCGGGGGCTACGGTGTGCTTGGAAGTCTGCACAAAGCTATGGCGGAACTTGGAGTTGCACCGCACAATATAGCAGTGATTTCCGGTATTGGCTGTTCCTCTCGCCTGCCCTACTATATGAATACTTATGGATTTCACACGATTCACGGACGCGGAGCGGCAATCGCTACAGGTGTGAAAGTAGCAAATCCCAAACTTTCGGTATGGCTCGCAACAGGCGACGGAGACTGCCTCGCTATTGGAGGCAATCACTTTATACACGCGGTACGCCGCAATGTGAATATCAATATTTTATTGCTGAACAATAAAATTTACGGACTGACAAAAGGGCAATACTCCCCTACTTCAGAACGTGGATTTATTTCAAAGTCATCGCCTTACGGCACAGTTGAAGACCCATTCTGCCCGGCAGAACTAACTTTCGGCGCTCGCGGACGATTTTTCGCTCGAACTATTGATACGGATATTAAAAATTCGTCCGAAATTTTAGTTGAAGCTGCTCGTCATAAAGGAACCTCTGTAATTGAATTTATGCTTAACTGTTTGATTTTCAATGATGGAATAAATGATAAAATAACGTTAAAAGAAGTTCGTACCGACAAAACAATTTTTCTACGACACAGTGAAAAAATGCTGTTTGGTAAAAATAATCAAAAAGGAATCGTTCAAGATGGATTTGCACTTAAAGCCGTAACAATAGGCGAAAACGGCTATACTATAAACGACGTTTTAGTGCATGATGCACACACGCCCGACTCAACACTTCATCTGAAACTTGCTCTGATGGATGGAACAATGCTACCTGTCGCGCTTGGTATAATTCGAGACGTAGAGGCGCTTGTATATGACGAGGAAGTGGAAGCGCAAATCAAGTATGTAAAAGATAAAAATCCTGTTCGCAATTTGCGCGAATACCTTATGCAAGGTGAAGTTTGGAAAGTATCATAAAATCAGTCCAACCTACTGTACTCCGAATTACAGGATTTAAATTCGGGAATAATCTTTTTCATAGTCTTCACTACAGCTGTATCTTCACCGTTTTCTGCCTCGATTAAAAGTGTTTCAAGGGCAGTACGCACCTTTTCTGGTTCATGGTAGCCGACTTCACCGATTTTGATTCTACTGTTTGGCGTATCTTCTGCATTTTCACGATTATAAAACAGTTCTTCGTGCAGTTTTTCTCCAGGGCGAAGTCCTGTTATCTTAATATCAATATCTTTATATGGCTCATAACCCGAAAGATGTATCATCTTTTGTGCCAAATCAACAATATTTACAGGTTCACCCATATCAAATACAAACACTTCGCTGCCACGTCCTATCAAACCAGCTTCTAACACCAAATGACAGGCTTCTGAAATAGTCATAAAATAGCGGATTACGTTAGTATGTGTAACCGTTACAGGTCCGCCTCGACGTATCTGTTCTTCAAAACGCGGAATGACAGAGCCATTCGAGCCAATAACATTACCAAATCTTGTAGTAAGAAACCGTGTACGTCCTGTAAGTGATTGAACATAAATTTCAGATATGCGTTTAGTCGCTCCCATAACATTACCAGGACGAACTGCTTTGTCTGTCGAAATCATAACAAAACATTCCGCACTATATTCTGTAGCCAAATCGGCGACGCATTTTGTTCCGAAAATATTTGTCAATACCGCTTCGCACGGATTTTGTTCCATCAACGGTACGTGCTTGTAAGCAGCAGCGTGATAGATATGTTCGGGGCGATACTGCTCAAAAATCCGACGCATTCGCTCTTTGTTTCTTACATCTGCAACTAATATTTTGTGCTGCACGTCAGGATAATTGTCTTTCATTTCGAGTTTCAACTGATGCAGCGGACTCTCGGCTATATCGCATAATAGCAGCGTTTTTATCTCGAATGCGCTTAACTGTCGTACAATTTCGCTGCCAATCGACCCTGCAGCACCCGTAATCAACACGGTTTTGCCTTTTAACATAACTCCGATTTTATCTGTGTCTATAGCGGTAGTCGCCCGACCGAGCAAATCTTCGATGCGAATGTTGTTCAACTCACGCACACCACTTTTCCCTATATCTTCTGGCAATGGCAAAGTAAGCAGTTTAAGATTTTTTTCGATACATTTATCGGCAAGTATATGTTTTTCTGCGACATCAAGAGAGTTATATTCAATCAGTATCGCACCGATTCTGCCCGACAGAGAAATATTATCTAAAACATTTTTCTTGCTGTAAACAGGCAACCCAAGTATCGTTTTGCCAGAAGCACTGTCTGAATCCGATATGAATCCAGCCACGCGATACGGCAGTATTTCATTTGATTCTATCAATTGTGCAATTTTCACCTGCGCTGCACTGTCGCCGAATATCAAAATATCAATTTTACTGCCTGCTTTTCCGTCTGAAGACGATGTAATATAGTCATAACCTGTTTTCGTAGCCATCCTCCACATAAACATCAGCAGGCGTCGGTATGTGTGTTTAAATATATTCATAAAATAATTTTATAAATTTCATACTAAATCTGTAAAATTCTTTCTTATTTCAGCCACAACTTTTTCTAATTCATCTTCTGTCAGTATTGAGCCTGAAGGCAGGCAAAGTCCCTGTTCAAAAAGCGCTTCGCTCGTACCGTCGCCATAAAACGAACAATCAGAAAAAACAGGTTGAAGATGCAATGGTTTCCACAACGGACGCGATTCGATGTTTTCTGCTTCAAGCGCCAGCCTAACAGTTTCGCGAGTAATTCCACTTGTTTGTACTGGGTTTATAGTTATAGTCGTCAGCCAATAATTTGAAAAATAATCATCGTTCGGCTCTGTCTGAAATGAAATGCCTTTTATATCGGATAAATGCTTCCTGTAAAATTGATTGTTGCGACGCCTCTGCCCTACCCTATCCCTCAATACAAGCATCTGCCCACGACCAATTCCTGCGCAAACATTACTCAATCGGTAGTTATAACCAACTTGCGAATGTTGATAGTGAGGTGCAGTATCGCGAGCCTGAGTGGCAAGAAAAATTGCTTTTTTAACGTATTCTTCATTTTTTGAAACCAAAGCCCCGCCACCCGAAGTTGTAATAATTTTATTACCGTTGAACGAAAGTGCTGCAATGTTGCCAAACGTTCCGCAGGCACGGTTTTTGTATCGTGAGCCAAGCGCTTCGGCAGCATCTTCCAAAACAGGAATTTCGTATTTTTGGGCAACAGTGAGGATTTCATCTATCTTTGCAGGCATTCCGTAGAGATGCACAAGAATTATTGCTTTTGGACATTTTCCTGTCTTAGTTATTCTGTCTTTAATAGCGTGTTCCAAATGTTCAGGCGACATATTCCAAGTATTGCGCTCACTGTCAACAAATACAGGGACAGCGCCAAGATATTTTATCGGATTTGCGGACGCCGAAAACGTAAAACTCTGGCAAATCACTTCATCGCCAATTTTCACGCCAAGCAAAATCAGTCCGAGATGCAGAGTGGCAGTACCTGTATTCAACGCCGCAACGTAAACGTCCTCGCCAAGAAACGTTTTTAAATCGCGTTCAAATCCATCAACATTAGGTCCGAGCGGAGTAACCCAGTTCGTTTCAAACGCTTCTCGTACAAAGTCATACTCGCGACTACCTATGTGAGAAAGGGAAAGATGGATTCTCTGTGTGTTCATAATTTTGCTGCAAAAGTAGCAATTATTTTCTAATTACGAATAATCTTACAATATTCTATTGTTCCATACCCACTCCAGCAACCTATTCCTCCGTTGATATTTGATTTAAGATTTGTATGAGCGGGAAAAATAGGATTTTGTGCGTTCAGAATTTCATTTTGCCAACTTGTCCAAAAATCATAACTGTCTTTTGTTTGTGTACGTAATTTGATAAAAACAATTTGTGTTTCCCAAAACCAAGTTTGAAACTGTATTCCGCCATCTTTAGACAGTATTGGACCTCTGTTGATTTGCATACTAACAATTTCACCTTTTTCATACAGGCTTGCAGGAAAATTACCATACAAGCAAGGCGTAAAAATATTTTCTGTGTCGGAAACCCTTGTTGCAATCTGATAATATTGATTTGATGTATTGCAAAAACTAATATGAATATGCCCTGCTTTTTCTTTCCCATTTGACCTAACAAACCAGCAGGAATCAATAGCGACAGGTTCGGGAATAGTTGTTTCAGCCGTAAAAACACGATCATCATATTCTATTTTAAGAGAATAGGTTTTCCCCGCTTCGCCGATTATTTGCGTTCCATAATAGATATATGGCGACATATAATTGTTGTCTGTCCCAAGCGTGAGAAGTTCGATTTGTTCGCCATCGCTTACCGACACTTTGGCTGAACGAATTACGTGTTGCATAAGGTAAGCAGTGTCTAATTGCTGTTTGAAAGAAACTGTACGCGAAAGGATTACTCTTGCCGGCGTTCCTGTTTCAATACAACCCTCTATTGCAATTTCGGGGACATAATCAGCCGCGCTTGAGAAATGATTTTCTATACAGGAAAATAAACATAATACTGTAAACAACAATAATATAAATTTTATTTCTCGTTTCATTAAATTCAAAATTTAAACCGCCAACTTAAAGATGGCGTAATGGTACTCAATTGTTTATGCCTTGTTTTTATAAATAACTGCCCTGTTTCTTTTTTGTGTTCAACATTCATAAAGATATAAACCGGATTGTTGATGGCAAAAACGTTATAAATCGAAAATGATAGACCGTTGTCACGGTTGAACGAATAATTTGCCGAAATGTCCATACGGTTGTAAGCAGGCATTCTTGCGCCGTTATATGCGGCATATTCCTTGACAGGCATATTTCCAATGAAATACCAGGAGGAAGGCAAAGTGTAGGCATTACCTGTAGAATAGGCGAAAACGGCAGAAAAACTCCATTTCTCGTTTTTAGTATATGATGCTACGACAGAAAGATTGTGCCTGCGATCGAATCGGGCTGGAAAGATGCGCCCTTCGTTGATTTGAGGAAATTGCCGTTCGGAACGCCCAAGCGCATAACTCAACCAGCCTGTGAATTTTCCCGTGTTCTTTTTCAGCATAATTTCCAATCCATAAGCCTTCCCGCGCCCGACATACAATTCGCCTGAAAAAGTTTGAATTTCGCCGGTTGTAATTGTTTGCACATATTCGTTCAAATTGTTCATTGTACGAAAAAACAGACTTGACGACAATTCTAAATTATTATTGAACATCGATTTGTAATAAGTTACAGAAAAATTGTTGCCCGACTGCGGCGGCATTTCTGTTGAGGCGGACACCCAAAAGTCAAGAGGCAATCCGATGCTTGTTGGAGAAAGCAGGTTGAGATACTGATTTTGCCGACAATACGACGCAGTAAGCATACTGTTTTCCGACACATGATAACTCAAAGCTACGCGTGGCTCAATATCTGCAAAGAGAGTATTATTGTAGAATATGCTGTAACGTACACCTGAACTTGCATCTAATTGAGGCAACAGATTCAGCGAGGCAGAAACATAAGCGGCTGCATCGTGAGCGGTTTGCTTAGAAAGCGGATTTTGATTGTAAATATACCCTGCATTGCTTATTGTCCAATTATGCGGCTGTACGGAATGAAATGCGTATTGCAAGCCTGTTTCAAGCAGAATATCGCCAATATTAAAAAAAACCCGGTTTTTATATCCATAATCGCAAATTCCTGATTCAAGCAGCATTTGCATTTCTGTCTGACGAGTATCAAGGTCGTTTCGATAATGGCTTGTATAAATCTGCTGAATAAGTGTGTTATCGCCTTGCCTGTGATTCCACAAAGCAGAAAACAGAGCATTTTTCCATTTTAGAGTTCCGTCAAGCAACAGACTCTCGTCAACCATATTCAAATAGTCATTGCTGAGAAAAGCGTCAAACGTTATTCTGTCGTTTTCCGATAAATTTCCTGTAAGTGTCAGATTAGCATCGCCAAAATAATAATCGGGTGCGTTCATTTTGTCTGTTTCTCCTTTGTTTATAATTTTGGTAATAAGTGGCTGAACAATAAGATTGATATACGTTTGCCGTCCCGAAAGATACAGTCCGAAGTTTTTCCCGAGCGGAACGGCAAGCGTTGCCTGCGATGCAAGCAGTCCAATATTTCCTCTGATTGAAGTTTTTTCCGGAATATAAGTCTTGGTTCTCATTTCAATCGCAGAGCTCAATCTGCCGCCATAACGGGCATGTATGTCCGACACAGTCATTTCGAGGGATGCAGTATGTTCGGCGTTAAACATTGGGAAAAAGCCGAAAAGATGCCCTGATGTATAAAGTGGAGCGCCTGCATAAAGCAGCAGATTTTGTCCTATGTCGCCGCCACGGACATATAGATTGGAACTTGCATCGCCCGGATTTTGCACGCTCGGAGTCAGTTCAAGCAATTTCAACAAATCTGTTGTGCCTTGAATCGACGGCAGGCACGACAGGGCTTCCGGATTAAGAACAATTTTACCTGTCCGCAATCCGCTGATTTGCATATTCGAAAAAGCAGATACTACCACTTCTTCTTTTATCTCTATTGATAAGGTATCGGAAGAAATTGTGTCATTTGTGCAAAAAGTACAAAAACAAACCATTAGTCCGAAGACTGAACAAAACAATTTTTTCAAGATTTTTTAATTATACAGTACAGACGCCAAAAACCCTGTTAAGTTTTTGGATACTTAACAGGATTAATGATTAATTGTAATATTGTCAATCTTTCTTGCAGCGGACAGATAACAGGGCGAACGAGACACGGCTTTGTCTCCTGCCCACAGTGGCGCTGCCCTTGTAAAATTCCCGAATCCATGGGTAGTTCGGAGATTCGCCGGAACTGCTGGACCAGAATTCCGCCTGCGAGCCATAGGAAGCCGCCCTATTACTGGCCACGGAACCCACGAGCAAAGCGTCGAAACCATTGTTACTGCGAATGTTGCTCTGGCCTTGAGGACTGGCTATGCTGGTTCCGACTACTGCGGTCTGGCTCATCATTACCAGCCCGTGAGCCCCGCGGTATTCTGGCATCAGATCCCACTCTTCATTATATGTCAGCCCCCAATCATCGTTCCAGGCATCGGTATTCCCTTCGCCATATTTGTAAGTGGTATTGTTAGCATTGGCAATCTCCTTTTCCAGCATATTCCATTCGTAATCGCTGGGCAAATGCCAGCCTGTGGGGCAAATGCCCTGATATTGAGTTGTACCCGGCGTAAGTTCAACACCCTCGGTGTCTTCTACAGTGACGCCTGTGCGACCACTTGCCGCTGCCCAGGTGTACAATAATCCATATTCAGGATGAGCTTCAAATTTGACGGAAGTTGGTGCTCCTGTACCTTCTGTCGGATAATTATAATACTTTAAATCAAATTTATCCGGAGTGGAATTACTAGCAGATCCCACTGTCAGGGCAGTTCCGTCAGAATACCGTGTTGACCGAAGGTTTTCTGTCATCCAGCAGCCGGCAGCGCCGAAGTAGCCAACAGAATAGGTATTCTGTCCATCCGTAACACTCGGCGGACAGATGCACGCCTGTATCCACTCCGCGCCGTTCCAAGTTTCAACGCACAGGGTCGTAGTGTTGAAAATCTGCAAGCCCATAGCTTTGCCTGTTTTTTCGGCATTGAAATCACTGCTCAGTTCAAGAGCTTCACGCTGTGCGGCGGTGAGTTGCGGCAATCGCAACCCTCCTGTTTCGTTACTTACAAGTTCCAGGATTGAAAAATCCTGCGGACTGTCGAGCGACCCGATTGTTACCTGCGCCGAAGCGCCCAATGCGTTCAACATGAAGAACGCCGTCATTGTTAAAAAAATCTTTTTCATTGTGTCCTAAATAATTTATAACATGAATATTTTAAAAAATGTTTGTCATGTAAAAAACCAAACGCAGCAGGCATCGTAATTTTTTTATATCCAAATGTAATTTGGCTTGAGCCGAAAGCAATTTGGCTTGACCCGAAAACGATTTGGCTTAACCCGAAAGCAATTTGGCTTAACCCGAAAGCAATTTGGCTTAACCCGAAAACGATTTGGCTTAACCCGAAAGCAATTCGGCTTGACCCGAAGAAAAAGGAAATACCCCCAAATAATTTTGGGATGAATGAAAAACTTTTCCATTCATCCCAAAACATAGAAAAACCGCCCGAAAAAATTTTCGGTCTGTTTAATACATAGTATATAAATAGATTGTCAGTTACCCGTTCGAGGGGGGGTCGTGTGGCATAAACTGACACACTTTTTCATGCGTCAGTTGAGAATTTTTGCTGTAGAAGTATTCGATTGCCATTTTATTTTTTATTTTAACGACGCAAAGGTAAAACATTAATTTGAAACGGCAAAAATTATTTTAAAAGTTTTTTTCATATTGTTTTTAACTCAGCCAAAAACTTTACCTTCACCGACGCAAAGTAAAGTAATGCCCACCTGCGCAAAATACGCACCAGCAGGCAAATGAAATATATTCAAAGATTTACCATTTTGCGGAAGACAAAAGACAAAAAATGGTTTATGAAACAAAAAAGCAGGAAAAATGTAAAAAAAACCATATCTTTGTGCTGTTATTCAGACTTAATATAATGTTAAAACGATTTGTATTGCTGCTTTTTATTTCCTGCTCCGCTGTTTTTTACGCAAAATCGGATAATGATTTTTTTCTTCATACAGTAGAACGCGGACAGACTGTTTATTCCATCTCCCAAATGTATCACGTTACAATGGACGATATTTACAGCCTGAATCCCGACAGCAGGACTGTTGTCAGAGAAGGACAGAAACTGAAAATTCCGCAGGAATCAGGCTCGTATGTTTTTCATACCATACAGCCGCAGGAAACTCTTTACGGTGTGTCGAAGAAATATGACATGAAAGGAGAAGACATACTTTCGGTAAATCCTGGACTGTCTGTACAGACTTTTCAGATCGGGAAAATTATCCGTATCCCTGTGAACAGAGTTACGACACCTGTACATGGTGACAATGAAGCAGTTGAAAACAACAAGACCAACTCATTACTTACACAGATGAAACCGGTTAAAGCCGTCAGCCCTGTTCGTATCGCCTTGCTGCTACCTTTTTCGACAAAAGACAAAAAAGACAGAATGGTGGAATATTACGAAGGTTTTCTGCTTGCATTGAAAGAAATAAAAAGCAAAGGTATTTCAGTTGATTTACAGGTATATGACATCGGTTCCGGACTCGCCGGACTTTCTGACATTCTCAAAAAAGAAGAAATCCAAAACGTACATCTGATTATCGGCGGAGTATCTGAACAGATAAGAAAAATCTCTCAGTTTGCAGGCGAACGCGATATTCCATACGTCATTCCGTTCACTTCCGAAAGCGACGAGCCATACTACAATTCGCGAATCTATCAAATCAATACTCCGCAATCTTATTTATATTCAAAGGCTTCTCTCGCTTTTGCCGAAAAATATAAAAATGATAATATCTTCATTATTTCGGATAACAAAAATTCTGCCAATAAAATGGAATTTATCAACGCACTGAAAAGCGATTTGCAACGCAGAAAAATCTCTTTCAATACAATTTCAACTTCTGATATTACGGTTGATAAACTTAAATCTCAGTTGTCTCCTGTAAAAAGAAATGTTTTTGTGCCTGACAACGATTCACGTCAAACGAATGAACGGCTGATTGCCGCCTTGAAAGCCATTTCAGAGCCACATCCCGAATATCTGGTCGCACTGTTTGGATACACTCGCTGGCAAATTGATGCACAGCAAGCTCTTTCAGAAGATTTTTCAAAACTTAACACAACATTCTTTTCTGGTTTTTATTCCAATCCGTTAAGTAATGAAGTGCAAACGTTTTATAAAACATTTTACAAATGGTATAGCCGTATTTTGGAAAATACATTTCCTCGCTACAGCATACTTGGTTATGATACTGGAATGTTTTTTATTCAGGCACTCGACCGCTATGGCGCTACATTTGAAGACAGAATCAGCGAATTTAAATACAATGGTATTCAAACCTGCTTTCACTTTGAACGCGTGAATAACTGGGGAGGTTTTGTCAATACAGGACTTTATTTTGTTGATTATCAAAATGATTTTTCTATTCATAGAAATGTAATAAACTGATCATGAGTTATAAAAATATCATCGCAGGCTTAATATTCATATTCTTTGCAACCTTTACAAAAGCGCAGGATACGGCTTCTGTATCCATATCCGGACTTGCAGAATTTAAAACAATATCCGGCGAGACTTTTGTTCCCGAATGGTCATTCGGCGTTAACGGCGGAATAACTGTTTCCAAGATCAGTTTTGATACACAGATTCGTGTTCCTCAAATAAATTTGCAACAATACACAGGCGGTCTGGTTGTTCGTTACATTTCAGAAAACCATTTCGGGATTGCAGGCGAACTCAACTACTCAATGCGAGGCTGGAAAGAACGTACAGATACAGCTTATATCAATCGTTATGCCCGCTCGCTCGCATACATCGAACTTCCTGTTATGACGCAAGTGTATTTTAATCTCGGTAAACGAATACGTTTTCTCATCAATGCAGGACCGCAAATAAGTTACTTTCTGTCAGAAAAAGTGCTTGAAATGGAAGACAGCGAACTGTCTCTCGGCAAAGTGGAAGAATCGCAATCAAGAACTGCTTTATATTACAATCTTCCTGTTCAGCGGCGATTCGACTATGGAATACGCGGCGGCGCAGGATTTGAATTTCGTACAGGTTCAGGTTCGTTCATCCTTGACGGTAATTATTTTTTCGGACTTTCAGATATTTTTAACAATACACGCAGCGACACTTTTCAGGCTTCACATAATCAAGTCATTGGTGTCAGGCTCACATATTTAATAAGAAAACAATGAATAAAAAATTAACTATTGCGCTTGTTGCGCACGACCAACGCAAAGCTGATATGGTAGAATGGGCGCTTTTCAATGCCGAAACGCTGTCATATCACAGACTTGTATGTACAGGCACTACCGGCGGACTTATCAGACAGGCGTTTGAAACAAGGGGTATCAATACAGAAATAATCTGCATGAATTCAGGTCCGCTTGGCGGCGATGCAGAAATAGCGGCTATGGTTGTCCGCCACGAAATTCAACTCGCTATTTTCTTGATTGACGATTTGAGTCCGCAACCACACGAGGCTGACATACAGATGCTTTTGCGCCAGTGTCGTATCCATAATGTACCTATCGCCTGTAATCGTTACAGTGCTGACTTGATGATAACGAGTACACTTTGGGACCGCAACGACTATGAACCTATGGTGCCTCGTTATGTGAAATTCAAAAGGCACAATCAGCCTTCAGGCGAGTCTTAATTCCAGATAATATTTGTAATATTTGCTCCCGCAGGCACCATCGGATAAACCATTCCTTTTGGCGTAACGCGAACTTCAAGCAGATACGCGCCTTGTGTATTGAGCATTTCGCGGACAGCGGCGTCAAGTTCTTCTCGACGGGAAATGCATTTGCCCGATATATTGTATGCCGATGCAATTTTTACAAAATCGGGATTGTGCATTTCAGTTTCGGAATAGCGTTGCTGCCAGAACAATTCCTGCCACTGCCGCACCATACCAAGATAATTGTTATTGAGCAGTATAATTTTTATGTTGACGCCATATTGCATAATCGTGCCGAGTTCTTGAACAGTCATCTGCAAACCGCCGTCGCCGCAGAACAGGCAAACAGTCCTGTCTGGTGCACCAAACTTTGCGCCTATCGCGGCAGGAAGTCCGTAACCCATTGTGCCTGCACCGCCTGACGTTACAACACTGCGCGACTGTTTGTATTTGAAATAACGCACCCCCGACATCTGATTTTGTCCGACATCTGTTACTAAAATCGCATTGTTGCCTGTCGCTTCCGACACTTGATGAACAACTTCGCCCATAGTAATATCGCCTTCTTTCGGGAAAATTTCCTTATTGATAATTTTCTCTGTTTCTTTGCTGTAAAGTTCGTAAAACTCATTGAGCCACGTGCGATGTTCGTTTTTGTCTAACAATTTTGTAACGGCAGGTAAAGTCGCTTTTACATTTCCAATCACAGCAATATCTGCCTTTACGTTTTTGTTTATTTCTGCCGAATCAATATCGAAGTGAATAATTTTCGCCTGTCTTGCATAAGTGTTCAAATCGCCTGTAACACGGTCATCAAACCTCATACCGATAGCAATCAGCACGTCGCATTCGTTGGTTTTTAAGTTAGGCGCCACATTGCCGTGCATACCGAGCATACCTGTGTTCAGCGGCTCGGCAGACGGCAGAGCGGACAGTCCAAGCATGGTAGAGGCTGCAGGAATATCGGCTCTACGCAATAAATCAAGCAGTTCTGTTTCGGCATTTCCCAAAATAACCCCCTGCCCTACCAGTGCAAATGGCTTCTTTGCAGAATTGATTAGAGCCGCCGCTTCTTCAATCTTTTCCTGATTTATGTCAGTGAAAGGAATATATGAGCGTATATAGTTTATCTTAACAGGTTTATATACAGTCTGGGAGAGTTGTGCATTTTTTGCTACGTCAAGTACTACAGGTCCGGGGCGTCCTGTCGATGCAATATAAAAAGCACGAGCCACCGCCCACGAAATTTCGTCTGCATTTCGTATCTGATACGCCCACTTCGTTATTGGCTGTGTAACGCCAATAACATCAACTTCCTGAAAAGCGTCTGTTCCAAGCATATCTGCTGCAACCTGTCCTGCGATAACAACAATCGGCGTACTGTCCATCATTGCGTCAGCGATACCGGTAATAGTGTTAGCAACACCCGGACCTGACGTTACAATACATACGCCAACTTTTCCTGAAACGCGGGCGTAGCCTTCTGCCGCGTGAGTAGCGCCCTGTTCGTGCCTCACAAGGATGTGGTTAATTCGTGATTTATAATCATACAGCGCATCGTAAATCGGAATCGCCTGTCCACCCGGATAGCCGAAAACGGTATTGACGCCTTCATTCAGCAACGCTTCAAGCAATGCTTCACTGCCTTTTATTGTCTGTTTATTCATAACAATACTAAAATTTTAAGTATGCAAAGGTAATTACTTTTTCGGTAAAACATAACGCGAAAGTATTGTTGCTGACGTTTTTATTTTCTCTTCAAGAGGAACGGAATAGTCTGCAATTTTACCATTAAGATACTTTTCTATCATCAGGCGTCCGATTGGTACTGCGTAAGTGTTGCCGAATCCGCCATTTTCGACGAGAACAGCAATCGCTACACGAGGATTGTCTTTTGGAGCAAAAGCCATAAACAGCGAATGATCTTTATTTTTGATTTTGCCCGAAAAATTTTCTGCCGTGCCTGTCTTTCCACAAATCTCAATATCAGGAATACGGGCGTTGCTGCAAGTTCCCTGCGTTACGGCGAGACGCATACCGTCCACTATACATTCATATTTATCAGACGGAACGCCTGTATATCGCGGTTTTGTATAGATTTCGTTAAGAGGCGTATCTTTTATTTTCTTTACTATATGGGGTGTATAGAAAAATCCGCGATTGGCGATAGATGCCGCAAGATTGCAAATTTGCAGCGGTGTAGCTTCCACTTCTCCCTGTCCGATAGCGTTAGAGATGACAGTAAACGGATTCCATCTTCCGTTATACCATTTGTCGTAAAGCGTGCTGCCGGGTATTCTGCCTCGTTTTTCGTCCGGCAAGTCAATTCCCAACTGTTGTCCGAACCCAAGTCCATTCATACGTTCACGCCAAGTGTCAATAGCTTTCTGAATAGTGCCGTACTTTTTATTATCAAGCATCGCTTTCAGTCCCCAGCAAAAATAAGAATTACACGATGTTCCGATAGCATCAGAAAGAGCAAGCGGCGAAGCGTGTCCGTGACAGGCAGGGTGTCCGTTGCCCAAAGGAAAACCGTGATGACATGAATAAGCAGTTGAAGGCTGAATGATGTTTTCTTCGAGTAAAACGAGCGCCTGTGCAGGCTTAAAAGTTGAGCCGGGCGGGAAAGTACCGTTCACGGCGCGGTTTATCAACGGTTTGGTTGTAGTTTTAGATAAAATTTTGAAGTTATCGCTAAACTGTCTGCCGACAAGTATTGACGGGTCGTAAGTCGGTACAGAAACCATACAGAGTATTTCGCCTGTTTGAGGTTCAATCATTATGATGCTGCCCATCTTATTTTGCATCAGCATTTCGCCATAAGCCTGCAAATCAATGTCAAGCGAAAGAGTCAAGTCTTTTCCCTGTACAGGTTCTTTGTCGTGAATACCATTTTCGTAAGTACCTTTTATTCGTCCGTGAGCGTCGCGCAGTAAAATTTCTACGCCTTTCTCGCCACGCAAGTCGGATTCATACTGTTTTTCGATACCTGTTTTTCCTATATAATCTCCTTTCACATAGTATTCTTCCTTATAGTCTTCAAGGTTCCGTTTATCGACTTCGGCTATGTAACCAAGCACATGGGCAGCATTAGGATAACCGTATTCGCGTATAGTTTTACTTTGAACATAAAATCCAGGGAACTTGAAAGCATACTGTTGAAATACGCCGTATTCACGACTGCTTAATTGAGTTATAAATATTTGAGGCTTATAGGAAGAATAATTTTTGTTGAGTTTGCGGTTTTGCACGTCTTCCATTCGTTTGCGGAAATATTCAATATTAATGCCGACTGCATCACAAAAAGCAAGTGTATCAAATTTTTTCGCATCTCGCATTTCACGCATAATGACGGTAACATCGTAGGAAGGCTGGTTATATACAAGCAATTCGCCGTTTCTGTCATAAATGGCACCCCTCGGCGGATAGCGCGTTTTTTTAAAAAATGCGTTACTGTCTGCACCTTCTTTGTATTTATTATCAACCACTTGTAATACAAACAGCCTGCCGATATAAAAAAAAATCAACAGAAAAAAAATGGCAACAATAAATATTTTTCTATTTGCCAAATCAAAATCTCGACTTTGCATTTGTGAAAAACTGTTTAAATTGCAATCTACTGTACTTTGAACGCTACACGCAAATCTTCTACTTCCTCGTCTGAAATCGGGCTTACAACGCCAAGTGATCGCGACATAACAAGCGATTTTGCACTAAATTCAGCAACTTCAAGGCGATCAAAAGTTTGCAGCAACGCATCACCTGTAACGATAACGGAATCATTTGCCAACAGAATTGCAGGAACGCTTTTCAGTGATTCAACAATTTGCTGAATATTTTCATATTGCGTACCGAAATCTACTACAGGAACGTCTTTCAGCAATATCCAACTTTCCGGAATTGTGCGAACATTGAATTTAACGCCCGAAGTGCAAAAGCCCATCAGATGAGGTGACTGCGTGAGAATTATCGAGTTAATTTCAGGATTGCTCTGATAGATTGCCTGATGCAACGCGACAGAACGGCTCGGAAGTTTTCCTGCCTCAATCATACCGCCTTTTACCTGCACAATGTTATGCGGCTCAATGTCCCAGCGCGGAACGCCCGGAGGCGTTATGAGGAAATCGTTACCCCGCCAGCGGACAGATACCGTACCGTAACTGCTTATCATCAGTCCCTGATCGCAGGCACGGCGCACTATTCCAACAATCTGGCTGCGAATTGCACGCTCGTCAGACGGATAAGCAGGATTCATAAACACGGGAAAATTATGTGGAATAGCCTCTTCGTGCTGGTCTATCTGCCTGTCTGTCAGATAGACCGGCTCGCCAAGAATTTTGGCGTTAATCAGCGTGCGGGCGCAAAATTCGAGCGTTTCAAACCGCTGATAAGCGTCCATTAAATCGTTACCACACAGCACTACTCCGTGATTTTCCATTATAACAGCCTTATAATCGGGATGCTTCCGAAATTCTGACGCAATTTTCTTTCCCAAATCCACGCTGCCCGGAACGTCATAAGGAGCAAAACCGATTGTGCCGCAAACGTTTTTAGCCTGCGGAATAATATTTGTATTCGGAATCTGTTTTGTAATGCTGAACGAAACTAATGCGGGCGGGTGAGCGTGAATAATTGCCGAAGCTTGAGGACGAATTTCGTATATAGCCTTGTGGAACGGAAATTCGGATGAAGGTTTGTGAATACCTTCAATCGTGCCGTCGGCTTTCACGCAGACAATATCTTTTGTTGTCAGCGAACCCTTATCCACACCGCCGGGCGTAATCCAAATATCGCCATTCTCGTCGCGGATTGAGATATTTCCGCCCGAAGTTGTAGTCAGCCCGCTCCGGTAGATCCGGTTAATAACCACCCTGATCTGTTCTGCAGGATGCATAAGTTGAGTATCAAGTTGTTTCATAATTTTGCCTGATTATTTGTTCTGCAAAGGTACATAAAAGTTTTCAGTCGTCAGTAAAAAAAAAACCTGTTAAGTCTTTGAAAACTTAACAGGGTTAATCGTTAAAGGAAAATCAAAACTTTCTTTATTCTTTTACACAGCGCACCGCGCAGCCGTAGCTGCGGGTGTCGCTGCTCTGGTCTGCGACACCTTTTTTGAAGCCCAAGTGCCAGCCGGTCTCATAGCTGTTGGAAGAACTACTCCAGTAGAAGCCGTAGTTACCGGAATAGTAGAGAGAACCAATATTACCGACGCGGGCACCGCCTGCGGGCGCAAATAAAGAACGGTTACCGTTAGTGGAATTGAAAAATAATGTGCCGATATAAGCGGCGTCTTTAGTTGATACAGAAACAGCGCTCTTAGAAACATTATTAACGCCAACACTGCTAACGATAGCGCGCCGGTCAAAGTAACCGTCAGCGTAATAACCCCAGGCGCAACCAGTGTTTTCAGTCATAGAAATAACACCTTCCTTGGGAACAGCGTATAAAGACTGACGCATTTCGCTGACAGCGATATTACCGTTGGATGATATTCCCTGAGCATTATCAGTAATGCCGTCGTTAGGACGACGCCAATTAACAGGACAGGTTTCGTGATCGGTTTTGAGAGCAGTAGGAGAACTTTCCCAATAATAGGCCAGGTCATTATAAGTGTTGTTCCAAACGCTGCTGAAATTATCAGTAATTGGATGATAAGCGCGACGCTTATTTGTGTTGTTAGCAAACTGGAAAAAAGCGCCCATCTGAGTAGGATAATCAACAAACTCACCGCCGTTGACGTCAATATCCTTGTAGTAAGGACTGCCGTCTGGAAGTTCAGGAGCGGTAAGGTTATAAGGACTAAACTTTACGGCTTTTTCGCGTGCAGTCGAGCTGCTGCCATAAGTATCTTCTTTACGAAACACATAGTCCGCCTCCTCGCCCTGTCTGATATAAAGAAACTGCTGTTTACTGTTGCCGTTATAACTAAGCAGAATGCGTCCGTAACGGGGAGGGCTGTTATTCTCATTGACAGATGTAAGACCGATGCGGAAATAGATGTAGCCGTTGGCAGCAACAGTCCCGCTGACAGAAGTAGCGGTACCCGAGACCTGATAGTTGGCGTCTTCCGTGTTCATATCGGCAATAGATCCGTTGTCAGGAGACGTCCATGTAACATTATTATCGTCGCTTGGTTTGGTATCAAGTTTGATAAAATCACCGTCAAC
>JAIRYM010000024.1 GCA_031267615.1 Dysgonamonadaceae bacterium
CGTAAGTCCTGGATTCTTGGTTGATAAATCCCACCGTCATCCCGGCTTATTCCAGCCTTTTTTCTAATGTGTTTGAAACAGGCAGAAAAAGTGTGGATATTAACCGGTAATGCCCTGTCATCTATAAATAAAGCCGATTCCGGTTCTTGCGGAAATCCGGATTTTTCACGCCATTCCAAATATTCTTCCATACGACGCTTCACGTCTTCATTAAATGGAACGATTCTTGATTTATAGAACTTTGATTCACGGATTACCACCAATGATTCCTGCATATCCACATCTTTCAATTTTAAAACCAGCGCCTCGTGTTTTCTTAATCCTAATACATATGTCATTATCAGGATTGTCTGTGTCACATAAGGTATCATGTGCCCCTTCCTCTTCTGATATGTCAAGGCGCTTTCAAATAAAGATTTCAACTCAAGGTCACTGTATATGTACGGGATCATATGTGCCGGTTGTTTCGGAAGTTCCTGCGATAGAGGAACTTTTGCAACATATCCCCTTGATAATGCCCACGCATAGAAACCTTTCAGTGCAGAGTATTTGCCAAACAGGAAGGAGGTAACTTTTCCTTTTGGTGCATATAAATATTCAGATATGATATTCCAATCAATCAAATCCAATTCAACATCAGATCCAACGTGTCTGCAAAATCCGGTCAAGACGATCCCGTTGGTTTTAAACTTCTCACCAAGTGACTGTCGATAAGTTATATATACCGGGATGATTTCTCCTATAGTCATAACAAGCCCTCCCAATTTATATCTGCTACTTTTCTTAGATTAAGAAGATCCACCTTCGCATAAATACGGGTAGCGTTTAGTGATTGATGCCCCAGGTATTCGCTGACTTCTTTCATCGTAAAACCCGAATTCACCAAAAGAGTGGCACTTCCATGACGCAGGCTGTGTGCACCATAATGCTTCAGAACTATATTCTGTTGCCTGAGGCTATCACTGACAACTTTATAAACGGCAGAAGTTGACATCTGTCTGTATGGAGCGTCCATACAAAGAAATACATATTCGGAACGGCTTTCATTTTGTCTTACCTCCTTGAGATAACGAAGTATAGCATCTCCTACAGACCTTACCAATGGAAAACTCTGTGGACGGCATCCTTTCGCTCTTCTTAAATATAATAACTCTTTCCTCCAGTCCAAATCCTCCAATTTAAGGTTGGTCAATTCGCAAGTCCGTATGCCGTAAACCACAAAAATTTGCAATATGGCATAATTCCTGATTGCCGATTTCCTGTCGATATTATAGTATTGCACGGCAAGTTCCATATTTTCCTTTTTAGGAGCATACGGTATCGTCTCTTCAGAATATATCCGTGGGGATTTGATTGAATTTGCAATATTCCCCAAACACCACTCTTTCTGCCCGGCGTATTGGAAAAATGAACGGAGAATGGAGGCCAAATCAGCAATGCTTCGTCTGGATATCTTCCTGTCTTCATCCATGTCAGCGATAATGCGATCTATATGGACTGGTGTTACTTGCGATAATGACTGGCATTGTTTCCCTAACAAATGGAATGCTTTCTTTAATACTTTATACCTGCCTTTGGTCGTCGCGGTTGAATATCCACGGGTGTACTCCAAATAATCCAAATATTCAACCGCCATATCTTCAAAAGGATACATTTCTTTTTCTCTGTTGAGACAGTTCATGAACCCCAACCAGCCATTCGCATACCTGACAAAAAGCATCTCGCTATTGGGAGAATATTCGATGGTCCTTCCTGTAACATTTTCTTCTTTAGCCCATATTTGAGAAGCTTTTCTTATTTCCCCTGAACCGATGACTCTCAAACGGGTAATTGAAAGATACTTAATGATATGAAGCTCATATTCGGCAATTGTTCTTAACGTATTTCTCGCTGCGCCATTATCTTTCCAGTATTGAAGGTATTCAACCCGTTCTTCCAATAAAGGAGCTGTAACCATTTTCCTTCGGGTGTACGCCCTTTTGAACAATTCATTGAAAATCGGGGCGGAATCATCAATCAGTGCTTCCAGCCGTCCTATGTGTTTGAGCCATTTAATAGCCGAAGTGAGCAATTTATTCTTGCTTACTTCACTGTAAGGTGCTTTCTTTGAACGGTTCAATCCCGTTCGTCTCCATTCTTCTGCAAACTCTTCTATGGCTTTAACAGATACCAAAGAGGAATCATTGTCTTTGAGATGTAAAAATTCAACGGTTCTTAACATCTGAACTGCGACACGTAACAAGTAATCCTTGTCGTCCTTAACATTTGCCCGTATATGCTGCAGATAACGCATACGCTCCTCAAGTAAGGGAGCATTCAAATGCTTCACTAAATGAAATTTTTCAGAAATTAGTTGTTCTAACATACAATGATAATTTTAAAAATTTGACAATATAATAACTATATCTTCTTTTAATAATAACAACTGGAAAATTATGTTGCAGTCAGATGTTAAAACCTATTGATGTTTAGCCTTTTAACTTAGATATACCACATAGGTAGTTACACAACATAAGGTATAAAATGTTATATATAACATTTTATTCCCAACCCTATTTGCGTGTTGAGATTTCCGACGGATGAGCCGCCGAGCAAGCGTTCCCGAACGTTTACAAGAAATACAATCCGGTCTGACAGATAAGTTTCCATTTCGAGCGTCAAAGCGCCGCCATATAAAAAACTGTCTTTGTTGTCGATGGTCGCGCCGTCGGGAAGCAGTTTGTTGTCCCAATTAACGGTTTCGTATCCGCCCAGAGCGGAAGCGCCGAGCGACACGAAAAACATTTTGCGCCAGTCGGA
>JAIRYM010000097.1 GCA_031267615.1 Dysgonamonadaceae bacterium
TTTTTTTTTTTTTTTCTGGTCTCACGCGGGGCCCCCAAAACTTTTTTTTTTTTTTTTTTTTGTTTTTTTTTTTTTTTTTCCCCCCCCCCCCCCCCCCCCCCCCCGCACAATAAACGACAAAATATAAGCGAGTTATGTCATAATTCGCCCAGAAAAATGTATCCGGGCAATCTCTCTGGATTTGGGAATGTTGGCAAAACATTTGGGGTGCATCACAAAACAATTTATGTTTTTAACATTTTATACAATGAGAAGATTTTTTTTCTTGTTGCGTTCATCGTTTTGTTCGCAGATGTCGTTTTGACACAGATAACGATCAGGGCTCTCGACAATCCCAACTCGGGACGTACTTTGTTATGCCTTTGTAAGCAGCAAAAACGCTGGTATTTAATTAAAAAATCACTTTATAAACCCTCTTACTCTTATGTCTTATTTTTTATTTTTTGTATTCTTGCTTGCTGTAGAACTAGTCTATTTTAAAATTGCAAGAAGGTATGGCATTGTCGATAAGCCAAATACCAGAAGTTCTCACAAAGGTACGCCGATTCGCGGAGCGGGCATATTGTTTTGGATAGCAGGAATATGCTATATGGCGATTCATTTCCCGAAAAATCTGTACTTCCTAATCGGATTGACACTGATTTGTCTGGTCAGTTTTTGGGACGATATAGTGTCTCTGAAAAATAGAGTGCGCACTCTATGCCACTTTAGTGGCATATCTTTACTTTTTGTTGACATACAGGCGTTTGCATGTCTTCCGTCGTGGACTATTCTTGTTGCAATGATTGTTTGTGTAGGAATTATCAATACGTTCAATTTTATGGACGGTATTAACGGAATGGTTGGTTTGTATTATCTGATATTTCTGTTGTGTTTGCAGTATATCAACCTGCAACTATTATCTTTCGTCTGCCCTGATTTTATATGGTTTGCCATAATTCCGAATTTGATTTTTCTGTATTTTAATTTCAGAAAAAGAGCAGTCTGTTTTTTGGGTGATATTGGCAGCATGTCGATAGCGTTGTGGGCTGTCTATTTGCTGATACAATTGATGATTACAACTGATTCGTTAGTTTGGATATTGTTCTTCGCTGTTTTTGGAGTTGAAACCGTTGGAACAATTGTTTATAGAATAATACTGAAAAAGAATATTTTTAAGGCGCATCGTATGTTTTTCTTTCAGATATTGTCAAATGAGATGCAATTTTCTCAATTGTTTGTATCATCAATATATTCATCTATTCAATTAATAATTAATATAATAATTATTTTTGTCTGGTTTGAATACCAATCTACTGTAAACGTAGTCAGTATAGTGCTCCTTGTATTATTATGTTGTGCATGGCTATTCCGCTTTCACGGTGTGATAAAACGCAAATTGAAATATACGTCAATGATTACGTAATAAATTCAAATTATTTTTGTACGTTTGCAGTACGGTAAAAGATTATAATAAATGAATGTTTGAACATAATTTTCGTGAAAATCATCTGAATAGAACTGCCTGTAGTGGATCTGTTGAAGTTATTTGCGGCTCGATGTTTTCAGGCAAAACTGAAGAACTGATTCTCCGTTTGCGCCGTGCGCAGTTTGCCCACCAAAACGTTGAAATTTTCAAGCCAGCAATGGAAATTCGTTACGCAGAAAAGAGCATCGTGTCGCACGATATGAACGAGATACCTTGTACGCCTGTTGAACATTCGGGAAATATTCTGCTGCTTTCGGCATACATCGATGTAATCGGCATCGATGAGGCTCAATTCTTCGATGACGGATTGCCGACAGTTTGTAATCAACTTGCCAATCAGGGAATTCGCGTTATCATTGCAGGTTTGGATATGGATTTCAAAGGCAAACCTTTCGGTCCGATGCCTGCACTTTGCTCTATCGCCGACGACATCACAAAAGTTCACGCAATCTGCATTGAATGTGGCAGGCTAGCAATGTTTTCCAACCGTCTTGTGAGCGATGAAAAATTGGTACTGCTCGGCGAAAAAGAAAAATATCAGCCACTTTGCAGAAACTGTTTCAACAGAAAGAACAGTTAAAAATCATCATTTATATACATAAACTTGTCAGTTTCAAAAAAATTATGTAATTTTGCTACTTCAAAACAATGTTCATTAAATGATTAACAGAATTTTAATCCGCATAAAAGTTCTTCAGATATTCTATGCTTACAGTCAGAGGAACGACGGAAATTTGCAGGCAGCAGAAAAAGAGTTGCTGTTGAGTATGAATAAAGCCTACGACTTATATAATTACCTTCTGCTGATTATCGTTCTGTTGAGTAACGAAGGACAAAGGCGCGTGAACAAAAAGTACTGTAAAGTGCAGAGTGTAGAACTCAATCAAAATAGTCGACTATACAACAATCGTTTTTCAGAACAGTTGAGGAATAACGAACAACTGTGCAACTTCGCAAAACAAAAAGGTACGTTTTGGGCTGACGACAGTCCTCATTTCATAAGAAATCTTTTGAATAAAATTCTTGAGTCAGCAATTTACGTTGAATACATAACAAAGGAAGATTCTTATGACACCGATAAGGAATTTTGGTGTAAAACGTTCAAAAACCTTATCATAGAAGATGAAGATTTCATCGAAATGATTGAAAATAAAAGCATTTATTGGATTGACGACTTGGATATGATTGCCTCATTCATTTTGAAGTCGATTAAACATTTTACGGCAGAAAGCCGTCCCAACGACAAACTACTGCCAATGTTCCGCGAAGATGAGGACAAAGAATATGCCATCAAACTGTTGCGGTACACTATACTCGAAAGTGAAGAAAATCGTGAGCGCATTACCTGTCTAATTGAGAATTGGGACATAGAACGTCTGGCACAAATCGACTTATACATTATGCAAATAGCCATTTCCGAAATGCTTAATTTCCCTTCAATTCCCGTTAATGTTACGCTGAACGAATACATAGATTTGTCGCGTTATTACAGTACGCCAAAAAGTCCGCGATTCATCAACGGAACGCTTGACGCTGTTGTGAAAGAACTGCAACGCGAAGGGAAACTGTTTAAAGATTAGCCTGATTTTTATTTTTTGTCGATAACATTCCACAAGCGGCGAAAATATCTTCACCACGCGATGCACGAATAGTTGCTGTGATACCGTATGAATTAAGAAAATCGCGAAATGCCATCATTCTGTCTTCTCGTGTTGCAGGCAAATTGACAGAAGGAATGGCGTGATAACGAATCAGATTTACTCGACATTCCATCCCGCGCAACATACGGACAAGAGCAGAGGCGTGTTCGTCATTGTCGTTCATTCCGCCAAACAAGATATATTCAAACGAAACCCTCCTCTGATGCGAGAAATCGCGCTCACGAAGCATAGCAACTATATCTGCTATCGGAAAGGCTTTTTCGGCAGGCACAAGTTTAAGGCGCTCCTCGTGAAATGGCGAATGAACACTTATTGCAAGATGGCATCGACTTTCATCAAGAAAGCGTTTCAATCCGGGAACAAGCCCGACACTTGACACAGTAATGCGTTTAGGACTCCAACAAAAACCATAATCTGATACCAATATTTCAAGCACACGAAAAACCTCGCCGATATTATCGAAAGGCTCACCCATTCCCATAAACACAATATTTGTCAGTGTTTCGCTGTTTGGAACAGACAGAATTTGATTCATAATTTCTGATGAAGACAACTCTCCTGAAAAGCCATGTTTACCTGTCATACAAAACAGACAGTTCATTTTGCATCCTACCTGCGAAGATACGCATAGCGTGGCGCGTTCCTTTTCCGGAATAAACACAGTTTCGACCGATTTGCCGTTATTGGCAGCAAAAAGGTATTTTCGCGTACCGTCTTTTGATTTCTGCTCTTTAACAGCGTCAATGCACCCAACGATAAATTTGTCTTTAAGCCGTTGTCTTCCTGCAAGCGAAATATCAGTCATTTCGTCAATTGAGCGTACACGCTTTCGATAAAGCCAAGAGGCAATCTGTTTTGCCGTGTAGGCGGGCAAACTTACTCGTTGCACAACTGCTGCGAGTTCGGGTAGGGTTTTGCCAATTAAATGTTCCATTATTTAATTGAATTTACGCCGCAATCAACTTGTTTTAGGTGAGAGGTACCTAGCAGATTCGAACTGCTGTCAACGGTTTTGCAGACCGGCGCCTAACCACTCGGCTAAGGTACCTTTTACACAATGAAAATGCAAAGTAAATACTTTTTTCTCACTTATGCAAATTTTTATTGATAATACAGCAATATTTTTATTTTTCGGAATAATTTTCATATCTTTGTAGCCTAAAATTCAGAAAATAATCAACAGAAAATAATTTCTTATGATAAATGCTCAAGACATTAAGAACGGAACTTGTATCCGTATGGACGGCAAACTCTATTTTGTCGTTGAATTTCTGCACGTAAAACCCGGAAAAGGTAACACTTTTATGCGTACAACGCTTAAAGATGTAGTTGACGGACGAGTTATCGACCGTCGCTTCAACATCGGCGAAAAACTTGAAGACGTCCGTGTAGAACGCCGTCCCTATCAGTATCTCTACAAAGAAGGTATTGATTTTATATTTATGAATCAGGAAACTTTTGAACAGCACCCTATCGCTCACGACATTATCAACGGCGTGGATTTTCTGCTCGAAGGTATGGTGCTTGAAGTCGTTTTTGACGCCGATACCGAAACTGTGCTTTATGCTGACGTTCCTACAAAAGTTCAGCAGAAAATTACTTACACCGAACCTGGCTTTAAAGGCGATACAGCCACCAATGCTACCAAACCCGCAACAGTTGAATCAGGAGCAACAGTTCGTGTTCCGCTTTTCATAAACGAAGGCGAACTCATCGAAATCGACACACGCGACGGCTCGTATATCGGCAGAGCGAAGTAAATAAAAATAACCATAACCCCAACCTGATATGAGCGTACAATTTAAATTGTCCGTCAAAGAATTGTCGCCGGAAGACCAGCCGCGTGAAAAATTACTAATGAAAGGCGTTGATGCCTTGAGTAATGCAGAATTGCTAGCTATCATTATTGGTTCGGGTAATCGTGATGAAACTTCTGTTGAACTGTCTCAACGAATCCTGAAATCTGTCAGCAACAATATCAACGGACTTGGCAAACTGTCGGTTAAACATCTAATTTCCAATTTTAAAGGAATTGGTGAGGCGAAAGCAATCAGTATCGTCGCTGCTCTCGAACTTGGGAAAAGACGGAAATTTGAAACTGTTGAAGAAAGCAACATAATAATAAGCAGCAAACAGATTTATCAATATTTTGAAAGATTGCTCTGCGACATTCCTTACGAAGAATTTTGGGCGCTGTTTATGAACAATGCCAACCGCATTATCGGACGCAAAAAAATCAGTCAGGGCGGTGTATCGGAAGCAAGTGTGGACATCAAACTTGTTTTCCACGAGGCAGTTACTGCGCTTGCTTCAAAAGTGATTATCTGCCATAATCACCCGTCAGGCAATATACAGCCAAGCATTCCCGATGACAATCTGACTTCTCGCATACAAACAGGAATGAAATCTCTTGGTATACAACTTATCGACCACGTTATTGTCAGTGATGGCTGTTATTACAGTTATTCAGATGAAAACCGTATCTTGAACACAACAAGTTCCGAGTCTGTGCCGATGCGAAAAAGAGGTCCCCAGATTCCGAGTCCCGAAGAAACAAAATAATGCGTCTGCCCGCGACGTCCGTAGCCGTGTCCTATCTCGTAAATACTTTTGACAATTAGGTTTATCGGAAATATTTGTCCGTTGTGGGTATGCCCCGAAAATTGTAAATCAATGCCATTCAGTTCAGCCTCTTCGAGATGATGCGGCTCGTGGTCAAGCAGAATTATAGGCAACGATTTATTGATTAAAGAAACAATGTCTGACAGCGGTTTGCGGTGTGGGCTTCCCTTGATATCATTGCGTCCGATAATACAAAGACTACTGTCAACAATGACGGTTGTGTCTTCTAAAAGATTAATATTTGCTTGACGAAAAAAATCACGGCATTTGTCCATACCGCTACCCATATATTCGTGATTTCCTGTGCAAGCATAAACGCCCATAGGCGCTGTTATATGAAGAAGTTCTTCATACATTCGTTCTTCGACAAGCGGACGAATAGTATTATCGATCAAATCTCCTGCAAGTAATACCAAATCAGGCTTTTGGGTGTTGATCATCTCAACTTTACGCTTAAGCCAGCCTTTGTCTAACCCCATTCCGAGATGTAAATCGCTGATGCCCACAACCGTTAATTCATGCAGGTTGCCTGCTTGTTTGGCTATGACAATTTCCTGCTCAACAATTTTCGGATGGTTGAAACGCCATAATCCATAGCAGGAAAGAGTCAGAGCGAGCGCGTAAGCACCAAAGACTTGTATTTTAATAGTATTGGCTTTAAGGACGATAGACAAAAGAGCGAATAAAACAACTAAGAAAAAACACACTCCAAGCCACGAGCAACCAACAAAATAGAGCAGCTTGAGTAGAGTGAGCGGTAGAGTGTTGCGCTCAAGTATTGCAACAGGGAAAGCAAGAGAAAAAAGCAGAAAGCAGACACAGTATAAGATTTTAGGCAACAAACAATTCTGACACAGCGCTTTCTGTCCTTTCAGGTAAACATAATAATTCCCTGCAACATAAATTATAAAGAAAATTGACAGGAAGATTATTTGATTCATTTTACCTGAATTTGAATCTGCGTCAATCAGACGCTGGCGGTAACCGATGCTACATTATGACTGCTTTCACCGAGAATAATCAACGCTTTTTCCAGAATGGTAGCGTCGTCGAGAATAACGATTCCTCCATCAGGACCTGGTTCTATGTGAATACCACTCTTGGTGCCAGCATTAGGATTCACTGCGCCAAAATAATTTTTTACTGTTTCTACCGAAAGCCCCAATTCAGCGGCTATTAGACTGATACTGCCATGCGGCAAACTGTCTTTAATGCGACGAAGTTCGTTAAACGATATTGTTTTCATGTGTAAATAAAAATTATGTGTTATAAAATCTAAATGCTATCCATTGATTATTAAATAATAACAAAATAACGATATACAACCAGAAAATTGCGCCAAGCATACTGGCTCCACGATGCGAGTGAACAAGCATTGATTTTTCGGGACTTATTTTTGCCCAATGTTCACGAGCATACATATATGTTTTGTAAACGCAATATCCTATAAGCGCCCCAACCGCCCAGCCGACAACTACGTCGGAAATAAAATGCCGTCCAAGATAAATTCTCGAATAGCCCATGATCAGAGCGAAAAGCAATATGGATACCGTATAAAATCTGTTTCGGAAAACGAGCGCTGTGAAAATAGCAAAACCCATCGAATTGGTAGCGTGTCCTGAAATAAATCCGTATCCGCTGCCGCGATATTCATAATCGCCATAATGAAAAACATCGACAATATTCTGAAAATAAGGATGGTTGGTAGGACGAAAACGATGAAACAACGGCTTGAATACGTGTGAAGAAATCTGGTCGCAAAGTAACATCAGCAAAGCAATAGCAAGCACAGCGCAGACGATTTCTTTCCATTTTTTATGCCCAAGGAAAACCAAAAGGAAACTTAGATAAAAAATTACCCAAGTCCATTTATATGTATAGAGGTAAAAGAAATTGTCGAGCAAACCGTAATCACTGCCGTTCAAGGCAAAGAAAAGATCTCGTTCAAATATCAATTCTTTTTCAAGCATAAAAATTCTTTCAACGCCACAAAGTTAATTAAATTTTTTCATATATCACCAGTAAAAAAATAAAAAATTTGGTTATTTTTTTTACTTGGCACAAATATGATATAAAAAGTTGCAGAAAAATTTGGTTATTAAAAAAAAATATCCTAACTTTGCACTCGAAATAAAATTGTAATAGTTACAAAATTATTATGAATATAAAAACAGAAGCACGTAAAAGACTGATGCAGTTTGGAATCAAACCTTCACTGCATAGGTTAGCCGTAATGGAGTATCTGATGGGTAATCTTACTCATCCTACGACAGATACGATTTACAATAATCTGTTTCCTGCAATTCCAACTCTTTCTAAAACGACGGTTTATAATATTTTGAAACTGTTTGAAGAAAAGCGGGCTATTGCAGCCATAGTTATAGATGGGAAAAATGCCCGCTATGACTCCGACATTTCGCAACACGCTCATTTTCAGTGCCGCAAGTGTGGCTCAGTGCGCGATTTGCGTTTAAAAGAAACACTGCCTGTGATGGTGGAAAACTCTGATAATTTGGTTATTGACGACTGTCATATCTATTTCAGGGGTTACTGCTCGGAATGTGGCAAAAATTATATTTCTATGAATTAAGAGATATTTAACAATAGTATTAATATTAAAAATTCAAATTTATGAAGAAAAAATGGATTTGTACTGTTTGCGGGTATGTTCACGAAGGCAATGAAGCGCCTGAAAGATGTCCTCAATGTAAACAACCGAGAGAGAAATTCAAAGAACTTGTTGAAACAGGTAACTTGCAGTTTGCTGACGAACATGTGATTGGCGTTGCCAAAGGCGTGGACAAGGAAATTTGGGACGGTTTGCAGGCTCATTTTATGGGTGAAGCAACCGAAGTGGGGATGTATATCGCGATGAGTCGTCAGGCTGACCGTGAAGGTTATCCCGAAATTGCAGAAGCATTCAAACGCTACGCATTTGAAGAAGCTGACCACTGCGCACGCTTTGCCGAATTGATTGGTGAAGTTGTTGGGGACACTAAAACCAATCTTGAAAAGCGTATGCTTGCCGAACAGGGCGCTTGTGAAGATAAAAAGCGTATCGCTACTCTTGCAAAGCAACAAAACCTTGACGCTATTCACGACACAGTTCACGAAATGTGTAAGGACGAAGCGCGTCACGGAAAAGGCTTTGAAGGCTTGTATAAGAGGTATTTTAAGAAATAGAACAGAACCTCGTTTCAAGTTTGCTTTTTAAAAGCCTGTAGAAACACTGTCTTAACAGGCAGTTGCTTCTACAGGCTTTAATTCTAAAAAGCTATTTTATTTGTCAGTAGGCTTGTAGTGCGCGTTGAGAAATTCAATAATTTCTTGAGTTATATCATAACTTTCGTCAATATAAAAAAAGTTGTCGGAACCGATATTGCTGAAAATCATCTCATATTTTTTCGGTGTATTGAAAGTCTTTATCTGACTTAAAATCGTGTCCTGCAACTGCTGCTGAATGACAGCCTGTTTTCTCGCAAATTCTTCCTGAATAGTGGCTGCAAACTGCCGCAATTCTTCTTCCTGCCGTGCCAGACGGTTATATTCCTGTTGTGCTCTTTCTTGCGTAAGATAAGCATTCATTTGTGATTTGCGCTGAAATTCTTCCACATCTTTCTGCAATTTTTGCTGACGCTGTCCAAGTTTAAGGCGCTGGTCTTCAACGTCTTTCATCAACGATTCGTTCATGTCCCTGGAAAAGTTGTAATTAGTCAGCAGAGAATCAGTACGGATATAAGCCAAAGGCAGACGGGTACCTGCATAATCGGAAGCAACGCAAACTTCGTTGTCAGCAGTTTTATTTCCACTACTGCAAGACGGCAGACTGAATACGGAGGTTAAAGCCAGCACTAAGATTCCATTTAAAATGGTGTTAAAATCTTTCATATTGTAGATAATTATTTAATACAAGCCACAAAGATACAAAAAATTATTTCTCTGCGATATAAAAAACTGATTTTTGCAGAAAAAACTAAAACGGCAACAGTGCAGGCGACACAACAAAAACACCTGCGTATCTCATATATCTATTCGAGAGCCTGACGGTGCTTTTAACTTACTCATTCACTACACAGCGCACTTGCATTCCGGAGGGTTTGTTGGTGGCACCCAGTTGGGCGTTACTATAACCGAAGGTCAAGCACCAACCGGTAATATTCTGCTCGGCTGAACTGCTCCAGTAGAAGCCGTCGATACTCGCATTGGTGAGCACGCCGTTGGGGTTGCGCCAGCCTGCCGCAGGCATAAAAAGAGAATGATTGTTAGCAGCATTGAAAAATAAAGTACCGATGTAAGCAACGTCTTTACTTGAATTAGAAACAGCAGTGTTTAGATTCATATTACCAGTGCCAAGACCATGGAGAATAGGGCGGCGGTCAAAATAACCGTCAGCGTAATAACCCCAGGCACGCCCAACAGTTTCACCCATACCATTCTTCCCATTTTTTGGAAGAGCGAACAAAGATTGACGCATCTCGCTACTGTAAATATTATTATTAATATAATTTGGAGTAGCACTTATTGCCACTAAATTGGAGGTACTGCCGTCGTTAGGACGCCGCCAACCGGAAGGGCAAGTTTCTTGAGCAGCTTTAATATTATCCCAAACCGTATTATAATAATTATTACTCCAACCGATTGCACCACCAGTAGCAGGGTTAACAGGGTTGTAGGCGAAAGTAATTTTAACGTCATTAGTGGGTATACCCCACTGGAAAACTGCCCCCGCCTGAGTAGGATAATCAACAAATTTACCTTTATAATTTATACCGTCTGCAGCTACGCCGGTGTGGAAGCCTCCATTTGTTCCATCGGTTATATCTGTATTGGTAAGGTTATAAGGCGAAAACTTTTTAGCAAGACTACGCGGCACCACATCATTACCTGAAGTTGTGTTATCGTTAGGGTCGTTGTAAGTATCAGAAGTGCTAAAAACATAGTCCGCAGCCTCGCCCTGCCGACAATAGATTGTGTAAAGAGTACCATCGACAGTCAAAGTAATTGTAGCGTAACGGGGCTGCTTGCCGACAGTGCCATCGGGATATTTGTAAGCAGGATTGGGACTATTAGGGTTAGTGCTTGTAGCACCAATGCGGAAAAGAATATTACCTGTACCGCTAACTTCGGTTTTGCGGGTAGCAGGAAATTGGTAACTTTCAGCATCGCCGGGGGTGTCAGTCCAAAGGTTTGGGTCGTAACCGCCGTTTTGGTCGAGCGTGAGCCAAGAACCGGCGCCATCTGGGAAATCAATAGAAGCAGACCAGGCAGTAGTGTTTGTTGAAGCGATAATACGCTCCCCAGTCTGGTTGTCCTTCCAAAAAGCGCCTACCCATTTGGTAGAACTCCAAGGGTCGCCACTCTGCGCAGGAGGAAGCTCAATTTGGGGTGTGGCAAAAGTTACGGTCAATTGAGTGCGGCTACTTTCGCAATACAGGTCGGCAAAAGTAGAAATGTAATACGTGCCATCTTCAAGCGGCTCAGTTTCAGCAAGCGGCACGCCGTCAGTAGCAGCGGTGTAAAACCTGAATTGCGGGTAATTTCCCGCAGTTATACTACCCTCATCTGAGCTGTCAAACACCATTGGGAGATGCAAAGGCGCAGTAACATTACAGGGGACGCAGGTAGAAATC
>JAIRYM010000078.1 GCA_031267615.1 Dysgonamonadaceae bacterium
TAAACAAATATCAGGCATAACAATCTGAAGTAAACAAATATTAGTTATAAGTACCAATCCGAGTCAACTTTTCTTCGCGATTAGACTGGCAGACAGTCAACCTAAATCAGGAACTGACACTGACCCTACAAGAGCAAATTACGCTAACTACCTTCGTATGGCTTATCATCCGACTAAGCCCGTCAGTCCTATTACCGATTGGGATGGCGATTATACTTATCAGAATACATCTTTTGATACCTGGAAAGAAATTAATGCAGCTAATGCAGTTAATCGCCTCGAAACTTGTCCTGTTGGTTGGCGTCGTTTTATGATTGGCGACACTACTTCCTTACACAATACACAGTTTGCCAGCGGTTCTGAATTAATGCAGAGTTTGTTTTACACAACTGTTAACAACATTAACAGCAACGCTCACGACACTAATTATCGTTATTTGGGTTATTACGCTGACGGATACTTTGACCGGCGCGCTATCGTTAACGGTGTTGGCGACAGTCGTCTTTCTAATAGTGCTGTTTCCGTATCAACAAAAGACGCCGCTTACATCGGCACATTGTTTTTCAACGCCGCTTCCGGCGCCAGTTTGTTTATGCCCGCAGGCGGTCATCGTAACGCCCTCGGTCAGCTCTACTATTCCGGTAACCAAGGCTTCTACTATAATAGTTCTGCCTTCGATGCTACTGCCGGCGGTGGTTTGGTTTTATCCAAGAGTGAAGTTTACCAGATCTCCTACAATCGCCCTTTCGGCCTTGCGGTGCGGTGTGTGAAAGAGGATCTTGTGCAGTAATTCAAAAATGATTTTCTGAAGAGGTCTGATTATGTACTTGTTTCTCTTTGCCTCATCGCTTCAAAAGTAATCACGGCAGTAGAAACAGATACGTTCAGAGAGTCTATTTTGCCACGCATCGCAATTTTTATGCGCTCATCGACACTGTCCAGCCAAAATCGTGAAAGTCCGTTTGCCTCTGTTCCCATCACTATTGCAGAGGGCTTGGTAAAGTCTGCATCCTGATAGAAAGAAGATGCTTGTAATTCAGCGGCAAAACTGCGTATATTGTTGTTCCTTAAAAAATCAAGCGTTTCAGCATTATTGGCAACGGCGATCGGTACGGTAAAAATGCAACCAACACTTGAGCGGACGGTGTTTGGGTTGTAAATATCTGTCTGTAAATCGCATACAATCAGAGCATCAACGGCGGCTGCATCTGTTGTGCGCAGAATTGCCCCGAGATTTCCGGGTTTTTCTACTGCTTCAAGAACTATGATAAATGGATTTTTGGTAAGAGTCAAATCATTAAGGTTATGAGTTTTGGATTTAGCAAGAGCAAGTATTCCGTCTGAATTTTCACGATAGGCGATTCGGGAAAAAACTGTTTCAGATACTTCAAAACATATATTGGAATCTATTTTTTGCGTCACTTTTGGATAGTCGGTTCTAGCAAACAGGGAAGGACAGATGAAAACGGAATCAAGTTTGTAATTGCCGGATTGAGCAAGACTTAATTCTCTTGCACCTTCAATGACGAAAAGTCCCTGTTCGCGTCTTTCACGAGATTTTTCCGAAAGGCGAAGAACGTTTTTAATACGGTTATTTTGCAGACTTGTAATTGTTTCCATTGTTTTTCTTTTCCTCATGTCGTCTTACGGTTACGATATAGATTTGCAAAACAGCCGAAACGAAAAGAGCGAGAAACCAGTCGTTACGGTGCTTGAACATTAAATAAGACGAAACAGGCAGCAACAAGGCAGCAATAACTTGCTGAAAATTGAGACGTCGAAGACGTCGATTTTCGCCCGAGTAAGTTGATGTAAGATAATACACTGAAACACCAGCACCCGAAACAGCATAAATATATGGCACTGCTTTCCAGCCTGTAATATACAGTGCAACGGAAATGAGCACCAGAACAGCGCAGCAATAGAACGTCATATTACGTAGTTTCTCGCTCATTTCTATTCCTTTATAATAAATATATCTTCCCCCGGCGCCGCCATAATATACTGTTCGCGGGCAAATTTTTCAAGTCCTTCGGGATTACTCTGAATGGCATCAATTTTTTCCTGATTTTTCTTCTTTTCTGCCTGATAAAATTTTATTTCAGACTCCAACTCGCTGATTTGTCTGTTGTAACTAATCCTGTCGAGAATGTTGCTATCACCAAAAAATTGGGTTACAATCATAAAAACAATCAGCGTCAACCAGTATTTATTGATTTTAGACGATAATTTACTTATAAATAACCAAATACGTTTCATATATTTATTTTGTTAATGTCAAATCTATTCGTCCGACATACACGCCATTAGCGCCTGCTTGGTTGATAATCACCTCTTTTCCGTCAAGATTTTTCATGCGCACAGGTTCTTCCATAAAGGTGTGAGTATGTCCGCCGAGAATCAAGTCGATATTGCGGCTCTGTTCAGCTAATTGCGTGTCGCCCGTCTTGTTTTCTTTCGGATAATAGCCGAGATGGGAGATGACGACAACTAAATCGCACTTTTCTTTATTTTTCAAAAAATCGGCGGTTTTGTTGGCGGTTTCTATTGGATCCAAGTATTTTATACCTTTGTAATTGGCTTTGGAAACCAGTTCTTTGAAATCAATTGTCAATCCTATAACTCCTATTTTCAGTCCGTTTTTGTTCAAAACAAGATAGTTTCTCGTTAACCCTTCCATTGGCGTGCCTGTGAAATCAAGATTTGTAGCAACAACAGGAAATGTTGCTTTTTGCACCATAGCGGCAAGAAAATCCAAACCATTGTCAAACTCGTGATTGCCAAGACAAACAGCATCGTAACCTAACAGATTGGCAACTGCCATCTCTGTGTCGCCATCAAAAAAATTGAAATAAGGCGTTCCCTGCACTTGGTCGCCGCAATGAAACAGCAGTACATTGTCAGTTTGTTTACGGATTTGTGAAACGTAAGCAAAAATTCTTGCCATTCCTCCTTCATTGGCATTATAATGCGCATTTTCAGGAATCGGCTCAATACGGCTGTGTGTGTCGTTGAGGTGAAGAATGACAAGCGATTTTTCCTGTGCAGCGAGAGGTAGCGCTATAAAAAATAAAAATATATAAATAATAAATTTGTTCATTTGATTTTTATGCGATTATCTAATTGAGATTCAACCTTTCGGTTTGCTGATGTAAGTTTACGTATATTTGAAATTATCACATCACGAATCAGAACGTTAGATTCGAGTGTAGTGACTGCTTCTGTTAATGCACTCATATTGTCGTTACCTTCGGCAAGATAATCGACTGTAACGACTCGGTATATTTTGTCCTTATCAACAAGCTTGCCGCCTATTTTAAGAGATTCAAAATCTTTGCCATTTATGACAAATTCGATGTTTTTAGATAACACTTCGCCTGCCTTCGAGGCAAGTGTACGAAATAGTTTTTCAACTGATGCACTTTTCAGTTCAAGGCAAACGATCTGATTTTCAAACGGATAAATTTCATACAATTCTCCGACAGTTATTTCTCCTTTATTCAAAGTCGCTCGAATACCGCCGATATTGGTAATGGCAAAATCGACATTACCCCACGTTTCCTTGCCGAAGTCAAACATGGCATCGGCAGTGAAATTGCCGAGCAAACTTTGTGGTTTACCCTTAACCAAATCTTGTGCAGAAAAGCCTATTTCTTCGCACATTTTAGCATCCATTAATACTTTGAACGAATCGACGAGCGCTTGCATCTGTTGTCCGTCTTGCGTGTCGAACGATTTATCCATCAACACTCGCGAAACACTGATTTCCTGTATCTTATAACGCTTCTCACTTGTACAGGCAGACAATGCAATCAACATTGTCACAGCCTGAATCATAAACATTTGAATTTTGTTCATCGAATGGAAAAATTCTCTGTTGTTATATACATATTTTATTTATTTGCAAAGTTAAATGTTATTTTCAAATAAAACAAATTTACTACAGAAAATAATGCCATATAAAAAAAATCAGAAAACTATTGTTTATTAAAAAAATAATTGTACCTTTGCAGCCTCAAATCTTAAAGGGTAGTTTAAGTGAAGAGTCTAAAGACATTCCACCCCCGGATATAATTTATTATTACAGAAAAAAATGTTTGTAATCGTAGAAATTCAAGGTCAGCAATTCAAAGTTGAAAAAGACCAAAAACTGTTTGTTAATCGCCTCGAGAGTGAGGAAGGTGCTCAAATAGAATTTGAAAAAGTTTTGTTGGCAGAGAGCGAAGGAAAAGTGAAAGTTGGCGCCCCCGTAATCAAAGGCGCAAAAGTAACGGCAGAAATTGTTCAGCCTCTTGTAAAAGGCGAAAAAATCCTGATTTTTCACAAGAAAAGAAGGAAAGGGTACCGTAAATTAAACGGTCACCGTCAGCAATTTTCTCAAATTGTGATTAAAGAAATTATTGTTTAACTGTTAAAAATATAGAAAAATGGCACATAAAAAAGGAGTCGGTAGTTCTAAAAACGGTCGTGAATCGCAAAGTAAACGATTGGGACTGAAAATTTTTGGCGGTGAAATCTGTAAGGCAGGCAACATTATTGTTCGCCAGCGAGGCACTCAACACCACCCTGGTTTGAACGTGGGCATCGGCAAAGACCATACTTTGTTTGCTCTGATTGACGGACGTGTATCGTTCAGAAAAAGAAAGAACGACAGGTCATACGTTTCTGTTGAGCCTGTGAGTGTTTGAAAGTAACATCATAAATAAATTCCCTTTCATATAAGTTTCGTTTGAAAGACGGGTTGCCGTAGTGGCAGCCCGTCTTTTTTGTAAAATAAAATGATTATATTTGCAGCGGCTATAATACTATTAACTTAAAAAATATTTTAACAGAAACAACACGAGCACAGGAAAAGCAATGAGCAAAAATTTATCAAGTCTGAAAACTGTAAAAAACATTTTAGTTATTCGATTTCGGCGGGTTGGCGACGCAGTCTTGTCGTCGTCAATCTGTACGACACTGCACAAGACTTTTCCTGATGCAAAAATTGATTATGTCCTGAATCACGAAATTGCTCCTCTATTTGAATATCATGCTGATATTGACAAAATTATCGCTTTTTCAAGAAGCGAAATTAAAGATTGTCGGCTTTATATAGAAAAAGTCCGTCTAATTATGCAAGAAACGGAATATGATTTGATTATAGATATACGTTCTACTTTCAAAACAGTTTTGTTTTCAGTGTTTTCGTTGAAAAGTCCGTATCGAATAGGGCGCAAAAAATTGTACAATTATTTTATACACAATTACCGAGTCGATACACTTGTTGACGGCGATGAAATCAGTCGTGCACTATCAATTCTCAAGCCATTGGAAAAAGATTTTGAAGTAAAATATGATAGAAATTTTAGAATTTATGTCAGCGATGAAAAGAAAATGATTTTTCGTACCAAAATGAAATTATACGGCATTGATTTTTCCAAACCTGTTATTGTTTGCGCCGTTGCTACCCGTATTCACAATAAAATGTGGGAGCAGGAAAAAATGACAGCACTTTTGGCAAGAATTATTAAAAACTTTGATGTACAGTTGATTTTCAATTACGGCTCTTTCGCAGAGAAAAAAATTGCTTTTCAGATAAAAAAAGCGATAGGCAATAATTCTCAAATTTTTACAGATATTAACGCTGGCAATTTGGGAGAGTTAGCCGCTCTGATTGCCAATTCTGATTTCTTTTTAGGTAATGAAGGTGGTCCACGTCATATTTCGCAAGCGCTTGACATACCGTCATTTGCAATTTATCCGCACGGTGCAGACAAAAAGTTTTGGCTTCCCAATGCTTGTGAGCGTTTTCAGGGAATTGAAGCAGAAGATATTACCGAGCAAACGAAAGACAAAAATTTATCCAGCAAAGAAAAATTTGCTTTTGTTACCGTTGATGAAGTTTGGAAACGGATAAAACCGATGCTGGATATATTGTTTTCCTGAAATTTTGTTACTTTTTCAGTTTTAGATAAAAATACAATTATCCAGTTAATGATAAAACTCGCTAACGACTGTGGGTAGCAATTAAAGCATAAATGATTTTTTCAGAGAAAATAGACAAATGTTTTTAAGTTAGCTCTTGTTAACCCAGCCGACTTATTTTTCTTAGTTTTTCCTCGTCAAGCACTTTGATTTTCCGTCCATCAAGGACAATAATCTTTTCTGACACAAAGGTTGATAGTATGCGAATCGCGTTGGAAGTTGTCATATTCGACAGATTGGCAAGATCTTCGCGGGAAAGGTATATATTTATAGTGTTATCTTCTTCAAGTCCATAACTGTCAATCAGAAAAATAAGAGATTCGGCGAGGCGTCCGCGAATATGTTTTTGTGTGAGCGTAACTGTGCGCTCTTCTGTGATTCCGAGATCAACAGAGAGTTGGCAGATAAAGAATTGACAAAACTTGAAGTTATTGCGCAGCAGTTCCATGACTATTTTCATCGGAATAAGGCATACACTTGATGCTTCAAACGCAGCTGCGGCTGTGAGGTAGGCTTCATTTGCAAAATACGCCCTATAAGCAAAATACTGTATCGGCTTAATTATCCTGATTATCTGGTTGCGTCCGCCTATACCTTCCTTGTAAATTTTCACCTTGCCACTCAATAGACACATCAAATCTTTTGGTTCATCGCCAACCGAATAAATAATTTGCCCCTTGCGGAAACAATGTATTGATGCGTGTTCACGCAAACAATCACGCTCACCTTCTCTTAACAACCGCCAAACTTCACTGATGTTGCTTGACAAATCAAAAACTTGCTCTTCCAAATTATACATCTATATTTCGCAACAATATTTTAGCATACGAAGATATAAAAAATTTCTGATATTGTTAATTATATTGAAGAAAACCAATAATTTTATTGTGCAGTCCATATTCAAAAAGGCTGTTGAAAACTAATTCAACAGCCTTTTTGAATTTATAAATCGCTTCAATTATTTGGCAATCACGCGAATCATTTCAACGAGTTTGTTGGAATAACCCCATTCATTGTCGTACCAGGCAACTACTTTTGCAAAGTTAGTATCGAGCGAGATGCCTGCTTTTGCATCGTAAATAGAGGTGCGAGCGTCGCCGCGGAAGTCGGTCGATACTACTGCTTCGTCGGTGTAACCGAGTATGCCTTTGAGTTCGCCTTCCGATGCAGCTTTCATTGCTGCATTGATGTCTTCCTGTGTAGCAGATTTTTCGAGAACTACTGTTAAATCAACAACCGAGACGTCTGACGAAGGAATACGCATTGACATACCGGTCAGTTTGCCATTCAATACGGGAAGGACCTTTCCTACTGCCTTTGCAGCACCGGTTGATGACGGAATGATATTTTCCAAAATTCCACGACCGCCGCGCCAGTCTTTTGCAGAAGGACCATCAACAGTTTTCTGTGTTGCCGTAGCAGCGTGAACTGTTGTCATCAAACCTTTTACGATGCCGAATTTGTCGTTCAGAACTTTGGCAATCGGAGCAAGACAGTTGGTTGTGCAGGAAGCGTTGGAGATAATGTCCTGTCCTGCATACGTTTTGTCGTTTACACCGAAAACGAACATCGGAGTAGCGTCTTTTGAGGGTGCAGAAAGGATTACTTTCTTTGCTCCGGCCGTGATGTGTTTGCGTGCTTTTTCGTCGTCGAGGAAAAGTCCTGTCGATTCTACAACTACTTCTGCGCCAACTTCGTTCCATTTCAACTGTTCGGGGTCGCGTTCAGCTGTCAGACGGATTTTCTTTCCGTTGACAATAAGGTTTGTGCCTTCAACAGCGATATCGCCTTTGAAAATGCCGTGAACAGAGTCGTATTTGAGCATATAAGCTAAATAGCCCGGTTCGAGAAGGTCGTTGATACCTACAATTTCGATGTCTTTTGAGAAATTGTAAACTGCCGCACGGAAAACCATACGTCCGATGCGACCAAAACCATTAATACCTATTTTAATCATTGTTTTATAAAGTTTTTATGGATTAAAAAATAAATTTAGTTCTTTTTGCGGCACAAAGGTAGTAATTTTTAGTGACTTATTCAAATGTTCCGGTATATTTTATGTCGTTTTAATAAATAATAACAAATCAATTTTATTATCTTGCAGAATATCTGAAAACATTTGAATTGCCATAATTGTGAATATCTGTCAGTATGCCGTCTATTTTCGGCGCTTTCACGCCATTACTGAGTTGAAAATTAGCTACTTCAATATCTGCTTCGTCCCATAAATGCTGGTTGATAAATGAATTAAGTAAACGGGCGCCTCCTTCAACGATGAGCGACTGCAAACCTTGTGCATACATATCGTGCAACTGTTCATACAGAGTACGACTGCTGTCGGCGACAAACTTTACTGGATTATTCCCTGCCCAATAGCGTACATCAAGACGCGGATTGTCAAGCAGTTTAGTGCGCTTCCCAACCATTATTGCCGATTCTTCTGATCGATGCTTGTGAACTATTATCTTTGTTAATTCGTTCGAAATACGGACAGGACGCTGTTTATCTCCTGTTTCTCTGATTTTGTCGATGAACCCGTCTGCGGTTTGCGCCCATTTTAATATTATGTATGGACGACGTTTTTCTATATAAGTCAAAAATCTGCAATTCATCGCTTTACATTCTTCTTCCAATACGCCGCAAACGACTTCTACTCCTGCTTCTTGCAACATTTTTAATCCCTGTCCCGATACTTTCGGACAAGGATCAATGTGTCCGACAACAACGCGAGGGATATGTTTTTTTATAATCAGTTCTGCACAGGGTGGAGTTTTGCCGTGATGTGAACAAGGCTCAAGATTGACGTATAGAGTTGATTCTTTCAGCAGATTTTCACTGCAGACATCGGCAATGGCGTTTACTTCTGCATGAGGTTCACCATAGCGGCGATGAAAGCCTTCGCCAATAATTATGTCCTGCCATACAATGACAGCGCCAACCATAGGGTTCGGTGCCGTAAAACCGCGTCCCAAAGCAGCTAATTGAAGGCAGCGCCTCATATATTGTTCCTGATTATTCATTGGTTAATGCTCTTTAATAAATCTTCCAGCAACTGCCTGATGGTTTTCTTAAAGACAGGATGTAAAACGTCAGGAGCGATTTCGCATAAAGGTTGCATAACGAAGAGGCGATCGTGCATAAAGGGGTGTGGAACAGTGAGCTTGTCGGTGTTAAGCACAATATTGTCTGCAAGCAGCAAGTCAATGTCGATAATCCTGTCTTTGTATGTGTGCAGGCAAGTCTTTTCCTTTCTGCCTGCCTGTTTTTCGATACTTTCAGTGACAGTGAGAACTTTATCAGGCAGCAAGTCTGTTTCAACTGCAATTGCCTGATTCAGGAACATATTGTTGGAACTGAATCCCCATGGCTCTGTTTCGTATTCAGAGGAAACTGCTACAAGACGTCCTGCCTGTTCTGTAATCAGTTGCCGCGCCTTTTGCAGGTTTTCGATGCGGTTGCCGAGATTTGAGCCTAACAGCAGATGGATTATCATGGCTGAATCACGCAATTTGCAGATTGTATCCGCATGCAAGCATAATCAGTATTATTGCTCCTGCTGCGATGCGGTAATAGCCGAATGCCTTGAATCCGTACTTTGTGAGGAAACTGATGAAGACCTTTATCGCAAGCAGTGCTACAACAAATGCAACTATATTGCCGGCGATCAAAATGTTGATGTTATTTAACAGCAGTTCCCGGCTTGAATCGTCAAGAAAGAGCTTGAGCATTTTGTAGCCTGACGCTGCTGCCATTGTTGGTACGGCAAGAAAAAATGAAAACTCCGCTGCATTCTTCCGCGTCAGCTTTTGAGACATGCCGCCTGCAATAGTTGCCATTGAGCGCGATACGCCCGGTATCATTGCTATACACTGGCAAAGCCCTATAATTAATGCCTTGCGCCAGCCGATATTCTGATTTGCAGATGTTTGTGCAAAGAGTTGATCTGCGAACAGCATAAACACGCCGCCGACAATCAACATAACGGCAACTATCTCTACATTTTCCAGCAGCGCATCAATCGCATCGCTAAACAGAAACCCAAACACGGCTGCCGGCAGAAAAGCAATCAGCAGTTTCCAGTAAAAGTCAAGCGACTGCAGAAATCGTCGCCAGTAGAGAATCAGCACCGACAGTATCGCGCCAAACTGAATGATAACCGTGAATGCCTTGACAAACTCATCGCTTGTGATACCCATGAAACCCTGAGCGAGAATCATGTGTCCTGTGCTTGACACAGGCAGAAACTCGGTCAGTCCCTCAACAGTTGCAATTATTACAGCCTCCAGCCAGTCCATTGCCTATTGTTTTTCATCATTGTCTTTCGGTTTCCACATAATCGCAAAAACCACTGCTATAAACCCGAACAGAGTAACTGTCGGCGCGATAACTATGCGCCTTGTGTCGAAGATAGCAGGATTAAAGCCGCCTTCTTCCGTCGTCTTGACGCCCGACATAAGACAGAAACCGATAATGATGATGGCTGCTGCCAGCGCGAGAATCACGAAGTTTCCCCTTCCAAATACGAAATTTTTCTTACTCATATTAATAATAATTACGCCTGCAAAGGTACATAAAATCTTCGGATTTCACGTATAATAAATAAAAACAGGCAGTGCTGTTGTGACGGGAATCAAACAGCCTGTTCGTCGGGAATCAAACAGTGACGAGATTATTTTTGCAAATTGCAGCCTGATTAAGAAAAAAAGCAGTAAATTTGCTGCCACAAAAAATATATAGATAATGACTTTTGCAAATCCAATGTATTTCCTGCTGCTTCTGCTGCTCATTCCGATGATCGGGTGGTATGTCCGGAAGCTGCGAAAGGCGCAGGCAAGCCTTCAACTCTCGTCGCTCGACGGGTTTGACAAAGCACCGAAAACGCTGCGGACATACTTGCGCCACACACCGTTCGTGCTGCGAATAGCCGCCTTTTCGCTGCTTGTTATTGCCATGGCTCGCCCCCAATCGACAAACAGCTGGAACAAACAGACTGTCGAAGGCATTGATATCGTCATGAGCCTTGATATTTCTACCTCCATGCTCGCCATGGACCTGAAACCAAACCGGCTGGAAGCAGCGAAAGACGTTGCGGCATCGTTCATCATCGGACGGCAGACAGACAATATAGGTCTCGTAGTATTTTCCCGCGAAAGTTTCACTCAATGCCCTCTCACGACCGACCACGCCGTGCTGCTCAACCTCCTGAAAGATGTCAAAACAGGTATAATTACTGACGGCACAGCGATCGGACACGGACTTGCTACCGCCGTCAGCCGCTTGAAAGACAGTCAGGCAAAATCAAAAGTCATCATCCTGCTGACCGACGGAACAAACAATGCAGGAGAAATTGCTCCCGTTACCGCTGCCGAGATTGCCAGGCAGTTCGGCATCCGTGTCTATACCATAGGTGTCGGCACGCACGGCGAAGCGCCCTATCCATATCAAACCGCAATGGGCATGCGCATAATCAGCATACCTGTTGAAATCGACGAGCAGGCGCTCACACAGATTGCCCAGACTACAGGCGGACTGTATTTTCGCGCCGACAACAATGTTGCCCTGAAAAACATCTATCAGGAAATAGACAAGATGGAAAAAACCAGAATGAGCGTCCAGGAATACAGCAGAAAATATGAGCATTACGCTTTGTTTGCTCTGCTCGCTCTCGCCTGCTTCCTGTTAGAACTGTTATTAAAATATACTGTCTTAAAAAACATTCCATAAAACTACCTATGTTTAGATTTGAACATCCCGAATATCTCTGCGGCTTATTGCTGATACCGGCGTTTATCGCGCTGTTTTTCTATATCATGTATTTAAAGAAAAGAAACCTGAAACGTTTTGGCGAGATGAGGCTTTTGCGAACATTGATGCCCGATTCTTCCGTCAAAAGGCAGCATATAAAATTTTGGCTGCAGATGGTTTGCCTTGGGCTGTTTGTCCTGATGGTGTCGCGTCCGCAATTCGGCTCTAAACTCGAAACGGTGCACCGTCAAGGCGTCGAAGTTATGATTTGTCTTGACGTGTCGAACTCCATGCTGTCTAATGACGTTGAGCCGAGCCGCCTCGACAAGTCGAAGCAGATTCTGTCGAAACTTATTGACAATCTGCAAAACGACAAAATAGGTCTGATCGTCTTTGCCGGCGATGCTTTCATTCAGTTGCCCATCACTTCGGATTATGTGTCGGCAAAGATGTTTCTATCGTCTATCAATACATCAATGGTACCGACACAGGGAACGGCTATCGGCGCCGCAATCAACCTTGCCTTGCGCTCCTTTTCGCCCGGTGAATCGTCGGAAAAAACTATTATCCTTATCACTGACGGCGAAAACCACGAAGACGACGCACAGGGATCAGCCAAAACTGCACAGGAAAAAGGAATCAAGGTTCACGTACTTGGCGTCGGTTCTGAAAACGGCAGTCCGATTCCACGAGGGAATGACTATATGCGCGACAGTGAGGGCAATATGATTACTACTCGCCTCAACGAGCAGATGTGCAACGAAATCGCAGCAACCGGCGGAGGAATGTATGCCCGCACCGACAACACAAATAACGCCCTTAAAGCATTGCAAAAAGAGTTGAACAAAATGGGCAAATCGGAAGTCGAAAATCGTGTTTATTCCGCTTATGATGAAAAGTTTCAGATTCCGGGCTGGCTACTTGTGTTTTTCCTTGTTATTGAGTTTTTCGTGCTTGACAGGCGAAACAGAGTTTTTAGCAAAATACGGTTATTCCGTTGAAATTACTCAATTTCTTGATAATCCTCTCCAAGTTTCGTTTTCCCGATGATTAGAGAGGAGCATTATACAAAAAACTCATTTTTTTTTGGCAGTTTAATTTTTTTGTCTTACCTTTGTGCCGTTAAAACCAAAAAATAAAATGGCAAACGAATACTTTTACAGCAGTAACTCAAAATTGATACTCAATATGACGTGTCAGTTAATGCCATTTTACCCCCCCCCCCCCCCAATAAATGCCAAAACATCAACGGGTTATGTCATGATCCGTTTCGGGAAATCCCGAAAACATTTCCTTTTAAATAATAATAATTCAGCTATGGATGCAAACAGTTTTCATTCAGGCTGGAAGATTTTGCAGAACTCTACAAAGGTTTTGCAGAATTCTACGAAGTTTTTGCAGAGCTCTACGAAGTTTTTGCAGAGCTCTACGAAGTTTTTGCAGAGCTCTACGAAGGTTTTGCAGAGCTCTACGAAAGTTTTGCAGAGCTCTACGAAGTTTTTGCAGAGCTCTACGAAGTTTTTGCAGAGCTCTACGAAAGATTTGCAGAGCTCTACGAAAGTTTTACAGAACTCTACAAAAAATTGATTAACAACAAATGATAACAGTATTAACAATAATAAAAAAATTGAGATTATGAGTTCACAAGACTACATCCCAAGAACAGAGGAAGATTTTTTCAGTTGGTCAATTAATCTGAAAACGACATTGACCGGTTATGGCGCCGAAGACTATATGCCTCCGGCAACGTATCACGAATTTATGCGGCTCGGCGCTGATTACGAAGCGAAGTTTGCGATAGCGGAAAACTCGCTGACGCGAAATTCGAAGACGATCAACGACCGGCAGGAAGCGCGGGCGGCATACGAGAAATTTATCCGCGACATGGTGCAGACGTACCTCGTCAGAAACCCGAATCTGACGGACGGTCAGAAGATTGC
>JAIRYM010000004.1 GCA_031267615.1 Dysgonamonadaceae bacterium
GTCTTAATAAATAAAGACGGTAATCTATTCAATGGAAAAAAGGATGACGACCAAGTGGATTGTATAATAATTCACCCTGAAACACACTATGTTAATAATCGTCCCCATTGGCTCATATCAGTCAACAACCGAAAAGAATATCAAATAGAAAAATTCGGGATAGCTCAATATCCTCTTTTAGTATTAGCGTATCGTAAAAATGAATTTGAAAATAACGGTGTGCCGGCTGATTTGATTGAAGTTCTTGAAAACGAAAATGTACCCTCACTCGTTCTTAGCAAGGGAGGTTATGAAGTTATTATTAAAGATAGAGATTACAATATTATCAATAGATATGATATAAAAATAGAATAAAACTGCCGCTAACAAGCGGCTTTGCGTCATCTGTTTCCAAAATCTATCATAAATTTTTCTCAATTTCTTCTTTTACCTTGTCAACACCCGGAAATCCGGTCGACCGAAAGGTTTGTTTCCCTTCCCGGTTGTAAACAAAGTAAGTGGGCACTCCCTGTATGTCAAAAGTTTTATACCAGTAGTTGAATTGCTTGTCGCTTACGCGGTAATGTTCGCCATGAATATCTGGAATCATCTTGTACCAGTCAGTTATGGGAGAGGTTTCTCCGGTGAGGTACAGGTACACGATGTCCTCCTTTCCTTCCCATTCCGTTTTCAGCTGTTTTAGCAACTTATGCGCCCTGATGCAGGGACCGCACCACGTTGCCCAAAAGTCAACCAGCACAACTTTCCCTTTGTATCCGGCAAGAATGGCGTTAAAAACTTTATCCTCGCTAACTTTTGGCGTTTCCCGAATGACGGAGGACTTGCTTTCCTTTGCCGATGCAATGATGGCCTGCGTTCTGTCGTTTGCTGCTATCAGGGCGTCGGTGATAGCGGGTTGAGCGGCAAACGTTTTCCGTATGAGTTCTTTGTCGGCATCCGTGAATAAGGCAGGTTTCTGAAGCTGCGCGGCGAATAGCTGGGCATGAACGGCGTCGAACAACAACCCTTCATCCGTTCCCAGCAAAGGCGAAATTTTTTCTTTAAAATATGCGAATTTTTCGGATACTGTCCCGCCTTCCGGACGAGAGAATGCGACATTATCACGCAACAGAGACAAGAGGGCGGGATATTGTTGGCAATAGGCCAGTTTGTCGTTAACCATTTCTTTCAGGAAGGAATAGTATTCGATATCGGGATTTTTGAGTTGATTTGCGTCATCGCGTGCCTTTTTATTTTTGTATGAATAGGCGCCGTTCAGTAATCTGGTTGTATTCAAAAGCAGTCCGATAGCGTCGGTTTTTATATTTTGTTCGAGCAGGGCACATACGTTGTCCGAATATCCGGCTTGTTTCAACTCTTCCAGTTTTGTCCAGGCTTCGCCCAGGAGGTATTCCTTAAATTCATTGCAGTTCATATCGGCAATTTTTGGGAAAAGTGTTTCGTAATCGTATAACTTGCCGGCATTTTTGAGCGTTTCGACATCTCTTGTCGAGAGATGGTTCCCGGACGAACGGGTGTATATGTAGAGGGAATCGCCCGGCTCTTTATCGGTACGGTAACGTCCGTCTGTACGGTTGCGCTTTTTCAGGTCGATATATAGCTCATGCGATTCTCCTGACGACATGAAAATTTGGTTTCCGGCAACAGATACAAGTTGAGGCCGGTCTAAAGGAATCTCGCCCGAGAAAGACCCGTCGGCAGCGATGGGAAATTCCAGCTGGCTCGAATTGCCGCTGTTCAGAATTTCGCTCAGCGACACGGTTACCTTATCTCCATCCATAAAGTATCCTTCTATATATCCAAGATATTTTCCGCTCAACGTAGCCGTTCCGTATGGGAAAGAAGGTGGTGGGAGCGGCTTGGAGGCTTTGCCGGTCAGGAAGCCTGAGGGAATGGGGTCTATTTTGATTTTGTCGCCGGATAACAGTCGTATCCCCCACGTCTTGAAGCAGTCGGGACAGTCGCTCTCAATGAAGTCCACTTTAACGATGCCGGGAGGCAAGGGTGGAAAAAACAGCCTGAAAGATGTTTCTCCGGATGCCGGCATATAAAATTCTTCATCCAGATTAATCCCTTCCGACTTCGTAATGAGTAACTTTTCGGCGCTTCCGCTTTCTTTGATGTACGTTTCTCCGGATATCCGTATCCACTGGTTGGGGTGGAAGAAAGCGTCAATGTAGAAGATGGTTGACGAGTCGCTCATTTCGATTTTGTCAATTTCGAGAGTGCCACTGTTGCGCACATCAAACACAGGGCGTTCGACGACTGCCGGACGCTTTTCGCTGCAGGCATAAATGCTGCATAGGCACAGCATTAAAAAAGCATACTTTTTCATACAAAAAAATTAAAGGGACTTCTCTAAAAATTCCGTTTTGACAGCTTGATTTTTAGACACAGCATTTAAACTTTATCTGAAAATTACCACAAAGTTATACTATTTAATGGGATTTTCTTTAAAACGTCCGTATTTATTTTAGTTTTCATCGTCATAAAACTCTGACTGAATACGGCAATTCACGATAAAATGCCAAATTGTAGCTGATATAATCACCGTCATTTGTAGTAAGCCACGGCATATCTTTGTGAGAATATTCGCTAATTTTATTGGCGCTCCAATCGCTCATTTGCTGAATGACATTATCAATTACAGTCTTTTCGGCTGCCGACAATTGCATCAAATCTG
>JAIRYM010000110.1 GCA_031267615.1 Dysgonamonadaceae bacterium
GAGGCAACGCGCGAGGCGCAGCAGCAACACGACATTCGCGCCGAATCGATACGTCTGAAGCGCATCGTATTCAAAACATCGAAAGCGCTGTTGAAACGGCTTCATCTTACGTTCCAGCGGCTGCCGAACAAATGAAAAGGTACGCCGAATTTCGTGTTATTCGGGACAGAAATTACAGAAACGATTTTGAAAAATTGATGGAAAGTACAGAAAAGAAACAAGCCGGTACAGCAAGGCACAGAAGAAAACGGCAGATTCTACAAAATCTATTATACGGAGGAAAATTAGAAAAGAGATGACATACAACCCCGAAATCCACCATCGCCGCAGCATACGCCTGAAAGGATACGATTACTCACAGGCGGGATTGTATTTTATAACAATATGTACGCAAAACCGCGAATATTTGTTTGGGGAAATCGCAGGAGCTATTTAGCGGATTTTCCAAATGCCTGATTATTTGCCGCTTTGGGTCGAGTTGAAAATTGATTCTTGTTTAAGTATTTTGAAAAATTGAAAGGGTGAATTGTATGCAAATAAAAAAATCAGACAGCCACGCATTTCTGCTTAACTCTCTGATTTTTTATCCGTCGGGGTAGCGGGATTCGAACCCACGACCCCCTGCTCCCAAAGCAGGTGCGCTAACCGGACTGCGCTACACCCCGAATCTTTCTTGTAAATTGCAAGTGCAAAGGTACAATAAATTTTTTATATAAAAAATTTATTACTAATTTTGCCGTTAACAAACATAAATTATTTATGACTTTTCAAAGTATTAAACAGGAATCGGCTCTCGTACTTCATTCCGGCGGACAGGATTCAACTACCTGCTTGTTCTGGGCACTGAAACATTTTAAGGAAGTGCGTACTTTGTGTATCATTTACGGACAGCGACATTCGCTCGAAGTGGAAATGGCACAGACGATTGCCAGTGAAGCAGGAGTGCCGTTTCAAGTGCTTGATGCAGGCGTAATCAGCGGATTGACGGATAATTCTCTGACCAATGCAAATATTATTATTGACGAAGAAAAACCTGCCGATTCTTATCCGAATACTTTTGTGCCGGGACGAAATCTATTTTTCCTTACGTTTGCTGCTGTTATTGCTCGTACTCACGGCATCAGAAATATTGTAACAGGTGTATCGCAAGCTGATTATAGCGGCTATCCCGACTGTCGCGACACTTTTATTCGTTCGGCAAACGTTACACTTAATCTCGCTATGGATGAGCAGTTTATTATTCATACACCTCTTATGTGGCTGAGCAAGGCTGAAACTTGGGCATTGGCAGACAAACTTGGCGTTTTTGAACTTGTGCGCAACAAAACTATGACTTGCTACAATGGCGTTATTGCCGATGGCTGCGGACATTGTCCCGCCTGCAAACTGCGAAAAGCAGGATTGGATGAATATCTGAAATCAATTACAATTAACAATGAATAAATTAACTGCATTAGGAAATAAAACAGAATATAAACAAACATATGCGCCTGAAGTGTTGGAGTCTTTTGAAAATAAACATTCTGACAACGATTATTGGGTGCGTTTCAACTGTCCCGAATTTACTAGCCTTTGTCCAATTACAGGACAGCCAGATTTCGCCGAAATTAGAATAGATTATATTCCTGACGTAAAAATGGTGGAAAGCAAATCGCTAAAATTATATCTGTTCAGTTTCCGCAATCACGGTGCGTTTCACGAAGACTGCGTCAATATAATTATGAAGGATTTAATCAGATTGATGAAACCAAAATACATCGAAGTTACAGGAATTTTTACTCCCCGTGGTGGCATTAGTATTTATCCTTACTGTAATTATGGGAAAAAAGATACGAAATACGAAAAATTAGCAGAAGAACGGTTGTTTGCGCACTCGTAACTTTTTACTGAAACTTATAAATATAATCAATCCAACTTGAAAATCTGGATATTTTTCAAAACTTTTTTAACGTAGAAATTTGTATTATTGGATTGTCCGATTCCTCAATGCTGTTAATAAAATCAATTTCTTCCTTTGAAGCCTTCATGTCGGACGATTCAATTGCTTGCAGCAAATTATCAATTACTTTACCTCCAAAAATAGACGTGAAAGGATTGAAACCTTTGAGCTGTTTCTTCATTGTACCTTTAGCGTCATTTTTTAATTCCTGAGCAAAGTCCTGTAATTTTACAAATGCTTGGGGATCTGCACAACTAATCAATAAACTGTCTTTTATACATGAAAAATGATTTCCCGAAGCCGCCAAAGCATGTACGTCATTAATAAAAATGGATGAATATTTTGTTTCACCGGATTCTTTTGAATGAAAACAGGAAAAAATTCTTCCTTTGTACACAAATGAATTGACGACATGGGACGCCGTTTCCGCAAAGGAAATATTAAATGCATAATCCATGTTGCGAATCTTTTTGTCAAATTCTCTGTCCGTATCAACTGAATAAATTAAAGAGGATGGAATATTGTTTTTACCAAAATCAAAAAAATATTTTGTCGAGATTTTTGCCGAATCTGTATTTATTTTGAATGTCCTGTTTCTATAATATGGAGAAAATAATAATTCTTTTTGAAACGTAAAGAAATCATCACCACTCGGCGGAGACAATTTTATTCCGTCTTTATTATATGGAAGCAAACCGGATACTACATTGCCGCTATCATCAATGATCAAAATATTATGATCATTGATTTTCCCGTCTTTTTGAGTATAATTATTCAGATATAACAGGCAGGAGTTTTTATCAACAGCATGTATTGAGGCTGCCCAGTAATTAACTTTGATGTTTTTTACAAATGTGCCGTCTAATTTGAATTTCATGATGGTTTTCCGGTTGTGACACCATACTAATAATTCATCATTGTGTTCGTCATAAGCCATATCATCAGGTTCATCGTATTCTTCCGGTCCGGCTCCGTTGCTGCCGACTGTATTTAGAAATTTACCGGAGGAATCAAATACAAAGATCTTTTTTGCACTGTGTTCATCCAAAATAATGAATTTATCATCCACAGCAATGATTTTATTAATCCGCCCGATAAGACAGTTATCCTGTGTCTCCAGCCTGACGAAACGGACATCACTGTAGATCTCGGAATATTTCATAACGGTGTTTTCGTCGATTGCGTCAATGGTTATTTTTTTCTCGAAAGAATTGTCTCCCTCATGTTCCAACAATGCCGGCTCTTTTGAAACTTGTCCGCACCCAAACAGGAGCAGGAAGGCGAATAAAAAGGTTGTTTTCATAAGTAAATATTTATAATGTATAAATCTTGTTCTTATGCAATGTCAAATCCAATATCGCGACGAAAGTATTTTCCGTCAAAGTTTATCAATGAGGCATTTTTGTAGGATTGTTCAAGCGCATCGGTCGTCGTTTTTCCATAAGAACTGACGGCGATTACTCGTCCGCCTGCGGTAACGGTCTGTCCGTCCTGCATCGTGGTTCCTGCGTGAAAGATGATGCTGTCGCGGGTTTTGTCGAGCCCCGTGATAATTTTTCCTTTTTCATAATTACCCGGATAGCCGCCGGAAACGAGCATTACCGTGGCTGCATGGCGCTCGTCTGTTACAAGTGTTTTGGTTTCGAGATTTTCTTTTGCTACGCCTTCAAACAGTTCCAGTATGTCGGATTTAAGTCGCAGCATCACGACTTCTGTTTCGGGGTCACCCATTCGGCAGTTGTATTCGATGACTGCCGGATCGCCGCTAACGTTGATCAGTCCGAGAAATATGAAGCCTTTATAAATGATGTTTTCTTTTTTAAGTCCTTCTATTGTTGGTATGATTATCCGCTTTTCTACTTTATTCATAAATATTTTGTCGGCAAAGGGTACGGGGGAAACGGCTCCCATTCCGCCTGTATTAAGTCCTGTATCGCCCTCGCCGATGCGTTTGTAGTCTTTTGCTTCGGGCAGGATTTTGTATGATTTGCCGTCTGTAAGCACGAATACTGAACATTCTATGCCTGACAGAAACTCTTCTATAACGACGGTTTCACTTGCTTTGCCAAAACTTCCGTCAAGCATCGCTGCCAGTTCTTTTTTTGCGTCCTGTAAATCGTTAATAATCAGTACGCCCTTGCCTGCTGCCAGTCCGTCTGCTTTTAGAACATAGGGCGCTTTCATTGTTTGGAGGAACTTAAATCCTTTTTCGATGCTGTTTTTTGTTATACTTAAATATTTTGCTGTCGGAATGTTATGACGCATCATAAATGATTTTGCAAAGTCTTTGCTGCCTTCGAGCTGTGCGCCCTGTTGTGAGGGTCCGATGACGGAAATGTTTTTAAGTGCCGCATCTGATGCAAAAAAGTCGTAAATACCGTTTACGAGCGGCTCTTCGGGTCCGACAACAACCATATTAATGTGATTCGCCAGCACTGTTTCCTTTATTGATTGAAAGTTGGTTGATGATAATGTCAGGTTTTTGCCGAATGATGCGGTTCCTGTGTTTCCGGGTGCGATGAAAAGTTTTGTCAGTTTTGGACTGCGGCTGATTTTCCACGCCATCGCGTTTTCTCTTCCGCCTGTTCCCAATAATAAAATATTCATTGTTTTTTGAAATTTATTGAAAGTGCAAAAGTAATGTTTTTTTTATTGAAAACTGCCTGCTTATACATTATTTCAAAAAATAAAGCCGTAAATTTGCCGGTGAAAATCAACTAAATAAAGAATATATGGAAGATTATGGTTTCTTTCGCGTAGCAGCTGCAATACCGAAGGTAAAAGTAGCGGATTGCGATTACAATGTGAAGCAAATTAAAGAACTGATTGATGATGCTGTGGAAAAAGGTATCCGGATTGTCTGTTTTCCAGAACTTTCGTTGACGGCTTATACCTGCGGCGATTTGTTTTTCCAGAACTCTCTGACCTGCTGTGCGGAGCATGCGATTGAAGATTTGCTGAAACAGACGGCAAAGATGCCGGTTACTTTTATAGTTGGCTCGCCGGTTGTACATAATTCCAAACTTTACAACTGTGCTGTAGTGTGTCGCGAAGGGCGGATTTACGGAATAGTTCCGAAAGTTTATCTTCCAAATTATCAGGAGTTCTATGAAAAGCGATGGTTTGAGCCGTATCATCCTGATACTTCTGTTTCGGAAATAGTATATGCGGGACAGAGAGCGGCTTTCGGTACAAACTTAATATTTGATTTTCATTCCGGACGATTCGCTGTCGAATTATGTGAAGATGTATGGGCGGTCATTCCGCCGAGTTCGTATCACACAATGGCGGGCGCTCAGTTGATTTTCAATCTTTCGGCAAGCAATGAACTGACAGGCAAGCGGCAATATGTCAAATCGCTTTTAAGTCAGCAGTCAGCTCGCTGTATTGCCGGTTACATTTATGCTTCCGCAGGATTTGGCGAATCGTCGACCGACGTTGTTTATTCCGGTAACGGTTATGTCTATGAAAACGGACGCATGCTTGCAGAATCAGAAAGGTTCGAGATGAAACAGCAGTTAATCGCATCTGAAATAGATATTGAACTGCTTAATTCAGAACGCAGGAAAAATACTACATTTACAGGACATCCTGTTACAGAAAACTACCGTACGGTTGTTGTTAATGACAAAAACGAAACAGCAGAAAATCTGACTCGCAAAATTAATCCGACGCCTTTTTTACCGGAAAATTACGAAGAGAATTGTGAAGAGATTTTCTCGATACAGGTTGCAGGTTTGGCAAAACGTGCGGTACATATAAACGCAAAGACGCTTGTGGTAGGCGTTTCCGGTGGACTGGACTCTACGCTTGCCTTGCTGGTTTGCGTTAAAACGGCAGACAAACTCGGACTGTCCCGCAAGACAGTGTTTGGCGTTACAATGCCCGGATACGGCACTACCGGACGTACTCTCGGTAATGCTGTAGCGCTGATGCGCTCGCTCGGAACCTCAATCCGGGAAATAGATATTGTTCCCGCCTGTGAACAGCATTTTCACGATATAAATCATGACCCCGAGATTCACGACATAACATACGAAAACACTCAGGCGCGTGAACGGACACAGATATTGATGGATATTGCAAATAAGACAGGAGGAATGGTTATCGGTACGGGCGACCTGTCGGAACTTGCGCTCGGATGGACAACATACAGCGGCGACCATATCTCAATGTACGGCGTCAATGCCGGAATACCGAAAACGCTGGTCAGACATCTTATTAAGCGAGTTTCAGAACATCAATCCTTCAAGTCTGACAGTAAAGTTCTGGCAGACATACTTGAAACGCCGGTCAGTCCGGAACTGTTGCCAACAGATTCTGAAGGACAAATGACTCAGTTTACCGAAGATATTGTCGGACCTTACGAACTGCACGATTTCTTTCTGTTTTATTTGCTTCGTTACGGATTTTCGCCTGCAAAAATATATTTTCTCGCCCGTCAGGCATTTAGCGGTAAATATGATGGTTCGACAATAAAACGCTGGCTGGAAGTTTTTTATCGCAGATTTTTCAGTCAGCAGTTCAAGCGCAGCTGTTTGCCGGACGGTCCGAAGGTTGGATCTGTCAATCTTTCGCCGAGAGGCGACTGGAGGATGCCGAGCGATGCGAGCGATGCGACATTTATCTCACAAATTAATATCCTGTAAAAAATACTTTGCCTCTGTCCCTGCGGGGACATCCCTTACGGTTTCCAATATATTACCGGCATTTGTATGGGCAACCCTTGTGGTTGCCCATATATTAATTGTCCCCGTGGGTATAGACTGTTTGTGTCTCTCTTTAGCCTCTGTCCACGTGGGGACAGAGGCTAAAGAGAGACACAAACAGTCTGTCCCGCGTGGGACGGAGGCAAAACAGATCGACAAACAGTCTGTCCCACAGGGGATTATATCATAAAAGAGATGGACTACAGTGTAGAAAAAAACGACCTTATCGTAAATAAAACTCCGATGGGTTATCTGTCGGCTGCATTTGGTAATGAAAACATATATGGACTGTTTTGCGGAAAAGAAGAAAATAAAGAATCCATTGCCACGTATGCCGATGAGATTCATGTTTTTTCTCCTGATGGGAAATTGATAAAAAAACTTCATTTAGGAACATCTGCTTTCGGTATAACTATAGACAGAGAAGGACGTATGTTATATGTAATTGTTCATGAGCCGGAGCCCAAGATTTTAAT
>JAIRYM010000119.1 GCA_031267615.1 Dysgonamonadaceae bacterium
AAAGAAGAAATTATTCCATCAAAAAAGATAGTCGGCAAAGATAATCCGTTCAACTGCAAACTGGATGATGAAGCCATTCGGATTTTAGCCGATTGCGCTAATGACGCTCACATCTTTACTACCGAAATCACTCCCAAAATCCTTAAATACTTCTTTTATTGCCGTTTGGATGGGGCTTTGAAGTCCGACAATAACCGCTTGCTTGCCTATTCCATGATGAAACTAAGTGCACACGATTATATCACCTATGAATGGCAGTCCGTCATTGCCAATTACAAGTTGATACTTGCACCGAAGAAAGAAAAATACCTTAACAACAGCGATTTATCCTCAGCCAACGACAGCATTAAGTACATCTCTCCCAGAAAATCGGAAATCATAGACAGTTACGTCAAACAACTGAAAAAACATTGAGCATAGGTTGATACCTCAAACAAAACTCAATTTCAATTGATTTTTAACGAATTACCTTTGCCCCCGTAGTCGATTACAAGTAACGGAGGGTGCACACTCCATTTGTTCAATTACAAAAATAATTTAAGATGAAAAGTATTGAAGACCGAGTTTCCGAACTCGAACAAATGGTTTTTACGGTAAAGAACATTTTCAGCTTTGACGAAGCGAGCAAGTTCCTCAACCTGTCGAAAAGTTACCTGTACAAATTAACGTCGGGCAACCTGATTCCCCACTACAAACCGCAGGGGAAGATGCTGTATTTTGAAAAGGAAGAACTGGAAAATTGGCTTCGCCAAAATCCGGTGAAAACGCAAATGCAAATTGCGAGGGAAGCACAACAGTATGTGATGTCGAACAAAGTCCCTACCATTGCCAAAAAGTAATGAAACGCATCGTCCGCATGGCGGGATTGCCTTCTGACCGACATCCTGAAAACCTGCAATTCCTTGCCTTGTGTAAATATACGTCTGAAATTCGCATAGCGATTGTAGAAACGGCGATTTATAACACGGAAGGATTGGGATTGGTCATTATTGACGGCATCCGGGATATGGTGTACGACATCAACAGTCCCGGCGAATCGACAAAAATCATTTCCAAACTAATGCAATGGACGGATGAAAGGCAAATTCACATTCATACCATTCTGCACCAGAACAAGGCGGATGAGAACGCTCGCGGGCATATTGGAATGGAGTTGAACAACAAAGCCGAAACGGTTTTGGAGGTCGCCAAAGACAAATTTGACAGCAACATAAGCACCGTTCAGGCTATCCATATCCGCGCAATGGACTTTCAACCGTTTGCGTTCCGCATTAATGAAGATGCTTTGCCTGAATTAATTGATGAATACAGTTTTGATAAGAACAAAAACGAATCCCAATTTTTTGACTATTCAGAGTTGAAAGACGAACAGCACAGGCAGGCATTGGAAGCGACTTTTCCCGAATCGGAACGGTACGGTTACAGCGACCTGATGAAAGCTCTCAAACGCGGGTATGCAACCATCGGATGTATCTATGGCGGAAACAAGTTGTGTAAGCTAAAGACTTTCCTTGAGAACAAACGCATGATAACAAAGGATACCGCCAAGAAATACGGTTTTAATCCCAACTATCATTACTGACAATCACTTTACCTTACTTCGGGTGCATAGATAATAGAGTAAAGTAAAGTTTCGGCGGGATTATCGGAGATACTTTACTTTATACTGTATTCTATATACACGCGATAAAGTAAAGCAGTATTTAGCGGAATATGACTATTCCCGTGAAAGAAAAAAATATCAATCAATTAAACATTAAATTTTGGACTCAAAAATAATCAATCAGTTCCCGATATGGGATTACCTTGCCGATTCAGGCATTTATCCGGCAAAAGACAACGATAGTTATGGCATGTATCATTCTCCATTCAGGGAAGACCATAATGCAAGCATGAAAGTGGATTATAGTAAAAACTGTTTGAGGGTTTTATGGATTACCTTTCGTTCCTGACAATGAAAAATTGGCAACAATCCAAAGCCGATGTGATAGTCCTCAATTCATTAATCAATTTGGCAAAGATAAAAAAATCTCTGACCGGATACGGAAGCATCGCTACTTTTTTAGACAACGACGAAGAAGGAAAACGGACAGTTCAGGAATTGAAATCCTGTTATCCGAATGTTACCGACCAATCGGAATTTTACGCCAAGCATAAAGACTTGAATGAACACTTGTGCAGCAAGAAACAGCTTCCTCAAAAGCAGGTGCGCAAGGGTTTCAAACTTTGAGCAGACGTACTGCAGGGGACAATTTAAAAATTGCCATAGCTTATTAGGGCATTTTCTTCACGCATTACTCCGTAACGCTAAAAAAGCCCTAATAAGCCAAAGGCGTTCCCCCTCTGGACTCCCCCTGATGACTTCCCCAAAGGAAGTCGGATAAAAAATTTCAATCAAATTTTTCAACAATAAAATCGAACAAAATGGGATATGCAGTACTTCATCTCAACAAGGCATCGGGCAACGATATCGGAACATCCGCTCATATTGAACGGACGATTGACCCGAAAAATGCGGACAAGACCCGCACATATCTGAATCGCGAATTGATAACATTTCCTGAAGGAGTAAGCAACCGGACGGAAGCTATCCGGCACCGGATAGAATCTGCGAACATCAAACGCAAAATCAGTAAAAACCAAGTTCGGGCGTTGCGGATTATGCTTTCGGGTACTCCCGAAGATATGCAGCGAGTCGAGGCATCCGGCAAACTTGATGATTGGTGTAAAGATAATACAGATTGGTTGAGAGAAACATTCGGCAAGGATAATCTCGTGTCGGCAGTCCTGCACTTGGACGAGAAAACGCCTCATATACACGCAACCGTAGTCCCGATTGTTTCCGGTGAAAGAAGAAAAGCTAAGATTGCAAAGCAGGAGGACGGTAAGAAGAAATACCGGAAGAAGAATCCCAATGCCGTTCGTCTGTGCACCGATGACATTATGGCAAGGGATAAATTGAAACACTATCAGGACAGTTACGCCCAACGGATGCAGAAATATGGATTGCAACGGGGTATTGAGGGTTCGGAAGCAAAGCATATCACGACACAACAATTTTACAGGGAGTTGTATGTTGAAAACGAGCATCTGAAAGAAGACATCCAAAAACAGAAGCAAGAGCAACACGAAGTCTATGAGAAAGTTCGGGATTTGTACGACCGCAAGGATGAAGCGAGAGAAAAGTTTCTTGATATAGACAAACATGTGCGAAATAAAAAAGAGGAATTAGTAACAGTCGAAGCTAAACTGCAAAAAGCCAAACAGGATTATAAGCCGTACAAGGCGCAGGAAGAATTAAACCTGATACATGACTTGTTCCCGATGATGAAGGAACAGCTTCGTATAGCCGATTTTTGTCGGAAGATAGGTCTTGCGGTTGAGTCCATTAAGGCGTTGTTTGCCGGTAAAATATTAACAGCCAAATCTTTTTCTTTCTTTTCGCCGGAACATAAGCAGAAGTTTACGGCGGAAGATGTGAAACTCAAGATTGATAATGAGCCGGATAACCCCAAAAAACTCCGTTTAAACTTGAATGGGGTAAATATTCTGGACTGGTTTAGGGAAAGATTTCAAGATGTTCAAAAGAAAGAGGCTGTGGCTCAAAATAAGGGAATTAGAATGTAAAAAATTCAGCAGTTGATTTTTTTTCGTGTTTTTACCGGAAGAAACACGAAATAGTTATATCTTTGTAGTCTTAAAAGATAAAACATTAAATCAAAGAAATATGGCAGAATTGTATTCAGTGTCAAACAAAAGTGTAGAGCAAGTTCTTAATGAAATTAAATCAAAAGAAATTGCTATTCCGGAAATTCAGCGTCCATTTGTATGGAAACCGAAACAAGTGAGAGATTTAATTGATTCTCTCTATACCGGTTATCCGACAGGCTATTT